>DATEKT010000304.1:0-48072 GCA_035277305.1 Steroidobacteraceae bacterium | reverse complement strand
CGCGGAACGTCCCGGCCGGCCGATCGAGTTCTACACCAAGGCGACCCGGGACTGGCTGCTGTGGGCGACGCATACGCGCATCATCGAGACCACGACGATCTACCGCAGCAGTCTGCTGGCGCGCCTGGCGGAGGTCCGCCGCCAGAAAGCCGCTGCGGCACAGGCTGCGGGTGCGAAAGAAGAAGCTGTCTCGACCTAGGACGCACGCACCGTGTCTGACTCGTACAACGAAACTCGTGCGCGCCGCAGACGCCAGGTCGTCCGGGCTGCGCTCGCAGCGTTGCTGCTGGCAAGCGTTGCGCTCAACGTCGTGCTGATCTACTCGTTGATCGATGCATTCCGTTCGGTGCAGGTCGCGCGCATCTTCCCGCTCGGCTTTGCCGAGGACTCGCAGCGCAGTGAGCCTGAACGCGCGGCCGGCGATGGGCGGCCGGTGTTCGAGCTGATCGGCGACTCGCGCGCTTATCTGTGGCAGACGAACAGCTGGAACAAAAGCTTTCGCGTCGTGAATCACGCTCATGGCGGGCAGACGTCGCGGCAGGTGCTGTTGCAGCTGCGGGAGATGCCGCGCATCGCAGTCGCGGTCAGCGTCGTTCAAGTCGGAATCAACGATCTGCATCCTTTGGGCGTCATGCCGGAAGACGCCGACCGCGTGGTCGCGGCCCTGCAGGAAAATCTGCGCGAGATCGTCGCGGCGCTGCTCGCGCGCAGCGACGTAGTTGTCGTTACGACGATCTTCCCCGCCGGGGAGGTGCCGCTGCGGCGGCAGCTGGTGTGGAGCGAGGCGACTCGCGCCAGGATCGTGGAGGTCAATGCGGCACTTGCTGCGCTCGCCGCGAGCTCAGATCGCGTGATCGTGCTGGACGCCTATTCGCTGCTGCGGTCACAGGACCAGGACCAGCTGCGCGCGCAGTACGCAGACCACGATTTCTTCCTGCACGTCAATGCAGCCGCGTACGCGACGCTGAACGAGGAGCTGGCGAAGCTCCTGCGGATGCGGGGAATGCTGGGCGCTGGCTAGTGCGGCTGCGGGTCGACGAGCTGCGAGGTCTGATCGCCCGGATTCCACTTGCCGAGCGCCTTCAGCTTGTTCTTCAGGCCGGGGAGCGGCGAGCCGAGATCATAGGCGAGCTTGGCCCGCTCCATGGCCAGGTCGGGCTGCTTGAGCTCCAGATAGATCAGGCCGAGGTTGTACTGCAGCTCCGGCGATTTTTCGTTCAGTGCGGCGTTGCCCTCGACCAGGATATCGCGCGCCAGGTCCAGGCGATTCAGGCGACGCTGTGCGACTGCCATGGCTGCGTACGGCGTAGGCTCGTTCGGGCTGGCCTTGATCGCGTCCTGCAGGAATGCGATCGCATCCTGCGAATTGTTTTCCTCGAGGCCGATGAGTCCAAGCGTGATCAGCATCGTCGCGCGCAGCGGACTCTCCTGCGGCAGCGAGCGGAAGGAGAACATCGCCTCGTCGCGCGCGTTCAGCAGATCGAAAGCCCTGACCTTCTTGTCCTGCTCGGTGCGCGCTCGATTCAGCCAGATCAGGCCGGCGCAGTAGTGATGCACGCCTTCGAACGTCGCTGCGCCGAGCTGCCGCTTGGCGAGCTCGACGCCGGATTTCGGATAGGTCGAGACCCACGGCGATCGCTGTCCGACGTACGTCGTGACATAACGAGCCTGGCAGTACTGCGGCCAGCCAGCCCACTCGAGCTCCGTAGGCACGAACTCGTACGCCGATGCGGCACCCGGCAGCAGGAATAGGGCAAGGCCGAGGCTCGCGGCCCAACGCAGTCTGTTCATCGTAGACCACCGACTGATCAGTCGACGGCAGTCTACTCCGACGCGAGCCGACCCGGTATGACCGTAGTTCCGATGCGGGCGTGCGTCAGTTCGCAGTTACGGAGGTCGGCGGATTCGGCGTCACTTCGCCCGGAGGCGCGCCAGGTACCCGGAAGGCGTAGACGCGTCCATCGGTGTCATTGACGACGACGCCGATTTCGACGTCCTGGTAGCGCACAAGCTGGAAGCGGCTGTAAACGCCGGCGGAGGGATCTGCGACGGTCACGGTGTTGCTACCGGCCGTGAGCTTGCTCCAGGTCCAGGTGCCCGTGCGCCAGTCGCCGGCGGGTGGCTTGACCTGATAGACGCCCGTACCGCTGCGCCAGTACACGAAGGCCTTCAACGTATCGGACCATTCGAACCCGGCGGCGCCATCGCGCGTCGGCGGGCTGCCGCCCTGGTTCAGCTGCACGGGGTCCGATCCCGGGTTCTTGAGATCGAGGCCGTACATGTTGTCGTTCTGGCGGAACGTCGTGATGACGAGGATGTCGTTGTTCGGATCGCGTCCGGCACGACTGTCGAGAGCGTTGAACTTTGCCGAATAGTTGGCCCAGCTGCCCGCGGTGCCGTCGCCGTTCATGGTGTAGCGCGCGAACACGCCACCCGAGTCACCGCCCTCCATCCACCACGCGTCGCGACTCGCGTCGTACACGGCCCAGCCGCCGTACTGCACTTCGGAGGGACTCTTCGGCGCGTGCCGCCACTTCATCGTGTCGAAGCTGAAGAACACCGGCACCGTTGCGTTGGCGGGTGTGTTGCTGGTCTGCGTGAGCATGCACGCGAAGCTGTTCGTGCCGGGGTGATAACCCGCGAAAGCGCTCGTGTGCGGAACCGACGGCGAGCCGTCGGGCCAGATGCCATTCGACACCGGGAAGCTGACGTTGCGATAGGGATTGGTGATCCGCGACCACTTCTGGGTCGACATGTCGAACGTGTACAGCTCGTTACCGTAGTAATCCTGATGGCCACCACCCCACGCTACCAGCGAGCCCTTCGCACCGTACTTGCTGGCGAACGCACCGCCGTTCCAGGTCTGCGTCACGGACGCCTGCCCGGTCTTGCCGTACCACGGCGGGCTGTTCGGGTAGTTGGGGTTGGCCGCGGGGTCGTTCGCGGGGTCGAGCTGCGAGATCGTGTTGCTGCCGACGGCGACCCATGTGCCCGGTGTCATCTGCTGAACCCACGCCGGAGCTGTCGTGGTGGCCATCTGCACGGCGCCCAGCGCGGGGAAGCAGAGCACGGTGCTCAGGATGGTGGCGCAGCACAGGGCGGCGCCTTTGCGGGTGTTGAAATGCAGTGCCGTGTTCATGGGATGAAGTCTCGATAGGTCTGATGCTGGCTGATGATCGTCGCTGCGGCGGCGGTTAGTCAGTCGTCACATTGGTCGGCGGATTGGGCCGCACCAGGGGCGCGCCGGGGAATGCGATGAACTGATCGCTGGCGATGATCTCAGCGTAGATCGCATAGGTGTCCTGGCGCGTCGAATCCGGCGCGAGCTCCTCCAGGCGCGGCAGCAGCTGCACGCCGGTGTAGTTGTTGGCGCGGGCGCCGATGTCGGCGTTGCCGGAGTAGCTCAGCACCAGCTTCGGTTGGTTGCCGTAGACGGCATGCCACAGCTTCAGCGTCTGAGTGTTGGCGTCGACCTGAACTTCCACGACGTTCCAGGCATCGGGCACCCACGCGCCGCCGTTCATCGCCGCATCGGGATCGGCCACCAGCGTGTCGCCGTAACTGTTCGGAGTGCTGAAGTCATAGTGGACCGGCCCGTAGCGACGCTTGTAGAGCGCGCAGCTGGTCGCGTCCGTCTGGCCGCCGCTCGATTGCGGGCCGGCGTTGATTGCATTCTGGCGGCGATAGTTCGGATTGCCGCCCGTGCACGGCGTGCCGCTGACTTCCTGCACGAAGTCCGTCGCACTACCGCCGTTGGTGATCCGGTACGCGCCGACGAAGCGCCGGAAGTGCGCGTTGGTGATCACGACCTCGCCGCTGTCGAAGCTCTGGTCGGGCTCCATGATGATGGCGAACTTGTGCCGGGTGTCGGTCTGGTTGTTCACCGTCTTGAAACGATGATCGAGGATGTAGCGCGGCAGATAGACGGCGAACTGGTAGTAGAACGCCTTCTTCTTCACGTTCTTCGTCTGCGAGCCGACCGGCATGTCGAAGGAGTGGCGATAGTCGGGCGTGCTCTCATCCGAGGACTTGAGGATGAGCGCCTTGAACGCGCCGCGGCCGCTGAGCTTGTTGGTCGTCTCGAGCACGGCGCGGCTGGAATTCGGCAGCTCGCCGTAGCTGCTGTTGATCAACGCCTGCGTGTCCGCGAAGTCGAAGTTGTTCTTGTAGAAGACGCCGGGGCCGGTGCTGCGCGAGACCCAGTCGCTGTTGACGTCCGCCTGGACCGAGCTTGCGGCGAACACCGCTGCAGCGGCTACGAGCGACCGGCCCACGCGGGCGAGAAAGGTGCCTCGAGGGATCTTGCGTACGAGCATTGTGGTTCGACTCCGGACAAAAAAGACCGCCACGAGTGCAGTCGTGATGTTCAAAAAAGCGAGTGGCCAGGACGGACGGCGGGAGCGACCGTCATCGCCGGCACTGCGGCGGGGAGCGGCACTGGTGCGCATGGTTCGTCGTATCAACACTGGCAACCCCGCTGTCATAGAACTCGAGTTCCGTAGACCGGTGGCTTTGCGTCCCCACCTTTCGATGAGTTTGCCGAAGCAGCGTCTGGATTCAATCGAACGGTAAGTTAGCGGAAGCGGATGGTCATTGCGACTGTCGCCAAGCTACTACATAACGCCCGCGAAACGCGGCGGTGCGGCGTCGAACCACACAAAAATGCGGGGTTTGCTGCGTATTGCGTACACAGCGCGCAGCGCACCGCGAGGGCGGTGGCACCGGCCTCATTACAGAATCGGGCTGTAGCTGCTGCGGCTGCTGCGAGTATCGCTCGCCGAGATGTGAAGTGCGTCACACAGCGGCGGCGAGCTGCGCACGCGCGATCAGCCCACGACGATCTGCGCCGGTCCGGGGTGACTGAGGAAGGCGAGCGGACTTGCGCTGTAGCCGTATGCGCCGGATTGCAGCACGGCAATCCAGTCGCCGGGCTCCGCACGCGCAAGCTCCATGCGATCGGCGAGCAGATCGAGCGGCGTGCACAGCGGCCCGACTACTGATGCAACTTCACGCGCTGCGCCGCGCACATGATTCGCGACGACCACCGGGTAGTTCTTGCGCAGCACCTGCCCGAAGTTGCCAGAGGCAGCCAGGTGATGATGCAGGCCGCCATTGGTCACGAGATAGACATGGCCCCGCGAGATCTTGCGATCCAGCACCTGGCAGCAGTACACCCCCGATTCGCCCACCAGATAGCGCCCGAGCTCCAGGATCAGCTCCGCCTGCGGCAACTGCGCTCGTGCCTGCGGCACCAGCTCGCGCAGGTTCTCGGCGATCGGTGCGAGATCGAGGCTGCGCTCGCCGGGGAAGTACGGGATGCCGAGACCGCCGCCAAGATTCAACGAGTGCACCGGCCCTGGCGCGCTCTGCGCGAGCTCGATCGCCAGTGCCAGGCTCTTGCGCTGCGCTTCGATGATCGCCTCGGGGCGCAGGTTTTGCGAGCCGCTGAAAATGTGGAAGCCGCGAAACTCCAGGGGCCGATCCGCGAGCGAGCGCAACATCGCCGGCACGAGCTCCGCGTCCACGCCGAACTGCTTCGGCCCGCCGCCCATTTTCATGCCCGACGTCTTCAGCTCGAAATCCGGGTTGACGCGCACCGCGATGCGCGGTCGCGCGTGCGCCTGCGGCAGTGCGCTGAGAAAATCGAGCTCGCGTTGCGACTCGATGTTGATCGTGATGCCTGCGGCGGCCGCACGCCGCAGCTCGTCCTCGCTCTTGCCCGGGCCGGCGAAGCTGATGTCGTCGGCAGGCACGCCTGCTTCGAGCGCAACTTCCATCTCGGCAATGGAAGCGACGTCGAAACCGTCGACGAGGCTGCGCATGTGGCGCGCGACGTCCGGCATCGGGTTCGCTTTCAGTGCGTAGTGCAGGTGAATCTCGCGCGGTAGCGTGCTGCGCAGCTCGCGCACTTTCTCGGACATGACGCGGCGATCGTAGACATAGAACGGCCGCCCGCCGGCCTCAGCGGCGATGTCGATGATGGAACGGCCGCCCACGTGCAGGACGTCGTCGCGCACTTCGAACCAGCGATGGGCCTCGTGCTGAGTGAGCGTGTCGATCGTCATCCCGCAGACCCCGCGAACAGATCCTGCAGCTCCGCGGCGAGACGCGGTCGATCGTACTTGCCATTCGGGTTGCGGGGCAGCGCTTCGCGCCATTCGACGCGCGCGGGCACCATGAATGCGGGCAGCTCCTTGCGACACGCTTCGAGAATCGCAGCAGCGTCTGTCTCTCGACCCGCCGCCGCGGTCGCGACTATCACGATCGCTTGTCCGAGCGTCGGGTGCGGCACGCCCACAGCCGCGGCGTCGGCCACCGCGCCGCTGGCGAACACGACCTCTTCGATCTCCGTCGGGCTGATGCGGTATCCGGAGGTCTTGATCATCTCGTCGCGGCGGCCCACGAAATACAGAAAGCCGTCTTCGTCCTGACGGACCGTATCGCCCGACCACACCGCCATCTCCGGGATGCGCAAACCGTCCGGCTGTCCGGGCGCAGGCTTGAAGCGCAACGCGGTCTTCTCTGCGTCGTTCCAGTAGCCGAGCGAGACGAGCGAGCCGCGATGCACGAGCTCGCCGGGCTCGTTCGGCGCGCAGGGCGTGCCGTCGGCGCGCACGACCAGAATCTCGGCGTTCGGAATGGCCTTGCCCATCGAGCCCGGACGCTTGTCGATTTCCTCGGGGGGCAGGTAGGTCGAGCGAAAAGCCTCGGTCAGGCCATACATCAGGAACGCGCGTGTGCGCGGCAGCGCATCGCGCAGCTTGCGCAGTGTCGCGCCGGGCATGGCGCCGCCTGAATTCGTGATGTAGCGCAGGTGCTCCGTGACCGTCGCGGGCCAGGAAAGCTCGGCCAGCTGCGACCACAGCGGCGGCACGCCGGCGAGGCCGGTGATCCGTTCCTTGACGAGCAGCGTCAGGATGTCTTTCGGAAACAGGTAGTCCATCAGCACGACGCGCGCGCCGCAGTGGAAGGCCGTCGACAACTGACTGAATCCGTAATCGAAGCTGAAGGGCAGCACTGCGAGCAGGCGATCCGACGGCTCATTGTCGAGATACTGGGCGACGCTGTGCGCGCCCGTGACCATGTTGCGATGGGACAGCACGACACCCTTGGGCTTGCCGGTGCTGCCGGACGTGTAGAGGATCGCGACCATATCCGTGTCGATGACCCGATGCGCACGCAGCGACGCAGCGGACTGCAGGGCTTCAGCCCAACGGAGCATCTCGAGCGACTTGTGCTGTGAGGCGGGTGCGCCAGCTTCGCCGACCAGTACGACGTGACGCAGATCGGGGCAGCGTCCCAGGATCTCCTCGAGCGCGGACAATCGCTCCGGCGAAGTGACCAGCACGCGCACGTTGCAGTCGTTGAGGATGTGCTCGACCTGCGCGGGCTTGAGCAGCGGGTTCACGGGCACGAAGACGCAACCGGCCAGCGCCGTGCCGAACATCGCAACGACGGTCTCGAACTGCTTGGGCAGGAACACCGCTACACGATCTTGCCGGCTGCAACCCATCTGCAGCAGGGCAGCAGCCCACGACTGCATGGACGCGGCGAGTGTCGCGTAGTCCATCGCGACGCCCTTGTGCACGAGAGCTGTCGAGTCGGCGCTGCTGCGTGCGCGTCGCAGGGGAATTTCGTGCAACAACTCGGTCATGATGCTCTCGTTCTCAATTGTTCAGCGGACGGGCGAGCTCGCACGACAGTGAGTGCGCAGCGTGCGAGCAATCGCCATGGTTTGGCATACAGCGGCCAGGCAATGAGGCTGCGCAATGCCGCGCCGACGGCCACCGTCCGGCTGCCATTGCTCGCGTGCTGATAGCCGAACGAAAACCACAGCTCGGACAAACGCCGGCGCATGATCGGCAGCGGCGTGACGCGTCCGTCCGGGCCTTTGCGGCCCCACTTGTCGAGGGCGCGCTGCAGAATGATGGCAGCATAGTTCACGGGCTGCGGGCGCCACGTGCTGTTCGTGCCGTGCAGCCGATACACCGACAAGGCTTGCGGCAGGCGGTGAATGGGTGTCGCTTGAGAAGCGCGCAGCCAATAGTCGTAATCCTGGCCGCGGCGCAACGCCACGTCGAAGTTGCCGATGCGCTCGACCAGCCGCCGCCGCATGACGACCGTGGTCGTGTGGACGATGCAATCCATCAGCAGTTCGTTGTAGATCCATTCCGAAGTCTGCGGCGCAAATGCCGTGGAGTCGGCGGACTCGACCGAGTGGCCGATGTCGGCGACCGGATTGTCGGTCTGGACGGTCCAGTTCGAGCACACGAGGTCCAGGTGCGGATGCCGATCCAGATATTCGACCTGGGTACGCAGCTTGCTGGGCAGCCACAGATCGTCCGCGTCGAGGAAGGCGAGATACTCGCCGCGCGCGACGGCAATCGCGGCATTGCGCGCGACGGCAGCGCCGCCGTTCGGCTGCCTGATCGCGATGATGCGCGAGCCGAAGCTGGCGAGAATCGCCGGAGTCCCGTCCGTCGAGCCGTCGTCTACGACGATGAGTTCGAGCGGCGAGTACTCCTGCGCGAGCGCGCTTTCGATAGCCTCGCGCAGGTACTGCGCTCCGTTGTGCACGGGCATGATGATCGACACGAGGGCGGCGGAGGTCATCGGACGGTCATCGGTTGGCGGTGGGCGCGAGCGTGAAAAATGCCAAGAATATCGACATTCACGTCATTTGGGGCGTGAGTGTGATATGAAGCAAAGCCGGCAAGGGCGCCCGCCGACATAATTCGCAATGTCCCGGCGGCAGCGGGTGGAGAGTCGAGAATGTCAGCGCAGCATCGGTCATCGACGGCACCGCGAGTGAGTGTCGGCATGCCCGTGTTCAACTCGCGGCGATGGATCGAGGAAGCCGTGGGCAGCATTCTGGCGCAGACCTTCAGCGATTTCGAACTGATCATTTCCGACAATGCCTCGAGCGACGATACGGTCGCGATCTGCGAGCGTCTGGCTGCGCAGGACCCGCGGATCATACTGCTGCGCAATCCGACGAATCTGGGCGCGAATCGCAATTATCTCGCGACGCTGGCGGCGGCCCGCGGGACCTATTTCAAATGGGCCTCGTCCAACGACTTCTGCGCGCCTGCATTTCTCGAGCAGTGTGTAAAGGCACTCGACGCCGATCCGCAGGCCGTGCTCGTGTGTCCGCGGACCGCGCTGTTCGAGAGCTCGACCCTGCAGGCCGAGCCCTACGATCGGGATACCGAGTTGCTCGATGCGAACCCAGGAGAGCGTTTCGTGCGCCTGTTCACCAGCATGGCGCTGAACAACGCCATGAACGGACTCATGCGCCGGCAAGCGCTGACTTCGCTGGCCAGCATGGGCAGTTTCTCCGGCGCCGACATCGTCTTCATGGCCGAGCTGGCACTGAAGGGCAAGTTCCTGGTGCACCCCGAACGGCTATTCTTCCGCCGCATGTCACGGGAAGCTGCGACCAAGCTGAAGTCGCCTCGCGAGGCCGAGCGCCATCTGGTCCCGGACGCCCGCGGCCCGCTGCAGTGGCAGAGCTGGCGCTTCCATCTCGGTCTGCTGCGAGCCTCCCGGTCGGTGCCGGTGCTGTCGCGCGACTGGTTCCATGTAATCAATCACGGACTGCGGGCCCTGGTGTGGTCGCGCCGGGCACTGGCGGACGACGCCGTAAACGCCCTGCGCCAGGCAGTATCCTGACCCGCGCTGTGAGGCGATTCACGCTGCTGCGGTCGATGGCTGTGATCCAATGCGGCTGGCCGCCGGCACCGTCGTGGCGCCCGCTCTCATAACGACGAATCGAGGGAGACTTTTTGGTATGAGCACTGCTCGCTCCGAACTCGCAGCCGGCACGGCAGCGCGAGCTGCGTGCCGGTTCTGCGCCGCGCCGCTGTCGACGACATTCGTCGATCTGGGAATGTCGCCGCCTTGCCAGACGCATATCGAGCCCGATCAGCTCAACCACATGGAGCGGTTCTACCCGTTGCACGCCTGGGTGTGCGATCGGTGCTTCCTGGTGCAGCTGGAAGAGTACGTCTCCCCGGACTCCATCTTCTCGGACTATGCGTACTTCTCGTCGTACTCCGACAGCTGGGTCGAGCACGCGCGGCGCTACTGCGCCAGCATGACTGAGCGCCTGCGCCTCGGGCAGCGCTCGCTCGTCATGGAGATCGCCAGCAACGACGGTTACCTGCTCCAGCACTTCCTCGCCGCAGGCATTCCCTGCCGTGGCATCGAGCCGGCGGCGAACGTCGCCGCCGCCGCAGTCGCCAAGGGCATCCCGACGACGGTGAAATTCTTCGGCCGCAACACGGCGAGCGAGGTGGCGCGGGAATTCGGCCAGCCGGACCTGCTGTTGGGCAACAACGTGCTCGCGCATGTCCCCGACATCAACGATTTCGTCGGCGGCATGAAGATCCTGTTGAAGCAGGGCGGCGTGATCACGATGGAGTTTCCGCATCTGCTGCAGCTCATGGACGAGAACCAGTTCGATACCATCTACCACGAGCATTTCTCCTACCTGTCGTTCGCGACCGTCGAGAAGATCTTCGCCCACCACGGGCTGCGCCTCTTCGACGTCGACGAAATCCCGACGCACGGCGGCTCGCTGCGCATCTACGCGTGCCATGCCGACGACGCGGCGCGCGGCAATACGCCCGCCGTCGAGCGCCTGCGCTCGCATGAGATCCAGCGCGGGCTGCAGAAACTGGCCACCTACGCCGACTTCGAAGCGAAGGTCAAAGAGACCAAGCGCAAGCTCCTGCGTTTTCTCATCGACGTGCGCGACCAGGGCAAGACCGTGGTGGGCTACGGCGCGCCCGGCAAGGGCAACACGCTGTTGAACTACTGCGGGATACGTACCGACCTGCTCGATTACACGGTCGATCGCAGCCCGCACAAGCAGGGCCGCTACACGCCGGGCACTCACATCCCGATCCTTTCGCCGGAGAAGATCCGCGAGACCAAGCCGGACTACGTGCTGCTGCTGCCCTGGAACCTGCAGCGCGAGATCACGCAGAACATGGCATTCATCCGCGAATGGGGCGGGCGCTTCGTGCTGCCGATCCCTTCCGTGCGCGTGCTGGATTGAGCGCAGCCGGGCGAATTGCATGAAGCCGCTCACTTTCGGCGACGACCTGCGCGAGGCACTGTTCCTCGGTGCCCACTGCGACGACGTCGAAATCGGCTGCGGCGGCACGCTTGCGGCGCTGGCGCGCGCTTGTCCGCGCGCGCAGCTGCGCGTGATCGTCTTCTCGGGAGACGAGTTGCGCGCTGCCGAGACGCGCGCGGCGATAGCGCGGCTCGTGCCCGACGCCTCCCGCTGCGACCTGCAGATCCTGAAGTTCCGCGATGGGTTTTTCCCGGATTCCTGGCCGCAGATCAAGGAGCAGTTCGAGATTCTCAAGCGGCGCTGCAATCCGGACGTGGTCTTCACGCACTATGAGCATGACCGCCATCAGGATCACCGCACCGTGTGCGAGCTCACGTGGAATACGTTTCGCGATCATGCAGTACTGGAATACGAGATCCCGAAGTACGATGGCGACCTCGGGCGCCCCGCGCTGTTCGTGCCCCTGCCGGAAGAGCTGGTGGAGCACAAGACGCGCACGCTGCTCGAATGCTTCGCCTCGCAGGTAGGCAAGCGCTGGTTCACGGCCGACCTGTTCCGGGCGCTGCTGCGCCTGCGCGGCATGGAATGCAATTCGCGCAGCGGCTACGCCGAAGCGTTCCACGTGCGCAAGCTGGTCGCCGGCTGGTCCGATCCACAATAGCCCATGAATCGAGGAATCGCAGAATGAAGATTTTCGTGACGGGGGCCGAGGGTTACATAGGCACGCGGCTCGTGTCGCGCCTGCTCGCCCAGGGGCACACGGTCACCGGCTTCGACACGGGCCTGTACCGGGACGGGTGGCTGTACACGGAGCAGCGCGGCAACACGCGCACGCCGCCGATCATCAACAAGGATCTGCGCAACGTCGAGGCCGCCGACATCGCCGGCCACGACGCGATCGTGCACCTGGCGGAGCTGTCGAACGATCCGCTGGGTCAGAACGATCCCGGGGTCACGCACGGCATCAATCATCTCGGCTCGGTCCAGCTGGCGAAGCTGGCCAAGCAGGTCGGCGTGCCGCGCTTCGTCTACGCGTCCTCGTGCAGCGTCTACGGGCAGGCGGTGAGCGAGTGGGTGGACGAGAGCTCGCCCACCAATCCGCAGACGGCCTACGCCGAATGCAAGGTGCGGGTCGAGAACGACGTCGGGCCGATGGCCGACCGCAACTTCTGCGTCACGTTCCTGCGCAATGCTACGGCGTACGGCGCTTCGCCGCGGATCCGCTTCGATATCGTGATCAACGACCTGTGCGCGCTGGCGTGGACGACCAAGCGCATCGCCATGACCAGCGACGGCACGCCGTGGCGTCCGGTCACGCACATCGACGACATCTGCCATGCCATGGAGTGCGCGCTGGTCGCCGACCCTGCTCGCGTCAACGGTCAGATCTTCAACGTCGGCGCCGATTCGGAGAACTATCGCATCCGCCAGATCGCCGAGATCGTGGGCGGCGTCTTTCCGGGCTGCGAGGTAACCGTCGGCACCAGCGCGGGCGACACCCGCAGCTATCGCGTGTCGTTCAAGAAGATCAGCGAAGGCCTGCCGGGCTTTCGGGCGCAGTGGAGCGCGCAGCGCGGCGCCGAGCAGCTCTACGAGCTGTTCAAACGCATCGAGATGTCCAAAGACACGTACCAGTTCCGCGCTTTCACCCGCCTCAAGCAGCTGCGCTACCTGCAGCAGACCGGGCAGGTGGACGACAAGCTCTTCTGGCGGTACTGAGGCCAGTCATCGCGTAACGGGAGAAAGGTGGGCATGAAGGTCGTTCTTTTCTGCGGCGGGCTCGGTACGCGACTGCGCGAGCACTCCGATACGGTTCCCAAGCCGCTGGTCAACATCGGGTTCCGGCCGATCATCTGGCACCTGATGCGCTACTACGCGCATTTCGGCCACAAGGATTTCGTGCTGTGCCTGGGCTACCGCGGCGATCTGATCCGCGAGTATTTCCTCAACTACAACGAGTGCATGACCAATGACTTCACGCTGAGCGCCGGCGGCAAGAAGATCCAGCTGCACAACAGCGACATCAGCGACTGGAACATCACTTTCGTCGACACCGGCCTGCATTCGAACATCGGTCAGCGGCTGCTGCGGGCCCGCAAGTTCCTCAGCGGCGAGCCGGAGTTTCTCGCGAATTATGCCGACGGGCTGTCGAATCTGCCGCTCGATGCGCTCATCGATGATTTCCGTCGCAAGAAGGTGGTCGCCAGTTTTGCCAGCGTCCAGTCCTGGCACAGCTTTCATGCGGTGCAGGCGGACGCGGACGGCTACGTGACACAGATGGGACCGATGCGCAGCGACCAGTTCATGATCAACGGCGGCTTCTTCGCCCTGCGCAACGAGATCTTCGACTACATCAACGAAGGCGACGAGCTCGTCGATCAGCCGTTCACGCGTCTGCGCGAGAAGCGGCTGCTGGCGACCTACAAGTACACCGGCTTCTGGCAGGCGATGGACACGTTCAAGGACAAGATCAACTTCGACCGCATGGATGCGAAGGGTGAGTGTCCATGGAAGGTGTGGACCTGACCGACGAGCCGAGCGCTGCCGAGCGCAGCCGCTCCGCACTGGATCGGCAGCTCCTCGATGGGATGGCGTGGACGGCGATCCTGCGCTGGTCGGCGCAGGTCGTCAGCTGGGTCGGCACAGCGATCGCCGCGCGCCTGCTCAGTCCCGACGACTACGGCCTGATAGGCATGGCGATGGTCGGCATCGGCCTGGTGCGCATGGTCGAGGATTTCGGCATGGATGCCGTGCTGGTGCAGGATCGGACGATCGGCGGCGCGCGCCAGGCGCGACTCGCCGGCCTCGTGCTCATGATGGGCATCGCGTTCGCGCTCGCCTTCGTCGCGCTGTCGGTGCCCATCGCCCGATTCTTCAAGGAGCCGCAGGTCGCGATGCTGGTCAGCGTGCTCGGCTCTCTGTGCATCGCCGACGCGCTGCAGGTCATTCCGCGCGCGGTGCTGCAGCGAGAGATGGAATTTCGCAGGCTGGCGCTTCTGCAGCTGGTGCAGGTGGCGGCGACTCAGACGATCCTCATCGCCGGCGCGTGGCTGGGCTGGGGCGTGTGGTCGCTGGTCTTCAATTCGCTCGGCGGTGCGCTCGCGGTCACCCTGCTGTTGCTGTGGTGGCGGCCATTCAGGATCAGTTGGCCGCGCGACATCGCTTCGTTGTCCGTGCCGCTGCTGCAAGGCTGGCGAATCCTCGCTTCGCGCTTTGCGTGGTACGCCTACACGGCGGCCGATCAGACCGTGATCGGACGCGTGCTCGGCAAGGGCGCGCTCGGGACGTACTCCTTCGCCATGACGTTCTCGACGACGATCTCGCAGGAGATTTCCTCGGTGCTGAGCCGCGTGGTGCCGGGTGTGTTCTCGACCGTGCAGCATCTGCAGCTCGAGCTGCGTCGGTACTTCATGGTGCTGACCGAGCTGCTCTGCTACCTTGCGCTGCCGGTCTCCTTCGGCATGGCCGTGACCGCCGATCTCATCGTTCAAATGGTGCTTGGGCCGCAGTGGGGCGCTGTCGTCGCACCGCTGCGGATCCTGTGCATCTACTCGGCCTTCTACTCGTGTCAGGTGCTGGTCGGCCACCTGCTGCTGTGGACGGGAAGGTTCCGCGCCAACATGTGGTGCAGCATCCTCGCCGCCAGCATCATGCCGCTCGGATTCTGGCTCGGCTCGCGCTGGGGGCTCGCGGGCGTCGCATGGGTCTGGGTCATCGGCTTTCCGCTGGTGAACCTGCCCGCATTCGTCATCGGTTTCCGCGCGATCGGTATCAATGGCTGGCAGTGGCTGTACGTGTTTCTGCCGGCTCTGCTCGCTTGCCTGGTCATGATGGCTGCCGTCGTCGGGGTGCGCAGCGTGCTTCCTGCCGACATGGCGGCGCCGATCGCACTGGCGATTTGCGTGCCGATCGGCGTGCTGGCCTACATCGCGACGCTGCTGCTGTTCTTCCGTTCGCGACTCGCAGCCGTGTGGAGCTTCGTGCGCGTGCTGCGCTCACGTGGCAGGGGGTTGGTTGGAGACGCCGCTTCCGCCTAGCTTCTCGGCCGGTGCGGAGCGCTTCAGCCAGATCTCCCGCCAGTACGTATTCGAGGCGCGCGGACATCCCAGGCGCATCTCGGTGCATTCGGCGCGGCAGTACACGTCGTGCAACTGGATGATGGGCGTCCTCATGCGCACCATCTTGCCGTTCTTCTCATTGATGAGCTTGTCCACGCGCATCTGCACGCGATAGCGCTCGCCCGAGTACTTCAGCATTTCAAGGTCGTAGCGCATGCCGCGATTGAAGCCCGAGCGCGTGATCGTGGCGGCGATTTCGTCCCGCGACTTGACCTCGACCCACTCGCCCGGCTGCAGGTTGAGCGTCTCGGCTGGTGTTGGCGCGCCGTCGGCGAGCGCGCCGGTCATGGTGGGCAGCGGCCGGCCGCCGCGCAGTTTCTGGAAGCGGTCGTACAGGCCCACCAGCAGGCGATAACCGATCCCGAGACCGACCAGCTTGCGATACCCCGCGCGCAGCATGATCTTCGTCATGTGCCATGCGGAATGATTACCGCTCGTGACGTCCTTGATGTACTGACGCACGTCCCACCAAGGGAGAAACTCCGTTGCCTCGTAGATCGCCGTCGTCTGGCACACCCAGACTGGATCGGCAGGGTCGGAGTCCGGGGCGAAGCGGGCCGCGAGCACTTTCTCTTCAGTACAGCCGCCGTCGCGGGGCGAGGGGGCGGCAACCTCGGACGCACCGTCGCGCTTCAGCCAAGCGTCCTTCCAGAAGAACACACAGTCCGCCTGGCAGCCATCGTGCAGTCCGCCATCGCAGCGCCCTCCCTCGAGGTGCACGGCGTCGAACATGCGACGTCCGCCGGTGCGGTGTGGCGTCGAATCGCAGGTCTTGTGCGCGGACTTGGCGACGCGCGCGCGGCGTCCGCACCACGCGAACATCTCGGGCTGAAACGGCAACCCGTCCAGGCGACCGTTCGCGTCCAACGTCGCCAGGATCTCTTCCTTCGATCGCACCACGACCCAGTCGCCTGCGTGCAGGCCCAGGCTCATCCGCTTCGAGAGCTCGCTTCTTGGCATGAATGGAACCGTTCTGTCTGACAAGTCCACGCGCGCTGTGGCGCGGGCGTATGGTGCGGCAGCGGCGCGCCCGGCGGGCGGAATCAGCGCACGATTTTGCGTTGCCGCGACTCTAGCACCGTCCAGCGCCGGGCGCAGTTGCCCGATGGGGCCAATCAGCGAAGCAGCGCGTTGACCGGGTGAACCGTGGCTGCAACCCCCAGCGAGTCGACCTGTCGCTGCACCTCGCCGAGGTACACGGGATTCATCAGCACGATGTGGCGCGGCCTCAGACGCAGCAGCTCCTGAGGAGCGTAGACCGGCAGCGCGGAGCCCGGCAGAAACTTTCCGTGGCGCGATGGGCTCAGATCAATCGCGCTGTCGATGCAGGCTGGCTCACTCAACCCCGAGAGGAACCCCACGGTCTTGGACGCGCCCTGCCAGAGCAGCAACGCTGCATCCTGGTGGGCAAGCGTCGCCAGCTTCTGCCGGCATACTGCTATCGATTTACCTACTTCGGCACTGAACTGTTCGAGCGCAGCCAGGGTGGTGCCCGGCGCATTGGCCGCGGTGCCGGGCGGGCTGCGGTCCGTGGCGACGGCTTCGGCGATCAGGTACTGATCGTCGTACGCGTGCGCGATGCGCAGGACCTCGAAGCCGGCGAGCTCGAGCGCGTGACGCAGCGTCGCGGCGGTGAAGTAGTTGCAGTGCTCGTAGTAGACATCCCAGAACGCCCGCTCCGCGAAGATGCGCTCGGCCGCCGGCAGTTCGAACAGGATCGGCCGGTCACGCCGACCCTGAGTCCAGCGGCGGATGTGATGCAGAAAACCGCTGACATCCTGCACGTGCTCCAGCGTGTGACGGCAGACGAGCGCAGCCCCGTCGAGCTGCGCATGACGTTCGTCGAAGACATCCGCGATGAAGCTGACCCCATCGGCAGCAGCGGCGGTGTCGGCGAGGGGATCGATGCCGATTGCAGCGCCGACGCCGCTGCGGCGCAGCTGTCGCAGGAAGTCGCCGCTGCCGCAGCCGACTTCCAGCACCTTGCGTTCATGCAGACCGTAGCGCTCGATCCAATCGGCGGCCAGCGAGCGCGCGAAGGCGCTGAAGTGAGCCGACGCGGATTGCGAGCTTTCGTAGCGTGCGCCGATCGCGGCGAGCGCCGGGTCGAAATCCGGATTGAAGACGAAGCCGCATGCGGCGCAAGCCGTCAGATGCACGTCACCCCGCGGCACCGAGCGAGCTTCGGCTGCAGTCGCGAAGATCGACGCGCAGGTGACCGGCACATCAGTGATCGAGAAGAATCTCGTCGAGCGGGTGGCGGCGCACAGCGGGCAGTTCATGACGGTCTCACGAGCTGCGCGGTACAGCGGTTCTCGTAAGCCGCAGACGCGCCGCGATCTCGATGCCTTTGCCGAAAGCCATGCGCTCCGCGCCCTGGGGCTTGCCGGATGCAATCCATAGGAGCGTCACTGCGAGCAGATAAATGACGACGCCGATGACGACGGCCGTTATCAAGTGCATCAGGGCGGTCGGGCCCGTGGCGCCGGCGGCTACACGCGCGATGTACAGACGCACGGCGGCGTACATGAGCGAGGCCGCGGCGATCGGTCGCCAGATCTGCTGCACGAATTCGCGCACGCGGATCTGCAGCAGGCGCAGCGCGACGCCGAGGCTGAGCGGAATCATCACCGCCGCGGTGACCAGATAAGCCGCGGCCGAGCCGACGACGCCGTAGCGAGACGTCAGCGGAATCAGGGTCGCCAGCTGCACTGCGACGTGCAATGCATTGACCTTCGCCGGGATGTCGGCGCGACCGAGCGCCAGGTAGGCCGCCTGCGCATTGCTCTGGATGATGTTCGTGAAACCGAAGAACGCGAGCAGCGTGAGCACGGGAATCGCCGCGGTCCAGTTCGGTCCGAGCATGACCGGCACCAGCAATTGCGCCGTCGATGCGAGCCCGAATACCGCGGGCACCGCCAGCAGCACGATCACGGCGATGACGGACAGATACTCGCGCCGCAGCGCGCCTTGACCTTCGCTGGCGAGCTTCGCATACGCGGGGAACACGGCACGATTGATCGGCGCGACCAGCTCCGTGCTCGGCATGCTGGTCAGCTCGTAGGACATGTTGAACGATCCGAGGCTCGCTGGACCGGCGATGCGCCCGATCACCCAATCGGAGGAGCGTTCTTTCAGATACGAGATGCCGTTGATGATGAGCAGCCACTTTGAGAAGTGAAACAGCTCGCTGCTCGCGGCCAGGCTCAGCCGCGGCCGGTAAGGATGCACCCAGTAGCTGAGCGCGGTGCTGCCGAAGCGGCCGACTGTCTGGCCGATCACCAGGGCCCAGTACGAGTCGAGCCAGATTGCCAACGGGATCGTGATGACGAAGCCGATGAGCTTCTTCGCCGTCAGAAACTTGAACTCGCGGTCGAAGCGCATCTCGGTGCGAAACGCGACCAGGCCGATGTTCTGAAAGCCCTGTGCCGCGGAGCCGATGGCGAGCACGCGGATCACGTTGACAAGCGCCGGCTCGTTGAAGAATGCGGCGACCGGGCCGGCCGCGACCGCCATCACGACGGCGAGGCCGATGCCGACCAGGATGTCGAAGGTCCAGGCCGTGTCCCAGTGCCGCCGTTCCTTGGTCTGTTTCTGGATCAGCGTCATGTCGAAGCCGAAGGCGCTGATCATCTCCAGCAGCGCGACGAACGACATTGCCATGGCGACGATGCCGAAGTCGTGCGGCACGAGCACGCGCGCCAGGATCAGCATGCTGACGAGCCCGATCGAGCGCTCGACCAGTTTTGCCAGCACCATCCAGATGGCGCCGGAGGCCATCTTGTTACCGATGTGAGTCACGGGATTTGAATCGCGCCTTCGCGGGATCGAAGCCGGCGCATTGTAGCGAATCAGGACCGGCTGTCCCTGAGGCGTTCGTCACAGACGCGCCGGCGCGCCGGCCTCAGGGGCCGCTCCAGAGCCCCGGGCGCTCGCCGCCGACCCACTGGGGATGATGCGCGTTGCCCGACTTGTCGGAAATATCGGTGGGCGTCGGATCCAGATTCATGTACCACAGGTGCACTGTGCCGTCGGCAGTCGAGCGCGGAGTGCCGAACTCGGCGAGGATGTCGCTGAGCGACAGGGCAACGTCATAGACCTGAATGCCGCGCAACACGCCGTTCATGATTTCGTCCGACTCGTTCCACGGCGCATCGCCGAACGTGAGCGCCGGCGAAGGCGGCATGATGTTGCCGTAGCTCGAGGGTACGTCGACGCGGATCACGCGCGTGCTGTCGGGCAGATCCCAGTAGAACTCGTGATGCTTGCCGGAGCCGTCGGACCACACGCGCAGCGCTTGCGTGTACCAGCGGTCGTACACGACGTCCTGGCTGCTGAGATAGTCGTCTCCGAACACGGAGATTTCCCATTTGTGCGCCGAGCCGTTCGGTGGCGGTGAAGGATACGGATGCGCACCGTAATACGAGTCCGGCGCAGTCGGTCCCCACAGGAACGAGCCATCGTTGCCCCAGAAGAACGTCGTGTAGTAGCCGTTCTGCTGGCGCGGCCTGATTTTCCAGAGGTACGTCGCCGGATAGATCGCCAGCGGGTTGGTGAAGCGGAAGCGGATCGTGCCGGAGGTGGCGGCGCTGCCCGGGAAGTCGAGACCCGCTTCAGCGACGCCGCCCTGGACCGAGACGGTCGTCGAGCTGCTCGCAGTGCCGCCAGCACCGGTACAGGTGAGCGTGAAGACGTTGCTGGCGGCGGTCAGGGCGCCGCTGCTCGCGCTTCCCGCGGTGTCACGACTACCCGACCACGCACCGCTTGCAGTGCATGATGTCGCATCGGTGGTCGACCACGTCAACGTGGTGCTGCCGCCGCTGGTGAGCGACTTGGGAGCGGCATCGAGCGACACCGTCGGGGCCTGACCTGCGGGTGGCGGTGGTGGCGGTGACGGAGAATTGCTGGATGAGCCGCCGCCGCCGCAACCGCCGAGCATCGTGCTCATCGCGAGAACGAGGGCGCCGACACGGTTTCGATCGTGGAAACGGCAGACGACGCTCATGCAAGAAGGCTAGCACGAGCGTGCAGGGCGCCCTAGCGCCCGCAGTACACCTTCACCTGCGCGCCGGCTCTTACTGTCCGCTCCACAGACGCGGACGCTCGCCGCCGACCCACGCCGGGTTATGTCCGCTGCCCGACTTGTCGGAGATGTCGCTGGGCGTCGGATTGAGATTGAGGTACCAGATGTGCGAAGTGCCGTTCGACGTCGAGCGCGGGCTGTTGATCTCGGCCAGCACATCGCTCAGCGTCAGCGTGACCGAGTAGATCTGAAAGCCGCGCATGACGCCGTTCATGATTTCGTCCGACTCGTTCCACGGCGCATCGCCGAATGTGAGCGCGGGTGAAGGCGGCATGATGTTGCCGTAGCTCGAGGGTGTGTCGACGCGGATCACGCGCGAGGTGTCGGGCAGGTCCCAATAGAATTCGTGGTGCTTGCCGGAGCCGTCGGACCACACGCGCAGCGCTTGCGTGTACCAGCGGTTGTAGACCACGTCCTGGCTGCTGAGATAGTCATCGCCGTAGACGGAGATCTCCCACTTGTGCGCCGAGCCATTCGGCGGCGGCGAAGGATACGGATGCGCGCCATAGTAGGAATCGGGCGAAGTCGGTCCCCAATAGAATGGGCCGTCGTTGCCCCAGAAGAACGCCGTGTAGTAGCCGTTCTGCTGGCGCGGCATGACTTTCCAGATGTACGTCGCCGGATAGATCGCGAGCGGGCTGGTGAAGCGGAAGCGGATCGTGCCATTGGTCGCGGCGCTGCCGGGGAAGTCCAGGCCGAACGCCTGCGCCGCGCCGGCGACGGTGACAGTGGCTGAACGGCTCGCGCTGCCGCCGGCGCCCGAGCACGTCAGGGTAAAGGTATTCGACGCCGCGGTGAGGGTGCCGGTGCCCGCTGATCCGGAGGTTGCTTTCGAACCGCTCCAGGCGCCGCTCGCCGTGCATGAGCTCGCGTCGCTCGACGACCACGTCAATGACGACGACCCGCCGCTCGCCACCGAAGTCGGGCTGGCCGACAGCGTGACTGTCGGCGCGGGCACGGTGGCACTGACATTGACTGTCACCGAGCGCGACGTGCTGCCGCCCGATCCTGTGCAGGTCAGCGTGTAGGTCTTCGGGCTCGTCAGCGTTCCTGTCGACTGGGAACCGCTGGTCGCCTTGCTCCCGGACCATGCACCGGAGGCCGAGCAGCTGCTGGCGTTGCTGGTGCTCCAGCTGAGGGTCGAGGCATTGCCGCTCGTGATCGAAGTTGGGTTCGCGCTCAACGTCACACTCGGCGCCGCGCTACCGCCATTGTTGACACTGACGGTCACGACATTCGAGGTCTTCACGTTGCCCGCTGCATCACGTGCCGTAGCTGTAATGCTGTGACTGCCGTTCGCAGACTGGGTCGTGCTCCAGGAGACGCCATACGGAGCGCTCAGATCCTCGCTGCCGACATTCGCGCCGTCGACTTTGAAGCGCACGCCGGCCACGCCGACGTTGTCGGAGGCGTTGGCGGCAAGGGTCACCGTCCCGCTGACAGTGGCCCCGCCTGTGGGAGCGGTCACCGCGACAGTGGGAGCGACCGTGTCGATACTCGCGCCAGAGCCGGAGCTCGAGCTGGAGGTCAGCGGCGTCGACATGTCGTTCTGAATTTCGGTCGCTGACAGCGGCCGGGCGTAGATGCGCACGTCATCGACGCGGCCGTTGAAATCTTCGCTGCCCGCACCGTTGGCGCCGATGCGGATCGGACGCGAGTTCGTGTTGGTGATGGAGCAGGACACCGCGGTGGTGCGATCGAGCGCACCGTTCATATAGTGACGGATCGCGCTGCCGTCGTAAGTGATGGCGACATGCGTCCACGCGTTCAGCGGCGCACTGGAGTTACTGACGCGCTGTACGCCTTCGCATCCGAGGAACGCGACGATGCGGCCTGTGGAATTTTCAACGTGCAGCGACCAGTCGAAATAGGGCGAGGCGTGTCCGGCGCCATAGGGCTTGTCGACGATGATCTGCCAGCCGCTGTTGCTGCGCCGATAGATCCACGCCGACACGGTGAGGCTGCGCCCCAGCAGGTTGAGCGAGGAGTTGTATGCCGCAGCGACCGCGACATCATTCGCGCCATCGAAGGACAGCGCCGAGCCGCTGTGCCCGGTGGTCCATGTCGGACCATTGAGCAGATTGAGCGTGTTGCCGCGACCGGTGACGTCGACGACTGTCGTGCCCGAGGCTGCATCGAACGAGTACGCAGCAACGGGGCCGCTCGTCTGCGCTGGCGCGGCAGTGCTGCACGCAACGAGCGCGGCGCCAACTATCAGGCGCCCTCCGACACTGCAGAAACTGCCGTGTTGATGTTGCCGACGTGAGATGAAAAGTGACGATGCAGCGAGCGATCTGAGACGAGCGACGACAGCTAACACAAACTTCCCCCGATCATGCAATCTCTTCACGCGCTCGGCGAAGGGTGCCGAGACGCAAGGCGAGCGCCGCCTCGAAACGCTCGCTCAGTTTTTTTAGTTCCGGATCTGCGGGGGCTTGTGCGAGTCGCTGTCTGCGTTCGCAGACGACTTGAAAAAATGCGTCAAGGCGGATTGGCATGTGCCGTCGGCAGAATCGCGGCGCGCGTCACGCTCGCCGTCGCAGTTCGTGACATGCTTGGTGCTATGGATTCGACGGATATCGTGGTCATCGGTGGCGGGGTCGTCGGACTCGCGGTGGCGCGCGCGTTGGCTGCGTTGGGGCTGGAGACTATCGTTCTCGAGCGGCACGCGCGGCCCGGCGAAGAGACGACCTCGCGTAACTCCGGCGTGATTCACTCCGGGATCTACTATCCGACCGGCAGCCTGAAGGCGCAGCTGTGCGTGCGCGGCCGGCAGATGCTGTACGACTTATGCGAGCAGCGCGGAATTGCGCATCAGCGCTGCGGCAAGATCATCGTGGCCGATGCACCGCAGCTGCCGAAGCTCCAGGCGCTGGAGCGACAGGCGATTGCCAATGGCGTCACCGACCTCACACTGCTGAATGCGGCGCAAGTGCAGGAGCTCGAGCCCGAGGTGCGTTGCGCGGCCGCGTTGCTATGCCCTGCGACCGGCATCGTCGATGTTCACGAGCTGCTGCTCGCGCTCATCGCAGATCTGGAAGCGCGCGGTGGCGCGCTGGTGCTGCAATCGAAGTTCGTGAAGGCCGACGCGAGCGGCGAGGGCATGGTCGTCGTCGTGGAGAGCGACGGCGCCAGCACCGAGCTGCGCTGCCGATGGCTGATCAACTGCGGCGGCTTGTCCGCGCCGACGTTGCTGCGCGACATACGAGGCTATCCTGCGACACGATTGCGTGAGCCGCATTTCGCGAAGGGCAACTACTTTACCTGTCACGGCGTTCGACCGTTCCGGCGCCTGGTGTACCCGATGCCGAACAACGCCGGGCTCGGCATTCATGCGACGCTGGATCTGGATGGCACGACGCGGTTCGGTCCGGACGTCGAATGGGTGGACCGCCCCGACTACCGCGTCGATCCGTCGCGCGCCGACTCCTTCTATGCCGCCATCCGCGAATATTGGCCGTCGATTCCGCCGGGCTCGCTGCAACCCGCATACGCCGGCGTGCGGCCGAAGCTGGTCGGCCCCGGCGCAGCGCCGGCCGATTTCGAGATCGAAGGACCGCAGCAGCACGGTGTGCCTGGACTCATCAGTCTGCTGGGCATCGAGTCGCCCGGCCTGACTTCCTCGCTGGCGATCGCCGAGCGAGTGGCCGGGCAGCTCGGCGTTACTGTGCCGTGAGATTGGTCGGCGGCAGCGGACGCACGCCGCCCTTGAATCCCGCGGCGAGCACCCATCCGGCATTGCCGGTAGCCGAGTAGCGGTAGGCGCCGACGTCCGTCGAGCCCGTGCGCGCAACGCCGTTGAAGTCTGTTGCCGGCACGTACTGTGCGACGGCCGCGCCGATCAGCGCCGAGCCGGTTTTCGGAAAGACGTCGATCGGCGGAATGCCGTAGTGCGCGTTGATCAGATCCGTGGCGATGCCGTGGCCTTCGACGAATCCGCTCGACCGACCTTCCAGTCCGCCGTGGCCGACGTTGCCTGCCACCGTGACCTGCGCCAGGTTGCCGCTGATCAGACGGATCGCGGTGCCGCTCTGCGAATAAACGGCGTTGTTGGCGATCAGTACCGGACCGACCACGTCGCGCACTTCGATGCCGTTGCCTTCCGTGATGATCGTGTTGTTGACGACCTGCATGTTCGTTGGACTGCCGGCCTGATGGTTCTGCAGAACGATGGGTCCGTCGAGCACGATGTTGTTACGGATGATCGCGTCGGCCGCCGACTGCACCGCGTTGTCGTTCGAGTTCCAGATCAGATTGCCTTCGATGAGGTTTGCAGGACCGTTGCCCACCGTGCTGTATGTGATGATGCCGGGATAGTTCGTATCGTGAATCACGTTGTCCCGGATCGTGTTGCCGTAGCTGCCTTCCTTGAGTTCGATGCCATCGCCCTGCTCGACGGTCGGTCCGTTGGTGTGATGGATGTAGTTGTTCGCGATGAGACTGTTGGCGACGCGACAGGCGTTGCTGTTGCAACCGAGGTACATGCCTTCGCCGGTGCCGTTGGTGTTGTGAATGTGGTTGCGCAGGATCTTCAGCCCTTCGTACGTTCCGCCCGAATTGGCGGACAGACCGACGTCGCCGGTGTCGTGGATCTCGCAGTCTTCGATCGTGATGAAATCCGAGTCCATGAGGCGGATGCCGTGCGATCCGCCGGTGAACTCGATGCCGCGCACCACGAAGTAGCGCGAACCGGAGATCTCGAAGACGTTCTGGCCGGCATTGGTCTGGTCGATCAGCGCACGCTCTCCGGTCTTCGCCCGCATCACGATCGGCTGGGTCTCGGTGCCTGCGACAGTGACGCGGAATCCGCTGTTGAGGGAGTAGGTGCCGCCAGCCAGGACCAGCTCTTCGCCGGGTTTCAAGGCGGCGATTGCCGCGCGCAAGTCGCCTCCTGGACCGATATCGACGGCCAGGGCGGGGGCGGCGAAGCAGAGGGCGGCGAGCAGGCCCACGCAGCGCGTGCGGCGGACATTCAACATAAGTACTCCTGCCGGCGGAGGGGTCCGGACGGCCGAGAGACTGGCTGATACCCGGACGGGCAGCAAGACGTCTCAATGCGGTGACAGCGTGTCGGGGCAGCTCGTCGAAACGCTTTACAAGCGTGCTCCCAAAGGAGGTGATCGATGCGAGTAAGCCGCTGATATTGAAGCTTTTGCCTGGATCGGCACGAACTCTGCACCTTCTGGATACGGGAAAGGCAGCCATGACGGCTGCACCAGCGAACAAAGAGGACTTTTCACATGCGCGCAGTATTGAAGATGATCGTTGCGACGGTGGCCCTGGCCGCGCCACTGTATGCGAATGCGATTCCAATGACCTGGACTTACACGGGCGTCTGCACTGCCGGCGACTGCAGCGACGTGCCTTCGATCAGCGGCACCGTGTCCGGCGATCCGGCTTCGTTCGGCAGCGCCAGTGAGCTGAACGACTTCCTGTTCATCCTGGGTGACATCACCAGCTATAGCTTCAACATCGGCGGATACTCGTTCAGCGGCACTCACGGTGACGGCACCTACCAGCTGGACGGCAGCGGCAACATCGTTGGCGGAACGATGACCTTCGCCAACATCCTGGCGCTGGAGTTCCTCGACGTGGGCGCCGCCTCGTGGCACATCGTCGATACCGACTGCAAATTCCTGATCTTCTGCGGCACCAGCACAGAAGCGTGGGGCAGGGGCTCGTACCGGACCAGCACGGCCGTTCCCGAGCCTGCGATCCTGTCGCTGCTCGGCCTGGGCCTGCTCGGGTTCGGACTGACGCGCCGCCGCCGCGTGTGACCCCCTGCACGTCGCTGAAACGATCCGTTCCAGACGAAAGAAGGGCCCGTCGCAAGACGGGCCCTTTCTTTTGAATTCCTCGAACCTGCGGCTAGCGCTGCTTGAAGTCTTCCGGCGTCAGCTGGTGACGCGCGAGCAGCTTGTAGAAGTCCGTGCGGTTGCGCTTCGCGAGGCGTGCTGCCTGGCTGACGTTGCCGCCGGTGATCTGCAGGATCTGCGAAAGATAGTTGCGCGTGAATTCATCGCGCGCCTCGTCGAAGGAGGGCAGCCGCGTCGGACCGCCGCCTAGCGCCGCCTGCACGAGCTCGGCGCTCATGATCGGGCTCGTCGCCAGCGCGACGTTCTGGCGCACCACGTTTTCCAGCTGGCGCACGTTGCCGGGCCAATCCGCGCTGACCAGCAGCTCGACGGCTTCCGGCGCGTAGATGTGACGCTGCAGGCCGCTCTCCTGAGCGATCTTCTCGAGGAAGTGCGACACCAGCAGCGGCACGTCCTCGCGACGCTTGTTGAGCGACGGCATCTCGATGTGCACGACGTTGAGGCGGTAATACAGATCCTCGCGGAAATGCCCGCCCATGATCAGCTGCTTCAGATCGCGGTGCGTGGCGGAGATGATGCGCACGTTCACAGTGGTCGCCTCGGTGCTGCCGACCGGCCGCACCTGGTTCTCCTGCAGCACGCGCAGGAGCTTGACCTGCAGGCGCATCGGCATGTCGCCGATCTCATCCAGCATCAGCGTGCCGCCATCGGCCGCCTGGAACAGTCCGCGGTGCTCGCGGATCGCGCCGGTGAACGCGCCTTTGACGTGGCCGAAGAGCTCGCTCTCCAGCAGATTCTCTGCCATCGCGCTGCAGTTGATCGCGACGAACGGCCGGTTGCGGCGCGGGCTGGCGCGATGAATCGCGCGGGCCAGCAGCTCTTTGCCGGTGCCGCTCTCGCCAGTGATCATGACGCGTGCGTCGGTGCCGGCGACCATGTGCGCCTGGGCGAGCCGCTCTTCCATGATCGCGCTGCGCGTGACGATCTCGCTGCGCCAGTCTTCGGTCGTGTCCGCGAAGCCGGAAACCTTCAGCGCCTTGCCCACCTGGTCGAGCAGCTCCTGCTTGTCGACCGGCTTGGTGAGGAATGCGAACGCACCGCTCTGCGTCGCCTGCACTGCGTCCGGAATCGTGCCGTGCGCGGTGAGGATGATGACGCGCAGTCCCGGCGCACGACTCTGAATTTCTTTCAGCAGCCCGATGCCGTCCATCTGGTCCATGCGCAGGTCGGTGATCACGAGGTCGGGGCGCACTCGCCCGAGCGCCGCCAGCGCGGCTGCCGCGCTTTCGACGGCATCGACTTCGTAGTTTTCGGCGCGCAGACGGATCGTGAGCAGCCGCAGCAGCCCCGGATCGTCGTCAACGACTAGTAGACGAGCTTTGCGTTTCACTTGGGTTGGCATCGCGACTGCCAGGGGGCGAGGGACTGCGTTCAATGATGGACCTCTCGATTTCTTTGATCGCGTTGAGCTTTTGCTCCGCCTCGGCGAGGGCGCGACGCAGGCGCGCATTCTCGTCGATTTGCGCTTGCACCCGCTTATCCGAGTTTGCCTGCGACCGGCTGCGGTCGTCGAGTGTCGCCAGCAGCCGACGATTCTCCGCCTCGAGTTTCAGGCGCGCGTTCGTCTCGTGCAGGAAAACGGCGGCGAAAGTGCGCTCCTCCTGCGTCATTCTTTCCGGCGTCGCGAGCATGGTCTCCAGCAGTTTCTTGCCTTCCTGCGGGCTGCTCGCCGGATGTCCCGGAGTTGCCAGCGCAACTGCGTAACGCAGCGTCGTCGCCGTCGTCGGCGCGCGCGTGTACTCGCGCTGCACTTCGTAGAACACGTCGGCTTGCCGCGCGGCGTCCGGCGACGACAGTCCTTCCATCGTGTCGAGATAGGCGCGCAGGCCGTTCGCGGAAATCTGCGCCGGTGCGACGATCGGCGCCGGCAGCGGCTCGTTGGTGAGCTTGTCGGTGAGCGCGCACCCGGCAAGGGTGCTCGCCAAGCTCGCGACGAGGCAGCGGCGCAATGTGGTCACGCCGTCTCCACTTCCAGTTGCGGTGCCAACGGCAGGCGAATGCGGAAGTGCGCTCCGGGGAACACGCCGTCGAGGATCTCCACCGAGCCTCCATGGGCCTGCACGAATTCCGAGACCACGGACAGGCCGATCCCGGTGCCTTTCAGATGACCCGCCGTGGGGGCGCGGCCCGAGTAGAACGCTTCGAAAATGGCGCTGCGCTCTTCCTTCGAGATGCCGGGGCCGGTATCGGCGACGTCGAGCACCAGCAGGTCTTTGTCCGCGTGCGCGTGAATAAAAATCGTACCGCCACGCGGGCTGTATTTGAGCGCATTCGACAACAGATTATCCAGGATCAGTTTCAATTTTGCGCGGTCCGCGCGCAGCTCCACATCCTGTACCTTGAGGTCGAGGTGCACGCGCTGCGCGAGCAACGTCAGCTGGTGCGTCTCGAGCGTCGACTTGATGAGCGGCCGCAGGCGGAACTCGCTGATCTCGAGCCCCTGGTGACGCGCCTGCCAGGCGCTGAACGACAGCAGGTTCTCGATGAGCTGCTGCAGCTTGATGCCGTTGTCGCGAAGAATGGTCGTGACCTCGCGCTGTGCGCTGTCCAGCTCACCGACCGCGCCGTCCATCAACAGTTCCGTGCCTTCGCGAATGCTGGCGAGCGGCGTCTTGAGCTCGTGCGACATGTGGCGCAGGAAACGGTTGCGCTCCTGCGCGAGCTCCAGCAGACGCATGCGCAGCCACTCGAGCTGGCGGCCGAGGTTGACCAGGTCGGTCGGGCCGCGCACGCCGATCGGCTTGGAGAACGTGCCTTTGCCGAGCTGGCTGATGGCGCTGTCGATCGCGCGGATCGGCCGCATCAGCACGAACGTGAAGCCGGTGACCAGCAACGCCGTCAGCAGGATCAGCCCGGCCGATTGCCAGAACAGATATTGCTGCGTCTCCGCCGTCACGGCCTGCAGCCGCGACAGGCCGGTCTCGATGCTGTCGCCCGTCGTTGCAGACAAGTCAAAGGCCGCTTCCCACATCGGCGCGATTGCTTCGACGGCATCGCGCACGAGCTCGGGAGCAACCGGAGCGCGCGCGAGCAACGCGCCGTCGACTCGTCGCAGCGATTGACGCAGCTCTTGCAGTTGAGTGCGGTCTGTGTCCGCCGCGACGGTCTCGATGTTGTTCAGCGTGACGAGGAAACGCTCGCGGCTGTCGCGGTAGACCTCGATCAATCCCGGGTCGTTCAGCACCTGGTACAGCTTGGCGCTGCGCTCGATCGACGCGATCTGCTGGAAGAGCTGCTGAGTGAGATGTGCCGTCTCGACGCCGCTGCGGACCAGCGCGGCGCTCTCTTCGGACAAGGCCCGCACCTTCGTGGCCGCGATCACCACCGCCAGCAGCAACGGCACCGACACCAGCGCGAAGCCGGTCAGCATCAAGCTGCTCAGGGACTTGGGGCGGGGCAGACGCATGCCCCGCATTCTAGCGCCTTAACATAGTCTGCAGCTTGTGCCGCGCGTCGCAAACCTGCCGACGCGGGCGCACTTTCTGCCTGGGAATTGCTAGGAATTGCGCTGCAATTGCGGCTCTCGCTGCAACCGGCGCTCCCACTCCAGCTGCGAGCGCACGATCGCCTCCAGGTTGTCGTGCCGCGGCGTCCAGGCGAGCAGCTGACGGATGCGATCGGCCCGGGCCACCAGCGACGGCGGATCGCCGGCGCGCCGCGGACCTTCGACGGTCTTCAGCGGCCGGCCGTTCAGCCGGTCGACCATCGCGATCACTTCGCGGACGCTGTAGCCGTGGCCGTACCCGCAGTTCAGAGTCGCCGACTCGCCGCCCCGCCGCAGGTGGTCGAGTGCGCGCAGGTGCGCATCGGCGAGATCCTCGACGTGAATGTAGTCGCGCACGCCGGTGCCGTCGGGAGTCGGGTAGTCGGTGCCGAAGATCGAGACATGCGGGCGTTTGCCGACCGCCACTTCGCACGCGACCTTGGTCAGCAGCGTGCCATTGATCGTCGACTGGCCGATGCGCCCGCCCGGGTCCGAGCCGGCGACGTTAAAGTAACGCAGCACCACGTAACGCAGGGCAGTCGCCGCGCCGAGATCGCGCAGCATCCACTCGCTCATCAGCTTCGACGTGCCGTACGGATTGATCGGCGCGGTGGGCGAGTCCTCGGCGGCGGTACCCGCGGCCGGAACGCCGTACACGGCGGCGGTTGAAGAAAATACGAAGTGGCGGACGCCGGCCTCCTGGCAACACTGCAGCAGGGTGCGGGTGGAGCAGGTGTTGTTGCCGTAGTACTTGAGCGGATTGGTGACAGACTCCGGCACGACGGTGTGAGCGGCGAAGTGCATCACGGTCTCGATGTCGCGCTCGCGCAGCAGGCGGTTGACCAGGTCGCGATCGCCCGTGTCGCCGACCACCAGCTCGCCGTGGACGACCGCCGAGCGGAAACCCGAAACGAGACTGTCGAGGACGACTACATTTTCATTACGCTCGCCCAGCTGGCGGACGACGTGGCTGCCGATGTACCCGGCGCCGCCGGTCACGAGAATTGTCATGATGGAGAAGTATCCGACATCGCCCCCCGCAGCATCAATTCGTTCCACAATTCACGCATGAGTTCAGGTTCCAAGCCCCACGTCAGCCCGCATCCTTACGATCGCCTCACGCCCGACGTCATCATCGCGGCCGTCGAGTCGCTCGGTTACGTTTCGGACCGCCGCATCCTCGCGCTGAACAGTTACGAGAATCGCGTCTACCAGGTCGGCCTCGAGAACGGCGCGCCGCTGGTCGTGAAGTTCTACCGGCCGCAGCGCTGGAGCGTCGCAGCCATCGCCGAAGAGCACGGCTTCGCACTGGAGCTGGCGGCCGCTGAGATTCCAGTCGTGCCGCCGCTGGTGCACGACGGCCGCACGCTGTTCGAGTACGAAGGTTTCGGCTTCGCCGTGTTCGAGCGGCGCGGCGGACGCTGGCCCGAGCTCGGCACGCGCACCGAGCGCGAGTGGATGGGGCGCTTCCTCGGCCGCATCCATCTCACGGGCAGGCGCCAGCGCTTTCGTCATCGCGGCCGCATCGACATCGAGCGGCTCGGCCAGGAGCCGCGCGACTACCTGCTCGCATGCGACTGGATCCCGCCGCATCTGCAGACCGCGTACGAATCGCTGACGGAGGATCTGCTCACGGAGATCCGCGCGTCGTTCGACGCAGCGCAGGGCGTCGCCGAGTTGCGGCTGCACGGCGATTGCCACCGAGGCAACGTGCTGTGGACCGATGCAGGGCCGCACTTCGTCGATCTCGACGATTGCCTGATGGGGCCGGCGATCCAGGATTTGTGGATGCTGCTGTCGGGCTCGCGCCGCGAGATGAGCGAGCAGCTCACGCACCTGCTGGAGGGCTACTCGCACTTTGCAAATCTCGACATGCGCGAGCTGGTGCTGATCGAGAGCCTGCGCACGCTGCGCATGATTCATTACTCCGCGTGGCTGGCGCGCCGCTGGAGCGACCCGGCGTTCCCGGCGGCGTTCCCCTGGTTCATCGAGCCGCGCTACTGGGAGAACCAGGTCCTCGCACTGCGCGAGCAGTTGGCGGCGATTGCGGAAGGGCCGCTCGAGCTCTAGCCGCCGGACGCAGTGCCTAGTCCGCGGTCATTGGCCTGTGGTAGCGTCGGCGCGCCATGAAAATGCCCTACCTTGGATGGGTTCGATCGGCCGCCAGCGTCGCATCCGCGGCAGTGCTGCTTGCTGCCTGCGGCGGTGGTGGTGGCGGCGGTGGCGGGAACCCGCCGCCTGCGAACGTGACGATCAGCGGTCGCATCACGTTCGACAGGATCCCCTTCTCCGTGACGCTCGGCGACGGTCTCAATCCCGCGGCCACTGCCGAGTCGCCCGCGCGAGAAGTGACTGTGCAGGCGATCGACGCAGCCAACAGCAGCGTGCTCGGGACTGCCACGACTGACGCCAACGGCAACTACTCCGTCACGGTGCCGTCCAACCGCAATCTGTTCATCCGTGCGCGCGCCGAAATGATCAAGACCGGCACCGCACCGACCTGGAATTTCTCGGTCCGCAACAACACGAACTCCGATGCGCTCTACGCGCTCGATGGCAACACGGCGAGCAGCGGTACGGCCAACAGCACTCGCAATCTGCGAGCACCCAGCGGCTTCGGCACGACGAGCTATACCGGCGAACGCGCAGCTGCGCCGTTCGCGATTCTGGACACCGTCTTTCGCGCCAAGGAACTGGTGCTGACTGCGACGCCTGCCACCGCGTTCCCCGCGTTGAGCCTGTTCTGGAGCGAAGAGAACCGACCGACCGCCGGACGCTTCTGTCCCGACGACGGTGACATCGGGACATCGAGCTACATAGTGTTCACGGGCGGTGAGCAGGACGACTGCACGCCTCCCGGAACCAATACCGATGGCATCTACATCCTCGGCGACTTCACCGCGGGCGATACCGACGAGTTCGACGAGCCGGTGATCGCGCACGAGTTCGGCCACTACGTCGAGGATCGCTTCGGGCGCTCCGACTCGATCGGCGGCGAGCACGGCGGCAGCGCTTCGCTCCTCGACCTGCGCGTCGCCTTCGGCGAAGGCTGGGGCAACGCCTTCTCCTCGATGGTGCGCAACGACCCCATCTATCGCGATTCCTCGCAAGGCATCAGCGCCGATTTCCAGATCGACATGGAGACCGACGATACGCAGAACGAAGGCTGGTATTCGGAAGCCTCGGTGGAGGAGATTCTCTGGGACCTGTTCGATCCGGCGAACGACGATCCGCTGGCGCTCGGGTTCGCTCCGATCTACAGCGTCATGACCGGCGCGCAGGTTCAGACCGACGCGGTGACCAGCATTTACTCGTTCGCAGCCGGCTTACGCGCCGCGAATCCCGCGTCGGCGGCGCAGATTGATGACCTGCTGACAAACGAAGATATCTTCGGGACCGACGACTTTGGCGCTGGCGAGACGAACGCCGCGGGCGATCAAGGGATTCTGCCGGTGTTCAAGACGATTCAATTGAACGCGCAGGTTAACGTTTGCAGTCGCTCGCCCCACGGCAACACCGACAGCAACAAGGTCGGCAATCGGGTGCTCTTGCGCTTCGACAACAATGCGTCGCGCCTGGTTACCATCACGGCTACCGGCGCAGCCCCCGTCGGCGGCACGGTCGCAGCAACCGATCCCGACATTTTCGTGCTACGGCGCGGTACTCTTGCGGCGTTCGGCGTCAGTGAAGTCCAAGGAAGCGAAACGATTTCGCAGACACCGCTTGACGCCGGGACGTACGTCATCGAGGTCTATGACTTCAACATCGCCGGCACCCAGCCTCGCTGCATGAATGTGGCGATTCAGGGCAACTGATGGGCAGCTCATTCAACAGGGGCATGATCAGGATGAACCGTGTAGCTATCTGTCTTTCGATCGCCGGGATCGCGCTCGCGGCATGCGGATCGAAGCCGGACTCCGCGGCGAAGTCGCCCCAGGCGTCGGCCCGGGCCGCCGCGCCGGACGATCCGCTCGCGCGCATGGCGCGCGCCGTCGGCAATGGCAAGCCGGGCGCTGCGGTCGAGATCCGTTACGAGTTCAGCGGCAAGCCGGCGGTCGGCTCGCCGATCGAGGCGCAGATCGCCTTCATTCCGCATGCGGGCGTCGATTCCATGGAGATCGTCATCAAGGGCATGGACGGGGTGACCCTGACGGGCGCGCAGAGCGCGAACTTCACCGAGGTCGAGCCGCAGAAGCCTTATGTCCATACGCTGACCGTGCAGCCGGAGCGCAGCGGCGTGTTCTACCTGTCGGTGGTGGTGACGACCCAGATCGGCAACCAGAACCTCAGCCGCACCTTCTCCGTGCCGTTCGTGGTCGGCAATGTGCCGGCACAGCAAAAGCCCGCGCCGCAAACGGACGGCAGCGGCGAGCCGGTCCAGCCCGCCAAGGCCCAGGAAACGACCCGTCCGGGGTAGGGGTGCGAAGTCGGGCCAAAGCCCGACCCGCGATAGGGTAGAATCCGCGGCCCTCTCGCACCGCAGTTCGCCCTCGTGTCCACCGCCCAGCTCCGCAACATCGCCATCATCGCGCACGTCGATCATGGCAAGACCACGCTCGTCGATCAGCTCCTGAAGCAGTCCGGCACGCTCGACGCGCGCAAGGTCGTGCCCGAGCGCGTCATGGATTCCAACGCGCTGGAGCGCGAGCGCGGCATCACGATCCTGGCGAAGAACACCGCGATCCAGTGGCGCGACTACCGCATCAACATCGTCGACACGCCGGGGCACGCGGACTTCGGCGGCGAAGTGGAGCGCGTGCTGTCGATGGTCGACTCGGTATTGCTGCTGGTCGATGCGGTCGACGGACCGATGCCGCAGACGCGCTTCGTCACGCAGAAGGCGTTCAAGCACGGGCTGCGGCCGATCGTGGTCATCAACAAGATCGACCGCGAGGAAGCGCGCCCGGGCTGGGTGCTCGATCAGACGTTCGATCTGTTCGACAAGCTCGGCGCCAGCGAAGCGCAGCTCGACTTCCCGGTCGTGTATGCCTCGGCGCTGCGCGGGTTCGCCGGCAACGAGCCGGGTCAGCCGGCTGCCGACATGACGCCGCTGTTCGAAGCTATCGTCAAGAACTGCCCGCCGCCGGACGTGGACGAGAACGGCGCGCTGCAGCTGCAGGTCAGCCTGCTCGACTATTCGAGCTATGTCGGCGCGATCGGCATCGGCCGTATCAAGCGCGGCAAGATCAAGCGCAACAGCCCGGTCGTGGTCGTCGATCGCGAGGGCAAGGTGCGCAACGAGCGCATCATGCAGGTGATGGGCTTCCTCGGCCTGCAGCGCGTCGAAGTGGAGGAGGCGAGCGCCGGCGACATCGTCGCGTTCGCGGGCATCGAATACCCTGAAATTTCCGAGACGATCTGCGATCCCGCCGTACCGGAGGCGCTGCCGCACCTGGTGGTGGACGAGCCGACCATCAGCATGACGTTCGAGGTGAACAACTCGCCGTTCTGCGGCCGCGACGGCAAGTACGTCACCAGCCGTCAGATCCGCGAGCGGCTGATGCGCGAGGCGCTGACCAATGTCGCGCTGCGCGTCGAGGAGACCGACGATCCCGACAAGTTCCGCGTCTTCGGCCGTGGCGAGCTGCACCTCGGCGTGCTGCTGGAGAACATGCGGCGCGAAGGCTACGAGCTGGCGGTCTCGCGGCCGAGAGTCGTCATCAAGGACATCGAAGGCCAGGCGTGCGAGCCGTACGAGACGCTCGCGGTCGATCTCGACGAGAGCTCGCAGGGCGCGATCATGCAGGAGCTCGGCGAGCGCGGCGGCCAGCTCACCGGCATGTATCCCGACGGCAAGGGTCGGGCGCGGCTCGACTACGTCATTCCGTCGCGCGGCCTGATCGGTTTTCAGACCGAGTTCCGCACGCTCACCTCGGGCACCGGAATCATGCACCACATCTTCGATCACTTCGGTCCGTTGCTGGACCGCGAGATCGGCCAGCGCACCAACGGCGTGCTGATCTCGAACGCGCAGGGCAAGGTGCTGGCCTACTCGCTGTTCAACCTGCAGGAGCGCGGCCGGCTGATGGCCTCGCACGGCGATGAGGTTTACGAAGGGCAGATCGTCGGCATCCACAGCCGCGACAACGACCTGGTCGTCAATCCGCTGAAGGGCAAGAAGCTCACCAACATCCGCGCCGCGGGCCGCGACGAGAACATCGTCCTGGTCCCGCCGATCCGCTACACGCTGGAGCAGGCGATGGAGTTCATCGCCGACGACGAGCTGGTCGAGGTGACGCCGACCCAGATCCGCCTGCGCAAGCGGGCGCTGAAGGAACACGAGCGCAAACGGGCTGGCCGCGAAGAAGAAACGGCGGAATAGGCACTTGGCGGTCGGGCTTCAGCCCGACCCTCAGCTCGCGTAGGACATAACCCTCGGTTTCTGTTTCAGAAAGCTCGTTCAGCTTTCACATAAAACCGCGAGCTGCTTCACACCCGGACGCACGGGCATCGCCCTAGGATGCTGGCAGAGCCTGTGCTCAATTGCGGGCTTTTTGCCCGCATTTTTGTCTGGGTAGGGGACGATGCATCGACTGCTCGACAAGCAGGTCAAGGACGCGCTGCGGCCGGACGGCGAGATCGATCTCGCCAGGCTGCTCGCCGCCATCGACGTGACCTACACGCGCACCGACGACGAGCGGCGCGGCATCGTGCGTTCGATGCAATTGATGTCGGACGAAGCGACTGCGCTGACCCGCGAGCTGCGCGAGAGCACCGCGAGCCAGCTGCAGGCCGTGCTCGATCACGTCAAGGATGTCATCGTCACCGTCGACGACGCCGGGCACATCGTCTCGCTCAATGCCACCGGTCAGCGCGTGTTCGGTCATTCCGAGGCGGAGATCACCGGCCGCTCGCTCAGCTTTCTGTTGCCGCAGCTCGCCGACAAGCAGACCCTCTCCGCGCAACTCGAGTCGCTGGCCGCGCGCCTCGACGACACGCAGGTCGACCTCGCGCCGCACGAGACGCTCGGTCTGCATTCGACCGGCACCTATTTTCCTGCCGAGCTCGCGGTCAGCAAGACACTGCTCAACCGTCGCACGCTGTTCGTCGTCTGCTTGCGCGACACGACCGATCGCAAGGCCGCCGACGCGGCGCTGCGCGACAGCGAAGCGCGCTATCGCACGCTGGTCGAGCAGGCGCCCGAGATCATCGTGGTCATCGACCTCGATCGCAACCTGCTCGCCGACGTCAACGAGAACGCGGTGCGCTTCTTCAAGATGGATCGCTCCGTGCTGCTGGCGAGCAGCCCCGACATCCTCAGTCCGCCGAAGCAGCCCGACGGTTCACAGTCCAGCGACGCAAATCGCTCGCATTTCGAGCTGACGCTGGCAGGCGAGACGCCGGTGCTCGAATGGGTGTTCCGCGACGCGCTCGGCAACGACATTCCCTGCGAGGTGCGCTGGGTGCGGCTGCAGAGCGGCGAGCATCGGCTCATCCGCGGCAGCATCACCGATATCACAGAGCGCAAGCGCAGCGAGCTGCTGGCCGCCGGCGAGCGGCGCGTGTTCGAGCGCCTCGCGGCGAACGTCGACCTGCGCATCACGCTCGAAGCGATCACCGAAGTGACCGAGCGCGTGTCGCCCGATACGGCGTGCGCGCTGCGCCTGCTCGACGAGCGGGGCGCACGCCTCAACCTGTGCGCAGGTCCGCGTTTGCCAGCCGAGTACGCTCGTGCCGCGGAATCCATCGAAGTGGCGGTGCGCAACGGTTCCTGCGCGGCCGCCGTCTACCTGCAGCGCCAGGTCATCGTTGCCGACATCGCTCGCGATGCGCTGTGGGAGAACACTCGCGACGTCGTGCTCGCGGCCGGTCTGCGCAGCTGCTGGTCGACGCTGATTCACGCGTCCGATGGCCGCATCCTCGGCACGCTCGCCCTGTATTTCAAAATGCCGCGCAGTCCGCAGCGGCGCGATTTCGAGCTGATGGCGCGCATGACGCAGCTTGCGGGTATCGCCATCGAGCGGCGCAGTGCCGAAGGCGCGCTGCGGGCGAGCGAGGCGCGCTATCGCCGCCTGTTCGACAACGTCATGGAAGGCGTCTACAGCTCGACGCGCGACGGACGATTCCTGTCCGTGAATCCAGCGCTGGCCCGCATGGTCGGCTTCTCTTCGCCGGCAGAGCTGCTGCTGCAGGCGCCGGAAACGATCTATCACAATCCGCTGGAGCGCGTCGCGATCATCGAGGCGCTCGAGCGCGATGGCGAAATCCGCAACGCCGAGTTCCAGCTGCAGCGCGTCGACAACACCACGCTGACGGTGATCGAGAGCGCACGCGCCGTGAAGGACGAGCACGGCAACCTGATCGGCTACGAAGGCACGATCTCCGACATCAGCGAGCGCAAGCGCGCCGAGACCGCTGTGTTCGAGGAGAAGGAGAAGGCGCAGGTCACGCTGCAGTCGATCGGCGACGCCGTGATCACGACCGACGCGGCAGGCCGCATCGAATACCTCAACCCGGTCGCCGAGGATCTCACCGGTTGGGATTCGAACGAGACGCACGGCCGGTCGCTGCGCGAAGTGTTCAACATCCTCAACGAAGTGACGCGCGAGCCGCTCGAAGATCCGGTGACGCGCGCGCTGCGCGAGGGCACCGTGATCGCGGTGACGGACCAGACGGTGCTGGTCAACCGCCGCGGGCAGGAAATCGCGATCCAGGATTCGGCCGCCCCGATCCGCGATCGTCTCGGCCGCATCATCGGCGCCGTGATGGTGTTCCACGACGTGAGCCGCGAGCGCCGCCTGCGGCGCGCACTGGCCTACCAGGCGAGCCACGACGCGCTGACCGGGCTGATCAACCGCCGCGAGTTCGAGAACCGGCTGAACGAGGCGCTGCTGACCGCGCGCTCGGACGAGCACACGACGCACGTGCTGCTGTACCTCGATCTCGACCAGTTCAAGCTGGTCAACGACACCTGCGGACACCAGGCCGGCGACCGCCTGCTGAAGCAGATCACCGGCATCCTGCAAACCCGCATCCGCACCAGCGACACGATCGCGCGGCTCGGCGGCGACGAGTTCGGCATCCTGCTGCAGGATTGCACCGCTGACCGCGCCGCGAAGATTGCCGACAGCCTGCGCCAGGCGATCCGCGAATACCGCTTCGAGTGGCAGGACGGCGCGATGAACGTCGGTGTGAGCATCGGCATCGTCGAGATCAACAGCAGCAGCGAGAGCATTGGCAGCGTGCTCAGCGCCGCGGACGTCGCGTGCTACGCGGCGAAGGACTCGGGCCGCAACCGCGTGCACATGTATCAGTACGGGGCCGCGCCGGAACGTCATCGCGAAATGCAGTGGGTGTCGCGCCTGACGCGCGCCTGCGAAGAGAATCGCCTGGAGCTCTACTATCAGCCGATCGTGCCGATCGGCAGCAACCGGGATCCGCGCGGCCACTACGAGCTGCTGGTGCGCATGCGCGACGAGAACGGCTCGCTGGTGCTGCCGGCAGAGTTCATTCCCGCAGCGGAACGCTACAACGTGATGCCGATGATCGATCGCTGGGTCGTGAGCCAGGCGCTCGGCACGCTCGCGCACTACCGCACCGACGGCGACCCGCGTCACGGCTACACGCTGTCGATCAACCTCTCGGGCACTTCGCTCAACGACGACCGCTTCCTCGAGTTCCTGATCAACGAGCTGCAGGCCTACGACCTGAGCCCGGGCGCGGTGTGCTTCGAGATCACCGAGACAGCGGCCATCTCCAACTTGCCGAACGTCGTGCACTTCATGCGCGAATTCCGCTCGCGCGGCTGCCAGTTCTCGCTCGACGATTTCGGCAGCGGCCTGTCCTCGTTCATGTACCTGAAGAACCTGCCGGTCGACTACCTGAAGATCGACGGCCAGTTCATCCAGAACGTGACCACCGACCACGTGGACCGCAGCATGGTCGAGGCGATCACGCAGATCGGCCGCGCCATGGGCATCAAGACCGTGGCGGAGCGCGTGGAAAGCCCGGAAGTGCTCGCCTGTCTCGCCGACATCGGCGTCGAGTATGCGCAGGGCATCTACATCGCCGTGCCGGAGTCGGTCGAATCGCTGAGCCGCATCACGCGGACGCACCCGAAGCTCAAGCTCGTCCACTCCGCCTGACCCAAGCAAAACTTTCGTCTGAATGAGCCGCGGACCCGCTGGTCCGCCGCTTGCCTTCGCGCACACTGCGCGGCAAGGGGCGGAGAACCATGCGCAGCAAATTATTCGTACCCGGCTCGCGCCCCGAGTTGTTCGCCAAGGCGCTGGCCGGCGCAGCCGATTCGATCTCGTTTGACGTCGAGGATTCCGTTCCGGAAGACTCCAAGGCGCACGCGCGGCGGCAGGTGGCCGACTTCCTGCGCTCGGGTGCTGCCGGGCTGACCCGCAAGGTCATCATCGTGCGCATCAACGCGCTCGGCTCGGCCCATTTCGAGGGGGACCTGATGGCGTTCGCATGCCCGCAGGTCGCGCTGCTGAACCTGCCGAAGGCGCAGAGCGCGGCCGATGTCCGACAGGCCGTCGCAGCGCTCGAGAGCGTCGAGCGGCGCAACGGCGTTGCCCGCCCGATCGGACTGCTCGTCAACATCGAGACTGCACGGGCGCTGCGGCTCGCTCCCGAGATTGCCGCTGCCCACCCCCGCGTCGCCGGTCTGCAGCTGGGCCTGGCGGATCTGTTCGAGTCGATGCAGGCCGACCGTCGCGACCCGGCCAACGTGCACGCCGCGATGTTCCGGATGAGCATGGCTTGCGCGGAAAGCGGCAAGTTCGCCTACGACAGCGCGTATCCGGACGTCGGCGACGAGGCGGGATTCCGGCGTGAAGCGGAGCAGGCGCGCAGGCTCGGTTACGTGGGCAAGAGCTGCGTCCATCCGCAACAGGTCGCGCTCGCCAACGAAGTGTTCGGCGCGGCGACGCTCGATCTGGATACGGCGCGGCGCATCGTCGCGGCCTCGAAGGACGCGGCGGAGTCAGGCCGCGGCGCGTTCCTGCTCGACGGCCGGATGATCGACCTGCCGTTCGTCAAGCGCGCGCTGGCGGTGCTGGCAGATGCGGACGAAAGCAGCGATCGCCCGTGAGAGCGATCCTGGCGTTGGTGGCGCTCACGCTGAGCGCAACGGCTGCGGCAAAAAGCATTTCCTCGGTCGACGTCACTTCGCTGCCCGCGCTCGACAGCGCCAGCACGCCAGCACGCGTCATTGCAATCGATGATCGGCCGGTCGTCTTGCAGCCCGGCGTCGTGCGTGTGCTCCATGCAGATCGCAAGGGCTGGAATGAAATTCGCCGGCCCGACGGCTTGAGCGATGCGCCGACGGGCATCGTCACTGACGGCCGTCAGACCTTCGTGCTCGACGGCGCGAAAGTCGCACAGCTGAAATTGAACGCCGATGTGCTAACGCTGCACGCGCTGCCGGCTCTGCCAGCGGCGCTGACTTCAGCGGTCGGCGCGTTTGCAGACGACACCTTATATGTAGCCGGCCTGGACGCGAGCGGGACGCCGCACCTGCTCCAACTCGCAATCGCGAGCGAAGCCGGTCAGTGGAGCGCGTTGGCCGCCTGGCCGGGCAGCGGGGCGCCGACGTCGATCGTTTCCCGCATCGGCTCGCTGTATCTCACGCTGCGTAGCGAAGGCGATGCCGCCGATCGGCTGTTGCGCTGGTCACCGCAGAAGGGCTGGCAGGATCGAGGCATCGCGCCCGGCGCAATCGTGCCTGGCTCGGCGCACGCAGTCGGCCAGGCGCACATTCTTTATCTGCTGCGCGACCAAACCGGGGCGTCCCGCCTCGAAACCTTCCACACGATCTCCAGCGCGTGGGCCGAGGTGCCGTATCGAAGGAGCGCCGGCGTCGACAGCGTGACGGCGATCGGCAACGGCGTGCTGATGACGAGCGCTGCCGGGGGCCGCGTCGATGTCGAGAACGCGCAGCTCGTCTCCAGCAAGCGCGGGCTCTCCGGCATTTCGTGGACCATCGTCATCCTCTATCTCGGCGCAATGATCGGCGTCGGTGTCTACTGGTACCTGCGCGATCGGCAGGGGACGTCTTCCGAGTTCTTCCTCGGCAGCCGGGCCATTCCGTTCTGGGCGGCCGGCGTCAGCCTGTACGCGACCAACACCAGCTCGATCAGCTATCTCGCGATTCCGGCGAAGGCGTTCGAGACGGACTGGCAGTACATGATGAACAAGCTCATCACGATCCTCGGCCTGATGTTCGTGGCCGTGTGGATCGTGCCGCTGCTGCGCCGGCTCGACCTGGTCTCGGTGTTCAACTACCTGGAGATGCGCTTCCACCCGGCGATCCGCATGATCGGCAGCGCGCTGTGCATGGCGATGCACGTCGGCGGGCGCATGAGCGTGGTGTTGTTCCTGCCGGCGCTGGCAATCGCGACGATCACCGGCATCGATGTCGTCTACAGCATCCTGATCATGGGCGTGTGCACCATCGTCTACACGGCGATGGGCGGGATGCGCGCGGTGGTGTGGACCGATTTCGTGCAGGTCATCGTGCTGATGGGCGGCGCGCTGTTTGCGATCTTCTTCATCTTCCACGCGCTCGGCAGCGATGCGATCTTCGCCACGGCGAAGGCCTTCGACAAGACGAAGCTGGTCAACTTCAGCTTCGATCTCACGCAGCCCACGATCTGGGGCTTCCTGTTCCTGATCCTGTTCGACGTGGTGCTGACGTTCCCCAAGGACCAGGTGCTGATGCAGCGCACGCTCGCGACCGACTCACCGAAGGCCGCCGGCCGTTCCGTCTGGATGTTCGCGGCGATCATGTTGCCGGGCGGCCTGATTTTCTACGGCATCGGCACCGTGCTGTTCGCGTACTACAAGGCGCATCCGGAACGGCTCGATCCGCTGCTGCCGATCGACGCGACCTTCCCGCTGTTCATTTCGGCCGAGCTGCCGGCGGGCCTGACCGGACTGATCATCGCCGGCATTTTCGCCGCGGCGATGGGCACGCTGTCGGGCACGATCAACAGCGTCGCGACGCTCCTGTCGGTGGATTTCTACCAGAAGCTGGCGCGCGACCCGACCGAGCACCGGACCAAGCGCTTCGCCGAATGGATGACGGTCGTGGTCGGCCTGGTCGGCATCGGCCTGGCGCTGCTGCTGTCGCGCCTCGACATCCATTCGCTGCTGGATCTCACCATCGAGATGGCGGGCCTGCTGGGCGGTGGCTTCGCCGGCGCGTACACTCTCGGCATGTTCACGCGGCGCGCGAACTCGGCGGGCGTGTCCATCGGCGTCGCGACAGCAATCGTCGTGACGCTGACGGCCTGGTGGTATCAGCTGGTGCATCCGTATTTCTATCTCGGCATCTCGATTTTCGTCTGCATCGCGGTGGGCTACGTCGCCAGCCTGTTTTTCCCGCCGCCGACGCGCTCGCTCGCCGGGCTCACCATCTACAAAGACGCATGATGCGGCAGTGACCGGGGGGCGCGCCGATTGACACGCAGTTCCTGAAGACGTTCCTGACCGTCGCCGATCACGGATCCATGGCCGCGGCCGCGCGCGTGCTCAACATCACCTCGGCCGCCGTTTCGCAGCAGATTCACACGCTGGAGCGCGAGATCGGCGTGCCGCTCATCGTCCGCGTCGGGCGCACGGTGCGCATGACGGAGCAGGGCGCGCGGATCCTGCTGCGCGTGCGCGAGCTGGTGCGCGATTTCTCCGACCTGCGCAGCGTCGCGAACGAGAGCCCGATCGCCGGCGAGCTGCGGCTCGGCGCGTGCCCGACGGTGCTCGCAGGCATGCTGCCCGGCATCCTGGCGCGCATGGTGGGCAAGTTTCCGCACATCAATGTCTACATCCAGCCGGGTTACTCGGCGCAGTTGTACGCATCGGTCGAGGCCGGCGATCTCGACGCGGCCTTCGTGCTGCAGGCGCCGTACCCGTTGCCGAAGACCTGCGATTGGCAATTGTTGCGCGAAGAGCCGCTTATCGTGCTCGCGCCGCATCACATGGGCCATCGCACCGCGCACGACTTGCTGGCGAACGAGCCGCTGATCCGCTACGACCGCAACCAGTGGGGCGGGCGCCAGGCGGACGAGTACCTGCGCAGAGTCGGCATCACGCCGCGCGAGCGCTTCGAAGTGAACGCGCTCAATGCGATTGCGGTGATGGTCGATCGCGGCCTCGGCGTCTCGCTCGTGCCCGACTGGGCGAAACCGTGGCCCGAAGGCTTGCGCCTGGCGCGCCTGGCGCTGCCGGAAGAGTCGGAGCCGCGGCGCATCGGCATCATCTGGTCGCGGGCGAGCGTGCGATTGCGGCTCGTGACTGTGCTGCTGCAGGAGAGCGTCGCGGAGTCGGGCTGAACACAACAAAAACTAGGCTCTGAACAAAGCGCGGGCGGGTTCTATTCACCGGACCGCGCTTCTAGATTGCCTTCCACACAAGCCTTACAGGGGGAGGCGGCATCATGAGCAGATCACTGCGCGTAGCGCTGGGTTGTTTCGGCGTGCTCGTGGCACATGTGGCGGCACAGGCCCAGGACTCGACGGCGCCTCTCGAACGGGTCGAAGAAGTCATCGTCACCGGCACGCGCTCCGCGAAATCGGTCGACAAGATTCCCGGCGCCATCAACGTCATTTCGGAAGAAGAGGTCGCGCGCACACTGAACCTGACGCAGGATCCGACGGCAGTGCTGGCGCGCACCGTGCCCGGCTACTCGGAGTCTTCGCAGACGATGAACACGCTCGGCGAAACTCTGCGCGGACGCGTGCCCTTGCGCCTCTTCGACGGGATCCCCCAGAGCACGCCGCTGCGCGACGGCAGCCGCAACGGCGTCTTCACCGACATGGATGCCATCGGCCGCATCGAGGTGATCAACGGTCCCTCGGCCTCCGAAGGCATCGGCGCCGCCGGCGGCATCATCAACTACATCTCCAAGACTCCGACGGAGGAAGGCACGAAGGTCAGCGTGATCACGCGCCTGTCCTCGCAGTTCGACAATGACAGCGACAGCTGGAAGGGCGGTGTCGAGGTTGCGCACAAGCAGGGCCCCCTCGACGTGCTGTTCTCCGGGTCGTACGGCGATCGCGGCATCAGCTACGACGCCAATGGCCGGCGCATCGGCCTGAGCGCCAGCAGCTCGGTGGCCGATTCGACCACGCAGAACCTGTTCCTCAAGGCCGGCTACAACTTCGGCGCCGACGAGTCGCAGCGCCTGCAGTTCACCGCCAGCAACTTCGAGATGAAGAGCAAGGGCAACTACCACTGGGTCGAGGGCAGCCGTGCGCTGGGCATCCCGGACACCGCCGAACCGGGTCCGCCGATCGGCACCGGCGGCGTCTCGCTCGCCGGCGACGAGTTCAACGAGTTCAAGCAGTACGTGGTGCGCTATACGAACGACGCGCTGTGGGGCGGCAGTCTGGCCGCCGACGCCTACTACGCAGATCAGCAGATGCGCTTCCCGGCCGACAATGGCGCCGATCGTCAGGATCCGCTGATTGCGCCGCTCGGCACGCTGGTCGACGCCTCGGAGATTTCCTCCGAGAAGCACGGCGCGCGCGTGTCCTGGACGCGTCCCGATCTCTTCGTCACAGGCCTGGAGCTGCATGCCGGCCTCGATTACGCCGAGGACACGACCGATCAGAATCTCGCGCTCACCAATCGCGTCTGGGTGCCGCCGATCGATTACACGAGCATCGCGCCCTACGTGCAGCTCTCTTACGACATCGGACCGGTGACGATCGCGGGCGGCGGGCGTCGCGAGGACGGCGAGCTCTCCGTGGACGACTACACCACGACGTTCTTCCGCAATCGCTCGTTCGTGGAGGGCGGTACGCTCGACTACAAGGAGAACCTGTTCAACGCCGGCGTGATCTGGCGCGTCGTTCCGGGTTTCTCGACGTTCGTGTCGTACAGCGAAGGCTTCACGCTGCCGAACATCGGCATCCCGCTGCGCAACGTCAACACGCCGGGGCAGTCCGTGGACGGCATCCTCGCGCTCGAAGCAATCGTCTTCGACAACAAGGAAGTCGGCTTCAACTGGCGCGGCGCATGGGCCAGCTTCAGTGGCTCGTACTACAAGTCGACCTCCGATCTCGGCGCTTCGCTGAGCGTGGATCCGATCACGCGCGACTTCGTGCTGAACCGCGCGCCGGTCGAGATCAAGGGCTACGAGGCGACAGCCGAGCTCAACGTGATCGACGACTGGAAGTTCACCGCGCTGTACTCGCACACGGAAGGGCACACTACACAGGCCGGCCAGCCGAACGGTCCGCTGAGTCTGGAGATGGGCGTCAACAACATCAGCCCGGACCGGCTCACCGGCGCGGTGCAGTGGGACTTCCTGCCGAACGGCTCGGCGATTCTCGGCGCGACGTCGTACATCGGCCGCGACATCAACGAGGGCAGGGCGGGCGAAGAGCATACGCACGGCTACACGATCTACGATCTGACGGTGAGCTACGACACCGAGCGCTGGGGTTCCTTCTCGCTCGGCGTCGAGAACCTGACGGACAAGTTCTACTTCCTGTCGTTCTCGCAGATCGATTTCTTCCGCAACTACTTCGCCGGCCGCGGCCGCACGGTGTCGCTGAACTATCGGATCGATTTCTAGGAAAGCACGGGATGTCGGACTAGAGTCCGGCCTATGAAACAGCCTCGCGATGCGATCCTGGTCGCGGGATCGGCCAACCTCGACTTCGTCGTGCGCGCGGACCACGTCCCCGCTCCCGGCGAGACTGTGCTGGGCCGCGAGCTCGCAATCGTTCCGGGCGGCAAAGGCGCGAACCAGGCCGTCGCGTGCGCACGCGCCGGCGGCGTCGCGACGCGCATGCTGCTGGCCCTCGGCGAAGACGCGTTCGCGCCGCTCATGGAGAAGTCCTTGCGCGATGCCGGAGTGACGCTGCACATCGTGCGCGCGCAAGCCGCGAGCGGCGTCGCGTTGATCTGCCTCGCCGACAATGCCGAGAACGCAATTACCGTCGCGCCGGGCGCGAACGCGATGTTGCGCGGCTCGGACCTGCCGGCGCTGGATGGCGTCGGCTATCTGCTGTTGCAGCTGGAAACTCCGCTCGAAACCGTGGGCGCCTTCGCGCGGACCGCTCGCGAGAACGGCATCAAGGTGCTGCTGAACGCGGCCCCCGCGTGCGCGTTGCCGGCGAGCTTGCTCGCGTCAGTCGATGTGCTGATCGTCAACGAAGATGAGCTCGCGAAAGTCGCGGGACGTCACGGGGCCGTCACGGAAGTGCTGGCCGGCATCGACGTGCCCTGTGCAGTCGTCACTCTCGGCGCGCGCGGTTGTTGTGCGACCGAGCGCGGGACGTTCCATCTGCAGCCTGCCTTCAAGGTCGAGCCGGTGGATACGACCGCGGCCGGCGACACTTTCTGCGGCGCGCTCGCGGCCGCGCTGTGCTCCGGTTCCCCCCTACCGCAGGCATTGCGCCGGGCGAGCGCCGCCGCAGCTCTCGCGACCACGCGGGTCGGCGCGCAGTCGAGCATTCCGGCAGCGGCGGAAGTGGACTCGTTGCTGCGCTCCCATGCCGACGGCCGTCCCGGCGCGGCCGACGAGCTTGCCCGTTACTGCGGCGTGCGATGATTCCAGCCATGATGCGACCGACCACCCACTTCAAGTTCTCGCATGCGCTCACCGGTCCGTACCTGCCGCTGCCAGGCTCGCCGCCGGGCTGGCCGTTCGCCGGCATCGGCCACTGGACCATCGACGTCAACGCCAACGCCGAGGACTGGATCCGCGGCTTGCGCGAGTGGCGGCACGAGCACCTGGTCAGGCTCGGTTACGACGACGCGCTGTATCGCGATCCGCGGCTGCAATGGGCGCAGCGCAACTTCGTGCACGCGCTCGCGATGATCGAGGACCGCTATCTGTACGATCCCGTGGCGGGCCGTTACACCGTGGCGCGCTACCTCGACGACCTCGAGAGCCGCTACGGCGGCATCGATAGCGTGCTGCTCTGGTACATCTATCCGAACATCGGCGTCGACGACCGCAATCACTTCGATTTCCCGCAGGACCTGCCGGGCGGCGTCGCCGGGCTGCGTGGAGCGGTCGCGGATTTTCAGGCGCGCGGCGTCAAGGTGTTCCTGCCGACGATGCCGTGGGACAACGGCACGCGTCCGCACGCCGAGCCTGACTGGGAGTTGATGGCCGAGCTGGTCGCGGCGGTCGGCGCCGACGGCATCAACGGCGACACTTACAGCGGCATGCCGCGTGCATTCTTCGATGCCTGCGAAAAGCGCGGGCGAGTGGTCGTGCTGGAGCCGGAGTCCACGGCGCAAGCCGGCGATCACATTTTGAACTGGAATGTGCAGAGCTGGAGCAAGAAGGTGCCGCAGGACGTGATTCCTTCGGTGTTCAAGCTGAAGTGGCTCGAGCCGCGGCATGTGGTGAACATCGAGAATCGCTGGAGCCGCGATCGCACCAACGACCTGCAGCACATGTTCTTCAACGGCATCGGCTACACCGCCTGGGAGAACGTGTGGGGCATCTGGAATCAGCT
>DATEKT010000303.1:0-20077 GCA_035277305.1 Steroidobacteraceae bacterium | reverse complement strand
ATCGATCAGCGTGAGGATCGCGGGACGATTGAGCGTGCGCAGCTGTCCCCAGGATCCCTGTTGATAGACGCACTCGAGTCCCTGCTGCAGCGCCTGGTTGCAGGGCCGGCCTTTCGCCGGATCGAACTTCGCGCCCCACAGGCCGAACAGCTGCGCAAAGGCTGATTCTGTAGTGGTTTGGCCCGGTTGTTCCTTCAGCAGCGATTCGATTTCGGCGAGAGCCGGAGCAGCGGCAGGCGGCGGCGCGCTTGCCGTTTGTTCGACTTCGACCGCGGCAGGCGCGGGTGCGGCTGCGGTTTGCGGCGCCGCTGCCGCGACTTGGTTCTCGCCAACTGCGCGACTCGGCAACAGTTGCCAGATCCCGAGTGCAAGGCCGAGCACGGCAACGCCCGCCGACGCTCCGATGAGCGCTTTGGTCCACGGCGGATTGAAGGAGCGCCCGTACACCTCGCTGGCCGCCTCGCGCACCATCGCGGGACCGATGCGATGCTGCTCCTGCGTGAACGCACCGAGCAGCGCGCGATCGCAGATCACATTGATGATGCGGGGAATGCCATCGGTGAGCCGGTGCACCTCGCGCAAAGCCGCGGCAGAAAAGACTTCGCCGGTCGCGGAGCCGGCGACCCGCAATCGATGATTCACATACGAGGCGGTCTCGGCGCGCGACAGCGGAGCGAGGTGATAGCGGCCGGTGATGCGCTGGGCGAGCTGACGCAGCTCGACGCGTGCCAGCACTTCGCGCAGCTCGGGCTGACCGATGAGGATGATCTGCAGCAGCTTCTGCGATGCCGTCTCGAGGTTCGTGAGCAGCCGCACCTGCTCCAGCGTTTCGGGCGTGAGGTTCTGCGCCTCGTCGACGATCACCACGACGCGCCGCCCCTTGGCATGCGCTTCCAGCAGACGCTTGTTGAGGAGGTCGACGAGGTCCTTGATGCTGGACGCGTCGTCGTCGCGCATGAAGATTCCGAGCTCTTCGCAGATCGTCAGCACGAACTCGACCGGCGTCAGCTGTGGGTTGAGGATGACGGCGACGTCGGCATGCCCCGGCATGCGCTCCAGCAGCGAGCGCACCACGGTCGTCTTGCCCGTGCCGACCTCGCCGGTGAGCTGAATGAAGCCGCCGGCCTCGTTGATCCCGTACAGCAGGTGCGCGAGCGCCTCGGCGTGGCGCTCACTCATGAAGAGGTAGCGCGGATCCGGGGTGATTGCGAAGGGCTTCTCGCCCAGGCCGAAAAAGCTCGTGTACATGCCGGCTGATGCAGCGGAAACGGGGAAAAGATGATGCTCGCCGCGGTCGGGTCTTGCAACGCGGGCGAGCGCGCCGCCGGGTTAAGCCGCGGGCGATTCACTTCAATCGTGACCGTTGCCGCCTTGGCAACGGGATATCAGAGCCGATACCCTGCGCATCCCCTTTCGATGGGCCCGTCTTATGGGAAATTGCGCGCGACCGTGAAGGCACTTTCATTTCATCAGCTCACCAAGACCTATAAGAACGGCGTCCAGGCCCTGAAGGGCATCGACCTGACGGTCGAAGAGGGCGATTTCTTCGCGCTGCTGGGGCCGAACGGCGCCGGCAAGACCACCGCGATCGGCATCGTCACCTCGCTGGTCAACAAGACCGGCGGCAAGGTGGAGGTGTTCGGCCACGACATCGACCGGGAGCTGGCCATCGCCAAGTCCTGCATCGGGCTCGTGCCGCAGGAAATCAATTTCAACCAGTTCGAGACGGTCAGCACCATCCTGGTCAACCAGGCCGGGTTCTACGGCATCCCGCGCAAGGTCGCGCACGACCGGCTGGAGAAGTATCTCGGCGCGCTGCAGCTCTGGGAGAAGCGCAACGCCGTGTCGCGCACGCTGTCCGGCGGCATGAAGCGCCGCCTGATGATCGCGCGCGCGCTGATGCACGAGCCGCGGCTGCTGATCCTCGACGAGCCGACCGCCGGCGTCGACATCGAAGTGCGCCGGACCATGTGGACGTTCATGCGCGACATCAACATCGCCGGCACGACCATCATCCTCACCACGCACTATCTCGAAGAGGCCGAGAGCCTGTGCCGCCACGTCGCGATCATCGACAAGGGCCGCATCATCGAGAACGACCGCATGAGCAGCGTGCTGCGCAAACTGCAGACCGAGGTGTTCGTGCTCAATCTGCGCAACCCGATCGCGGCGACGCCGGTATTGCCGGGCTATCGCCTGGCCGTGCCCGACGATCACACGCTCGAGATCGAAGTGTCGAAGGAGCAGAACCTGAACGACATCTTCTCGCGTCTCACTGCGGCCGGCATCGAAGTGCTGTCGATGCGCAACAAGGCCAACCGCCTGGAAGAGCTGTTCATGCGGCTGGTCGAGCAGCATCCCGCCCCGGGCGCGAGCAAGTCCGCATCATGACCTCACCCCAGACACTCGAGCGATCGGCCGAAACGCGCGCCCACGACGACGAAGCGGCGCTCGCGCGCACCAACGCGGTCGGCTTCAGCACGATCGTCATCCGCGAGTTCAACCGCATCATCCGCATCTGGGGCCAGACGATCGTCCCGCCCGCGATCACGGCGACGCTGTACTTCGTGATCTTCGGCAGCCTGATCGGCCGGCGCATCGGCGACATGGGCGGCTACACGTACATCCAGTACATCGCGCCGGGCCTGATCATGATGTCGGTCATTACGAACTCGTACGGCAACGTCGTCTCGTCGTTCTTTGGCGCGAAGTTCGGCAAGCACATCGAGGAGCTGCTGGTGTCGCCGCTGCCGAGCTGGCTGATCGTCACCGGCTACATGATGGGCGGTATCATGCGCGGCCTGATCGTCGGCGCGGTGGTCACGACGATCACGCTGATCTTCACGCATCTGCAGATGCACAACGTGCTGATCGTGATGTCGGCGGTGCTGCTGAGCTCGATCGTGTTCGCACTGGCCGGCATGATCAACGCGGTGTTCGCCAAGAACTTCGACCAGATCTCGTTCATCCCGACGTTCGTGCTGACGCCGCTCACCTATCTCGGCGGCGTGTTCTACACGATCAAGCTGTTGCCGGAGTGGGCGCAGGGCGTGTCGCACGCCAACCCGATCCTCTACATGGTGAATGCGTTCCGCTACGGATTCCTCGGCGTCTCCGACGTGGACATCCGGCTGGCGTACACGATGATGATTGGAGCTGCAGTCGTGCTGTTCACGAGCTGCGTGTGGCTGCTGAAACGGGGCGTGGGAACCCGAGAATAAGAGTCAGGCTTCAGCCTGACTGCTCCTCTTCGTCTTCGGCCCCAGGCTCCTGCATCAGCTTTTCCCAGTCTTCGATGATCTCGCGCGCGATCTCCACGTCTTCATCCGCCACCGCGACGCCGACGAGATTGCCCAGCGGTAGTTCGCCCGCGCCGCTCTGCAGATATTCGCCCTGCACGAGCGCAGGCACGCCCGCCTGCTCGAGGACGTGCATGACCATGTGAGCCTGGATGTGGTTCGCTGCCTGGAAGACCCGTCGCATGCCGCTAGGGTAGCTCAGTCGTACCCATCAGGTAGCGATCGCATTCGCGCGCGGCGCCGCGGCCCTCGTTGATCGCCCACACGACGAGGCTTTGACCCCGCCGGCAATCGCCCGCGGCGAATACGCCCGGGATCGTGGTCGAGAACTTGCCGTGGTCCGCCTTCACGTTGCTGCGCGGGTCGGTCTCCACCGCTAGATCCTTGAGCAGCACCTGCTCGGGACCGAGGAAACCCATCGCGAGCAGCACCAGCTGCGCCGGATGAGTGCGCTCCGTGCCCGGCACTTCGACCGGCATGAACTGACCCTTCTCGTTCTTCTGCCACTCGATCTGCACCGTGACGAGCTCCTTGAGCCCACCCTTCGCGTCGCCGGCGAAGCGCTTGACCGTCGTCAGGTACGTGCGCGGATCCGCGCCGAACTTCGCCGCCGCTTCCTCCTGGCCGTAGTCGAGCTTGTAGACCTTCGGCCATTCCGGCCACGGATTGTCGTCGGCGCGATCGTTCGGCGGTTGCTGCATGATCTCGAGCTGCGTGAGACTGCGGCAGCCCTGGCGCATCGCCGTCGCTACGCAGTCGGTGCCGGTGTCGCCGCCGCCGATCACGATCACGTCCTTGTCGCGTGCGTGAATCGGAGTGTGATCGGGGCCGCCGTTCATGAGCGCCTTCGTGCTCTCGGTCAGATAGTCCATCGCGAAATGCACGCCGGGGAGATTGCGGCCCTCGACGGGCAGGTCGCGCGGCTGTGTCGCCCCGGTGCAGAGCACGATTGCGTCGAAGTCCTTGCGCAGCAGCTGCGCTTCGACGTTCTCGCCGACGTTGGCGTTGCAGATGAACTTGATGCCCTCGCGCTCCATCATCTTCAGGCGCCGCTCGACCACTTCGCGCTTGTCGAGCTTCATGTTCGGAATGCCGTACATCAGCAGTCCGCCCGGTCGATCGGCGCGCTCCAACACAGTGACTGCGTGACCGGCGCGATTGAGCTGCGCGGCGGCCGCGAGCCCGGCCGGACCGGAACCGATCACGGCGACGCGCTTGCCGGTGCGCTGCCGCGGCGGCTCGGGCACGACCCAGCCTTCGTCCCAGCCGCGATCGACGATCGCATTCTCGATGGTCTTGATCGTCACCGGCGGGTTGGTGATGCCGAGCACGCACGAGCCTTCGCACGGCGCCGGGCACACGCGCCCGGTGAACTCCGGGAAGTTGTTGGTCATGTGCAGGCGCTCGAGCGCCTCGCGCCACAACCCGCGGTACACCAGGTCGTTCCATTCCGGGATCACGTTGTTGACCGGGCAGCCCGAGGCCATGCCGCTGATCAGCTTGCCGGTGTGGCAGAACGGCACGCCGCAGTCCATGCAGCGCGCGGCCTGGTGGCGCAGGCGCCGGTCTTCCATGTGGTGATGGAATTCTTTCCAGTCGCGCACGCGCTCCTGCGGCGTGCGATCGACGGGTAGCTCCCGCAGGTATTCGATGAAACCGGTGGGCTTGCCCATCAGTTGCCTCCGACCCGCGCCAGGTCTTTCGCGTTTTCTTCGAACGCGACCATGATCGCGTCGTCGCCGGAAAGACCCTGCTCGTGCGCACGCGCGATGCTCTGGAGCATGCGGTGATAGTCGCGCGGCATGACGCGCACGAAGCGCGACACCATGCGCTCCCAGTTGTCGAGCACCTGTCGCGCGCGGCCGCTCTTGGTGTAACCGTAGTGGCGCTCGATCATCGCGCCGACCGCGGCGATCTCCTCGGGCTCCTGCAGCGGCCCGACGTCCACCATTTCCTTGTTGACGCTCGCGGCGAACGTGCCGTTCTCGTCGAGCACGTACGCGACGCCGCCGGACATGCCGGCGCCGAAGTTGCGCCCGGCCGGGCCGAGCACGATGACGCGTCCGCCGGTCATGTATTCGCAGCCATGATCGCCCACTGCCTCGACGACGGCATGCACGCCGCTGTTACGAACGCAGAAGCGCTCGCCGGCCATGCCGCCGATGTACGCCTCGCCACTGGTCGCACCGTACAGCGCGACGTTGCCAATGATGATGTTCTCGTACGACACGAACGTCGAGCCGGCCGGCGGCGAGATGATCAGCTTGCCGCCCGACAGACCTTTGCCGACGTAGTCGTTGGCGTCGCCTTCGAGGAAGAACGTCATGCCGCGCGGCATGAACGCGCCGAAGCTCTGGCCCGCGGAGCCTTTGAAGCGAATGCGGATCGTGTCCTCGGGCAACCCCGCCGCGCCGTATTTGCGCGTGATCTCGCTGCCGGTGATCGTGCCGACGACGCGATGCACGTTGCGGATCGGCAGCTCCGCGCTGACGCGCTCGCCACGTTCGATCGCAGGCTTGCACAGATCCAGCAGCTGCGTGAGGTCGAGCGACTTCTCGAGCCCGTGATCCTGCGCCATCTGGCAGAAGCGGCCCGTGTCCGAACCGACGTCGGGCTGATACAGCAGGTTGCTGAAGTCGAGCCCCTTCGCTTTCCAGTGATCGACGGCCTTGCGACCTTCGAGCCGGTCGACGCGGCCGACCATCTCTTCGACGCTGCGGAAACCGAGCTGCGCCATGATCTCGCGCACTTCCATGGCGATGAAGCGCATGAAGTTGACGACGTGCTCCGGCTTGCCGGCGAACTTCTCGCGCAGGCGCGGGTCCTGCGTCGCGATGCCGGCAGGGCAGGTGTTCAAGTGGCAGACGCGCATCATGATGCAGCCGATCGAGACGAGCGGCGCCGTCGCGAAGCCGAATTCTTCAGCGCCGAGCAGGGCAGCGACCACGACGTCGCGGCCCGTCTTCAGCTGGCCATCCGCTTCGACCGCGATGCGGCTGCGCAGATTGTTCAACACGAGCGTCTGGTGCGTCTCGGCGACGCCCAGCTCCCACGGCAGACCCGCATGCGCGATCGAAGTCTGTGGCGACGCACCCGTGCCGCCGTCGTGACCGCTGATCAACACGACATCGGCGTGGGCCTTCGCGACACCCGCGGCGACGGTTCCGACACCGACTTCCGCGACGAGCTTGACGCTGATGCGTGCGTGCCGGTTGGCGTTCTTCAGATCGTGGATCAGCTCGGCCAGGTCTTCGATCGAGTAGATGTCGTGATGCGGCGGGGGTGAGATGAGTCCGACGCCCGCCGTCGTGTGCCGCGTCTTCGCGATCCACGGATACACCTTCGCACCGGGCAGCTGGCCGCCTTCGCCGGGCTTCGCGCCCTGCGCCATCTTGATCTGGATCTCGCTCGCGCTGGTCAGGTATTCGCTGGTGACGCCGAAGCGGCCCGACGCGACCTGCTTGATCGCCGAATTCTTCGAATCGCCGTTCGGCAGACGTTGATAGCGGTCCGGATCTTCGCCGCCTTCGCCGGTGTTGCTCTTGCCACCGATGCGATTCATCGCGATGGCCAGCGTCTCGTGCGCTTCCTTGCTGATCGAGCCGTACGACATGGCGCCCGTCTTGAAGCGCTTCATGATGCTCTCGATCGGTTCGACTTCTTCCAGCGGCACCGCGTCGCCTTCCTTAAGCTCGAGCAGCCCGCGCAGCGTCGCGAGATGCGTCGCCTGCGTGTTCACGAGCCGCGAGTACTCCTGGAACTGCCGGAAGTTGTCGTTGCGCACCGCCTTCTGCAGGCGATGGATCGACTCGGGATTGAACAGGTGGAATTCGCCTTCGGAGCGCCACTGGTACTGGCCGCCGACCGGCAGCGCGTGACCTTCGACGCGCCGCTCGGGGAACGCGGCGCGATGGCGCACCAGCACTTCCTGCGCGATCACGTCCATGCCGATGCCGCCGACGCGCGAGGGCGTCCAGGTGAAATATTCGTCGATCACGTCCTGCCGCAGGCCGACCGCTTCGAACACCTGCGCGCCGCGATAGCTCTGGATCGCGGAGATGCCCATCTTCGCCATCACCTTGATGACGCCCTTGGTCGCGGCTTTCACCAGGTTCTTGCAGGCAGTTTTGTGATCGATGCTGGTGAGTCGCTCGTCGCGGATCATGCTGTCGATCGTCTCGAACGCGACGTACGGGTTGATCGCGCTCACGCCGTAGCCGATCAGCAGCGCGAAATGATGCACCTCGCGCGCCTCGCCGGTTTCCAGCACGAGACTGACGCGCGTGCGCAGGCCTTCGCGGATGAGATAGTGATGCAGGCCCGCGATGGCGAGCAGCGCCGGAATCGGCGCGAACTCGCGATTCACGCCGCGGTCGCTGAGGACGAGGACGTTCACTTCCTCTTCCTCGATCATCCGCCGCGCCATCAGGCGGATTTCTTCCATCGACTTGACGAGGCCCTTCTCGCCGCGCGTCACGCGGAACAGCATCGGCAGCACGCCGACGCGCAGGCCGGGCAGGTCCATGCGCCGCACCTTCGCGAACTCTTCGTTCGTGAGGATCGGCCATTTCACTTCGAGGCGGCGGCAGTCGGCCGGCTGCGGATTGAGCAGGTTGCCTTCCGAGCCGAGACGCGTCTCCGCGGAAGTGATGATCTCCTCGCGGATGCAGTCGATCGGCGGATTCGTGACCTGCGCGAACAGCTGCTTGAAATAGTCATAGAGCAGCCGCGGCTTGTTCGAAAGCACTGCGAGCGGCGTGTCGTTGCCCATCGAGCCGACGGCCTCTACGCCATGCTGCGCCATCGGCACCAGGATCAGGCGCTCGTCTTCGAACGTGTAGCCGAACGCGATCTGACGTTGCAGCAGCGTGTCGTGATCGGGCTGCGGCACCTGCGGCGCGTCCGGCAGATCGTTGAGATGCACCTGGTGGTCGGCGATCCACTGGCGATACGGCCGCTCGTTGGCGATCGTGCGCTTGATCTCTTCGTCGCCGACGATGCGGCCTTCCTCGGTGTCGACGAGGAACATGCGGCCCGGCTGCAGCCGGCCCTTCATCTCGATGTCGGCGGCGGGAATGTCGAGCACACCGGCCTCGGACGCCATCACGACCAGTCCGTCCTTGGTCACGTAGTAGCGCGACGGACGCAGGCCGTTGCGATCGAGCACGGCGCCGATGCGGCGGCCGTCCGTGAAGGCTATCGATGCCGGACCGTCCCACGGCTCCATCAGGCACGAGTGGTATTGATAGAACGCGCGCTTGGCGTCGTCCATGTTCTGATGGTTCGACCATGGCTCGGGAATCATCATCATCATCGCGTGCGGCAGCGGCCGGCCCGCGAGCACCAGCAGCTCGAGCGTGTTGTCGAACATCGCCGAGTCCGAGCCGTTCGGATTGATGATCGGCAGGATCTTGCGCATGTCGTCGCCGAACGCATTGCTCTGGAACAGCGCCTCGCGCGCGCGCATCCAGTTGGCGTTGCCGCGCACCGTGTTGATCTCGCCGTTGTGCGCGATGTAGCGGTACGGGTGCGCGCGGTCCCAGCTCGGGAACGTGTTGGTGCTGAAGCGCGAATGCACCAGCGCCAGCGCGGACTCCATCAACGGGTCTGACAGGTCCGGGAAGTACGGGGCAAGCTGCATCGTCGTCAGCATGCCTTTGTAGACCAGCGTTTTGTGCGACAGGCTGGAGATGTACCAGCTCGCCGCGCCTTCCAGCGTCGAGGTGCGGATCTCGCTGTAGGCGCGCTTGCGAATGACGTACAGCTTGCGCTCGAACGTCAGCTCATCCTCGATGGTCGGATTGCGCTTGATGAACACCTGCCTCATGAACGGCTCACACGACTTCGCCGTGTCGCCGAGCATCGAGTTGTTGCAGGGAACGGTGCGCCAGCCAAGCACCGACTGACCTTCGGACTGCACGATCTGCTCGAAGCGTTCTTCGATGCGCCTTCTCAGCGTGGGATTGCGCGGCAGGAAGACGATGCCGCAGCCGTACGAGCCGGGCGGCGGCAGCTCGATGCGCGCCTTCTTGCAGGCTTCGAGCAGGAACCGGTGGGGCATCTGAATCAGCACGCCCGCGCCGTCGCCGCTGTCCTCTTCGGCGCCGCAGGCGCCGCGGTGGTCGAGATTCACGAGCACCTGCAGGCCCTGCTGCAGGATGCGATGGGACTTGCGGCCCTTGATGTCGACGACGAAGCCGACGCCGCACGCCTCATGCTCGAAGGCCGGATCGTAGAGGCCCTGCTTTTTCACGTATTCCCCATCCCCTGTATTCAATTCTCGCTCCTCCAACCGGCAGCCCGGGCCTCGGCCCGGCGACGCTAAACGATTGATTCAGCGGGACTCGATGGCGCGCGGGCGCCATCGGGACATGCGTTGCGCGGAGCGCTTCGCCGACCACTCGTTGAATACAACCCGGAGGATCGATCGCATATTACAGAGGTCGACACCTGCGTCAATGCGCGCGCCAGTCCGCGTAGCTGACTTTCCACTCGCCGTCCTCGCGCACCAGTACGACGTCGAAGTTGTAGAGGTCCGCATTGAGGTTGGCGGCGCCCTGCCCGCCCTGGCCGGCCATGCCGACCTGCAGCTTCAGCCGCGCTTCGTCCGGTGCAGGGAATTCCAGGCTCTCGATGCGCGTGAGCAGGTGAATCGACTGGTTCGCGACGAAGTAGCCGCGAACGTAGCGCGACGTTTCGGCGCGGTCCTGGCCGTCCGCGCTGCGATAGGCGACGGAGAGGTGCTCCAGCAGATCGCCGACATCGCGCTCTTCGGCGGCCAGCTCCATCGAATCGATCACGGCGCGCACCTGCTGTTCGGGCGAGGTGTCATCCGAGCAGCCGCCGAGCAGCGCCAGCGCTGCAACAAGAGCAAATCGCATGGTGTGAGCCGTCTCCTTGACCGTCCCGGAAGGCCATGGTCAGATCCCCGCCGCTCGCCTATCGTACAAAACTAAGTTGAGCTGGCCACTCATCAGCACGTACCGTCCGGGGAGAATTCCGATCATGAAAGCCATCGCTCTGCGCACCGCGATCGTTGCTGCGCTGCCTTTCGTTTGCCTGTCCACCTACGCCGCCGAAGGACCGCTGGCGCAGAAGAAGGGGCAGGGCGGGTCGGAGATCCAGGGCTCGGCCGGGCCGGGCGGATCGCAGGCCGACAACGGCCTCGAACATTGCGACAAGCCGATGGGCGCGATGGCCGTGGTCGAGCCGCAGGACTACGTCGCGCAATCACTGTCACGCTACAACCTGCAGTCGCCCACCGGACTGATCCGCATGATGGTGCAGCAGTCGAATTGCTTCATCGTCGTCGAGCGCGGCCTCGGCATGCAGAACATGATGCAGGAGCGTGCGCTGCAGGAATCCGGCGAGCTGCGCCAGAACTCGAACATGGGCGGCGGCCAGATGGTCAGCGCCGACTTCGTGCTGACGCCCGCCGTGGTGTTCTCCGAGAACAACGCGGGCGGTGTCGGTGGCGCGCTCGGCGGGCTGCTGGGCGGCCGCACTGGCAATGCGATCGGCGCAGTCGCGGGCGGACTGAAGTTCAAGGAAGCGCAGACCAGCATGCTGGTCACCGACTCACGCTCCGGCGTGCAGGTCGCGGCTGCGGAAGGCAGCTCGAAGAAAGCGGATCTGCGCCTCGGCGTCGGCGTGTTCGGCGGCGGTGCTGCCGGCGGTCTCGGCGGCTATGCGAACACCAACGAGGGCAAGGTGATCGCCGCCAGCCTGATGGACAACTACAACAACATCGTCAAGTCGGTGCGCAATCAGCCCAGCCTGCAGCGCGACGTCGGATCGCTCGCCGACGAGGCGGGCAAGAAGGTCAAGAGCGGCGCCGTGTTCAACGAAGGCGACACCATCGTGCCGAAAATCGCCAACGTGAAACTGTTCGCCTCGCCGGCCGACGGCGCGAAGACGGTCGCGACGCTCTCCAAGGGCGACGAGATGATCTTCATGGGCGAGGAGAAGGACGGCTTCCTGAAAGTGGAGTCGGGAAGCGGCTCGGGGTGGGTGAAGAAGGTGTTGGTGTCGAAGTAGAAGGGGAAGAGAAGAATATTGACGGGATTAACGGGATTAACAGGATTTCGGAGCGGAAGAGGAATTTTCTTCCTCTGAATCCTGTTAATCCCGTTAATCCTGTCTATTCTTACTCTGAGCTCTCAAGCCGCTAAACCCAACTGTTTGAGCAACGGCTCGATCTGCGGCTTGCGCCCGCGGAATTCCACGAACGCTTCCATCGCATCGCGGCTGCCGCCCTGCTCGAGAATCGAGCCGAGGAAGCGGCTGGCGACGTCTGCGTTGAAGATGCCCTGCTCCTCGAATGCGCTGAACGCATCGGCCGCGAGCACTTCCGCCCACTTGTAGCTGTAGTACCCGGCCGCGTAGCCGCCGGAGAAGATGTGCTGGAAGCTGTGCGGAAAGCGATTGAATGCAGGCGGCTGCACGACTGCGACGTGCGCGCGAACATCCGCGAGCGTGCTCATGACCGCGGCGCTCGATTGCGGCGCGTTCTCGCTGTGAATGCGCAGGTCGAACAACGCGAACTCCAGTTGCCGCACCGTCTGCATGCCCGCCTGGAACGTACGCGTCGCCAGCAATCGTTGCAGCTCGATCTGCGGCAGCGGCTCGCCGGTCTCGACGTGCCCTGAAATCAGCGGCAGCACCTCGGCGCGCCACGCGAAGTTCTCCATGAACTGGCTCGGCAGCTCGACCGCGTCCCACGCGACGCCGTTGATGCCCGCGATGCTCGGATAGTCAACGCGCGTCATCATGTGATGCAGGCCGTGGCCGAACTCGTGGAAGATCGTGACGACTTCCGAGTGCGTCAGGAGCGAGGGACGCGTGCCGACCGGCGGCATGAAGTTGCACACCAGGTAAGCGACTGGCAGCGCCGCAGTATCGGCGAGCCGCTTGCGACCGATGCACTCGTCCATCCACGCGCCGCCGCGCTTTTTCGGCCGCGCGTACAGGTCGACGTAGAAGCCGCCGCGGCGTGAGCCGTCGGCGTTGAAGATGTCGTAGAAGCTCGCGTCCGGGTGGTAGAGGTCGACGCCGCTGCGCTCGACGATGCGCACGCCGTACAACTTCTCGGCCACGGCGAACATGCCGGCGAGCACACGCGGCAGCGGGAAGTACGGGCGCAGCTCCTCTTCGGAAAGCTGCAGGCGCTCACGCTTCAGCTGCTCGGCATGGAACGCGACGTCCCAGGCATTGAGCTTGCGGCCGGCGAATTGCGTCAGATCCTCGTACTCGCGCAGCGCGACCGGGCGGCTTTGCACCGCCAGCTGCTCGAGGAAAGCGCGCACCTCGTCGACGGACGAAGCCATCTTGGTCGCGAGCGAGTACTCCGCGTAATTCGGATAGCCGACCAGCAGGGCGATCCGGTGCCGCAGTCCGAGGATCTGCGCCATCAGCTCCGTGTTGTCCCAGCGTCCTGCGCCGGGCCCTTCTTCCGAGGCGCGCGTTACCCAGCCCTGATAGAACTCGCGCCGCAGCGCTTCGTTCTCCGCGTGCATCATCACGGCCTGGTAGTTCGGCGCATCGAGCGTGAAGAACCAGCCTTCCAGCTGACGTGCCTGCGCAGCTGCGCGCGCACGCTCGACGATCGGCTGCGGCAGCCCCTGCATTTCGCTTTCCTGCGTGACGTGGCGCGACCACGCGTTCGTGGCGTCGAGCACGTTCTCGTCGAACTTGGACTGCAGCGTCGCGAGCTGCTCGACCAGCGCCTTGAACTCGCTCTTCTGCGCAGCCGGCAATGCGACACCGGCAAGCCGGAAATCACGCAGAGCGTTCTGCAGGAGCTTGCGCTGGCCGCCTGTCAGCCGATCGCCTTCGCTTGCGAGGATGGTTTCGTACGCGCGATAGAGCTGCTCGTTCTGCGCGAGCTCCGTGTGCCACGAGGTGAGCAGCGGCAAGCATGCGTTGTAAGCGCTGCGCAGTTCATCGCTGTTGACGACGCCATTCATGTGGCCGACCGGCGACCAAGTGCGTGCGAGGCGGTGATGCATTTCCTCGAGCGGCACGACCAGCGAATCCCAGGTCGGCGCGGGAGCGGCGAGCAGTGCCGCCAGTTGCGTGCGATGCGCGTCGAGCAACTCCCGCAATACGGGCTCGACGTTGGCGATGCGGATCGCAGAAAACGCGGGCAATTCAAAGTCGGTGGTTGTCATGGCGGGCATCGGAATCGCGGACCCAGGCAGCGGGTGCGCGCCGATTTTAGTGTGCCGCAGCGCCCACGTCGAAAATATCCTGTCGGCGCGCTGCGGTGGCGCAGTCCGGCGACAAGGAACATGCCGCACGCCGGTCCGTTTTTCCACAGCTCTATCTAAGTGTCTCGCGGAGGCCGTGCGTTCCATGCCCGAACCCCTCGAGCCGGCGTCCCTGGCCAGCGAGGCGCTGTTCCTGCAGTTCGTACAGACAGTCGTCGATCACGCGATCTTCGTGATGGACGTGCAAGAGCGCATCGTCTACTGGAATGCCGGCGCACAGCGCATCATGGGGTTCGACGCGACCGACGTCGTCGGCCGCGAGCTGCACGACATCTTCACCGAGGAAGATCGCGCGGCCGGGATCCCGCGCCTGGAGCTCGAGACGGCGCTGCGCGTTGGACGCGCGGCGGATGAGCGCTGGCACGTGCGCAAGGACGGCTCCAGGTTCTGGGGGCTCGGCGCGGTGACGCCGGTCCGCGCGGCGGACGGCGAGGTGCTGGGCTTCGGCAAGATCGTCGCCGATCGCACCGATCTGAAGGAGCTGCAGGACACCCTGCAGACCCGCAACGAGGCGCTGGCCCGCGCCGACGAGCTCAAGAATCGTTTCCTCGCGACGCTTGCGCACGAGCTGCGCAACCCGCAGGCGGTGCTGGCCAACAGCGCCGGAGTCCTGCGCCGCCACGCAGCGAGCGCTGTCCAGCTGCAGACGGTCGCGGACATGATCGACCGGCAGGTGCATCAGACGCAGCGACTGATCGAAGACCTCAGCGACCTGGCGCGCTCGGTCCGCGGCAGCATTCAGCTGCGGATGCAGCGGCTGGATCTGCGCGACGTGGCGCACATGGCGGAGGAGGCGGTGCAGGCAGCGATGGCCGAGCGCCAGCACGCGCTGACTTACGCAGCTTCCGACCTGCCCGTGCCGGTCGACGCCGATGCCGATCGTCTGCAGCAGGTCATGGTCAATCTGTTGTTGAACGCTGCCCGCTACACGGCGCCCGGCGGACACATTTCCTTGACGGTGGCGGTGGAAGGCGCGGAGGGCGTGACGCGCATCCAGGACACCGGTGCAGGCATTCCGCCCGATCAGCTCGCCGAAATCTTCGAGCTGTTCACGCAGGTCCACCCCGAAAACATCGAATCGCGCGCGGGCATGGGCATCGGGCTGGCGCTCGCCCGCGAGCTGGTCTCGCTTCACGGCGGCACGATCCAGGCGCGCAGCGACGGTCCCGGCCTCGGCAGCGAATTCATCGTGCGATTGCCGTTGAAGACAGGGGAAGCGCGCGGCAAGATCGAGCCGTGAACATCCGAACCTACCGAAATTTCACGCCCGTGCTCGGCGCGCGGGTCTTCGTCGACCCCTCGGCAGTCGTCATCGGCCGCGTCAAGATCGGCGACGACTCCTCCATCTGGCCCACTGCCGTCGTGCGCGGCGACGTGCACAACATCGAGATCGGCGAGCGCACGAGCATCCAGGACGGCTCGGTGATCCATGTGACGCACGACGGGCCGTACGCGCCGGGCGGTCGCTCGACGATCATCGGCTCCGACGTCACCGTCGGGCATCGCGTCACGCTGCATGCGTGCACGATCGGCAACAAGTGCCTCGTCGGCATGGGCTCGGTGGTGCTCGACAATGTAGTCACCGAGGAACTCGTGATGATCGGCGCCGGCAGCGTCGTGCCGCCCAACCGGCGGCTGGAGGCGCGCAGTCTGTACGTGGGGAGCCCGGCGCGCAAAGTGCGCGATCTGACGCAACCGGAGATCGACTTCTTCTCGTACTCAGCGGCGCACTACGTGCACCTCAAGGACGAGTATTTGACTTCACTGCAGCGATGACTGGAGCGGTGTCGGGCTTGACGCCGCGCCAGATGAGAAAAGACTCGGCCGCCTGCTCGACGAGCATCCCCCAGCCGGTTTCCGCGCGCCCCGCGCCCGCGCTCTTCGACCAGCGCGTGAACGCCGTATCTCCCTTGCCGTACGCCATGTCGTAGCACAGCGTGGTCGGGCCGATCACCGCCGGCGGAATCGGCGGAATCGTGTCCTGCAGGCTCGCCGACGTTGCGTTCAGCACGAGATCGAATGTCGTGCTGGCGATGCCGTCGAAGCCGCAGCCGTGCACGGTGCCGAGCGTCGAGAATTCGTGCGCCAGCTCTATGGCGCGCTCTTCGTTGCGGTTGGAGATCTCGAGGTACTCGGGATCGGCTTCCAGCAGCGGACCGAGCACGCCACGAGCCGCGCCGCCGGCGCCTAGCAGCAGCACGCGCGTGCCGCGGATATCGAACGAGAGATTGCGCGTGAGGTCGGCGATGAGACCTGCACCATCGGTGTTGTCGCCGAACACTCCGCTACTTCGCAGCGCGAGCGTATTGACTGCGCCGGCCATCTCGGCGCGCGGCGTGCGCTCACGCGCGATCAGACATGCAGCCTGCTTGTGCGGCAGCGTGATGTTCAGCCCCTGGCCATCCGCAGCGAAGAACTCCACGACCCGATCGTTGAGCGTTTCGGGCGGGACTTCGAGGCGTGAGTAAGTGATCGCGTGGCCGGTCTGCTTCGCGAACAAGCCGTGGATGAACGGCGACCAGCTGTGGGCGACGGGGTAACCGACGACTGCGTATTTGTCTGGCGTTGGTCCCTGCGCTGGAGGCGGGTTGCTCATTTTTATCCCTTGGCGGAACTCGTTAGCGACGCTCCCGCAGCCAGGCGGCGGCGCGCTTCGCGTGATAGGTGAGGATGCCATCCGCGCCGGCGCGACGGATCGACATGAGCGATTCGAGGATGACGCTGCGGCCGTCGAGCCACTGGTTGCGGATTGCCGCTTCCAGCATCGCGTACTCGCCGCTGACCTGGTACACGAACGTCGGCACGCCGAAGGCGTCCTTCACGCGGCGCACGATGTCGAGGTAGGGCAGGCCCGGCTTGATCATCACCATGTCCGCGCCTTCCTGCAGATCGAGCGCCACTTCGCGCAGCGCCTCGTCGGAGTTCGCGGGGTCCATCTGGTAGCTGTACTTGTTGCCCTTGCCGAGCGTGCCGGCGGAGCCGACGGCTTCGCGGAACGGGCCGTAGAAACTGGAAGCGTACTTCGCGGCATATGCGAGGATGCGCGTGTTGATGTGTCCCGCGACCTCGAGTGCCTCGCGGATGGCGCCGATGCGGCCATCCATCATGTCGCTCGGCGCCACGATGTCGGCACCGGCTTCGGCATGCGACAGCGCTTGCTTGACCAGCGCATCGACGGTGATGTCGTTCACGACGTAGCCGGAGGTGTCGATGATGCCGTCCTGGCCGTGCGTCGTGTATGGATCGAGTGCGACGTCGGTGATCACGCCGAGGTGCGGCACGGCCTTCTTGACCGCACGCACTGCCCGCTGCGCGAGCCCTTCCGGATTCCAGGCTTCGCTGCCATCCAGGCTCTTGACGTCACCGGGCGGCACCGGAAACAGCGCCAGCGCAGGTATGTCCAGCTCGGCGAGCGACTCGGCCTCGCGCACCAGCTCATCGATCGTCACCCGCTCGATCCCGGGCATGCTCTGGATCGGCTCGCGCCGCGAGCTGCCCTCGACCACGAACATCGGATAGATGAAGTTGTCGGCGCTCAGCGAGCTCTCGCGCATCAGGCGGCGCGAGAACTCGTCGCGCCGCATGCGGCGCATGCGAGTGCGCGGGAATTCGCCTGTCTCTCGATCGGACATAGGCATTAGACTACAGCTTTCCCGCTGCAGAGTCGCCCTCTCAAGTCGATATGTCCGTCGCAAAACCCGTCGTTCGTTGTCCCTGGAGCGTCAAGGGCAACGACCTCTATATCCACTACCACGACACCGAGTGGGGTGTGCCCGCGTGGGACGACCGGACGCAGTTCGAGTTCCTGATTCTCGAAGGCGCGCAGGCCGGGCTGTCCTGGTCGACGATCCTCAACAAGCGCGAGGGTTACCGCGAAGCGTTCGCCGGCTTCGACGCCGAGCGCATCGCGCGCTTCGGCAAGCGCGAGCTGGCAAAGCTCATGAAGAACCCGAACATCGTGCGCAACCGTCTCAAGATCGAGTCGACCGTCAGCAATGCGCGCGCTTACCTGGACTTCCGCTCCACACACGGCAACTTCGCGGAGCACCTGTGGAGCTTCGTCGGGGGCAAGCCGATTCAGCATGACTTCACGCAGCACAAACAGGTGCCGCCGGTCAGCGCCGAGTCCGACGCGCTCAGCAAAGATCTGAAGAAGCGCGGGTTCCGCTTCGTCGGCACCACCATCATCTACGCGCACATGCAGGCGACCGGCATGGTGAACGATCACCTCACCAGTTGCTTCCGCTACAAGGAGTGCAGGGCGCTGGCGAAGAAGAAGTGACGGCGTCGGCGCGTCACTCGCCGACCAGCCATTCCACGCTCGATCCGCCCGCGTCGCTCAGCGCGGCGTGAGCTTCAGCCAGTGCTTCACGGATCTCGCTGTCGAACTTCCACGGCGGGTTTGCAATCACGAGGCCGGAGCCGTTCAACCCGATCGGCGAGTCCGCCGGCCTGACCGTCAGCTCGAGTCGCAGGAGCTTGCGCAACCCGGAGCCCTGCAGCGCTGCGTTCATGCGTTGAGCCTGCGATCCCGCTTTGATCGGATACCAGAGTGCGAACACTCCATTCGGCCAGCGCGACAGCCCGAGGCGCAGCGCGCGCTCGGCATCCGCGAATTCCGTTACGGCTTCGTAGGGAGGATCGATCAGCACGAGGCCGCGGTTCTCGCGTGGCGGCAGCGAGCTCTTCAACGCGGCATAGCCGTCGCCGCACACGACCGCGACGTTGCGCTTGCCGGAAGCGGATTGTTTCAACGCTTGCGCTTCAGCGGGTTGTTGCTCGATCAGCACCGCGCGATCGCCCGCGCGCAGCGCCTCGAGCGCGAGCACCGGCGAGCCGGGATAACGCGTCGGCGTGGCGCCGGCTGCATGTGTCGCTTGCAAGTAACGTAACAAATCCGCCGACTGCGCCGTCCGGCCCGCAAGCCGGGAAATTCCCTCGCGCCATTCACCGCCGCGAGTGGCATCCTCCGCGCGCAGGTCGTACCAGCCGCGTCCGGCATGCGTGTCGAGATAGAACAGCGGCTTGGGCTTCTGCTTGAGGCGCTCGAGCAGCGCGAGCAGCACGACGTGCTTGTGCACGTCTGCGAAGTTGCCGGCATGGAAGGCATGTCGATAGTTCACGACGGGGATGATTCATCATGAAGCGCGTTGCCGCCACTGTGTTGCTTGCGATGGGTTTGATGCAGGCAGCGGCAGCTGCGGGCCAGGCTGATCCGAGCGTCGGCGCGTCGGGCGTCGGTGAGCAGGCGCGCGCCGAGGCTGCAAGTCACTTGCAGGCGCAGCCGACCGAATTCACGGTGGTGACGATCGAGCCGGCGCAGTGGAGCGATTCGAGCCTCGGCTGCGGCAAGCCGGGCGCCAGGGCCGCCCAGGTAATGACCAGGGGCTACACGGTCGTGCTGGAGCGGCAGGGCGAGCGTCATCAGGTGAACGTCGCCGGCAAGCGCGCAGTGATGTGCGACGCGGCGACGCGCATCACGGGAACCGTGCGCGGTCCGACATCGGCACGCGGACTCGAGCGCATGGCGGCGCTCGCGCGGCAGGACCTCGCGTACAAGCTGCGCCTGGATACGCAAAGCATCCTCGTTCTCAAGACCGAGCCTCGACACTGGACCGACGACGACATGAACTGCAATTCGGGCGGAGGATCGCCCGCCGCGGCCGGCAATTCAGCCGCAGCGACGGCCCAGTCTTCGGTCGGCTACCGTCTGGAGCTGAGTGCGTCCGGCCGCTCGTACTACTACCACACCGACCTGCGCTCGGTGCGTGCCTGCCCGTCGACGCAGTAATATCCGCTGCGGAGGAATGATGGGATGGCTTACAAGAAAATTGCTACCGCGGTTCTGTTGCTGGGCGTTGCCGGCTGCATCCAGGCAAAGGAGCAGGAAACCGTGACCGCGTCAGCCAAGCACCAGGCGGAAGAGCGTGCCCGCGCCGAGCTTGCGCAGCACCTGAAAATCGCGCCCGACCAGATCACGGTGACGAGCAGCGAAGCGCAGACGTGGAAAGATTCCAGCATGGGTTGCGGCAAGCCCGGCACCATGGCGCTCACGGTGATCACGGAAGGGTACGCGGTGGTGCTGGCGGCGCAGGGCCATGATCACAACGTGCACGTCTCGGGCGACCAGGCCGTCATATGCAACAAGGGAGCCGCGCTGCATCGTGACACTCGCGCGATCAACGCGCGCGGACTCGATGTGATGATGGAGCGTGCGCGCCAGGATCTGGCGAAGCGCCTCGGCGTCGATCCGGCGAAGATCCGTCTCGGTGGAATGCAGGCGCAACGCTGGGACGACAGCGGCCTGGGCTGCCCGCAGGCGGGCGAAACGATCGAGGCCGGGCCGGTCGATGGCTTCAAGCTGGCGCTGCGCTATTCCGGGCGCGTCTACACGTATCATACGGATCGCCAGGACGTGCGGCCCTGTCCCGCGATCGAAACTCAATAAACACAGCCGATTGAAAAAGGGCCACACCTTGCGGTGTGGCCCTTTGAAAGTCGGGCGCGGTT
>DATEKT010000302.1:0-24891 GCA_035277305.1 Steroidobacteraceae bacterium | reverse complement strand
GTGGCGCCGATCGCGACGGGATTGCGGATGGCTCCTGCAATGATGCGCACCGGTCGTTCTCCCTTGGATCTGTTGGCGCGATTGGACCACCGGGCTTGCAGCACGTTCGGCCGGCTGAGACCAAGCGAGGGTCCATTGCGGTAAGACGTGCCTCGATGGGATGCGTTACGCCGACCGCGGGTTTAAGCCCTCCTTTGACGAATCTTGATGACTTTCGGTTAGCAAACGTCGCACACTCATTCGCCATTTTTCATGGGGGTTCCAGCTAATGTCCATTTTGCGTCTCGTATCGGTCGTGGCTGTCGCATCGATTGCTGCAGCTTGCTCCATGACGCCGACTCAGCAGACCGCGCCGCCGACGCCACCGCCTGCCGCCGCCGCCAAGGTCACGGACGTGAGCGGCACCTGGGAGCTCAACGTCGAGAGCCCGATGGGCTCGCGCGCTTCGGATGCGATCTTCACGCAGACCGGCGAGACGCTCGGCGGCAAGATGGTCAGCCCGCGCGGCGAAACGCCGCTCACCGGCACGATCAGCGGCGAATCCTTGAAGTTCGGCATCAATGTCAACGTGCAGGGCCAGAACCTGCAGATCGATTACACCGGCACCGTCACCGGCGACACGATGAGCGGCACGGTCGTGTTCGGCTCGTTCGGCGACGGCAAGTTCACGGGCAAGAGAAAGCAATAAACAACGCTTGACCGAGCTCTCCGTTACCCCTGCCGAGCGGCGCTTAACCCTCGCCGCTCTCGCCGTCGTCGTGCTGCTGAGCGCGCTCGACCAGACGATCGTCGCGACCGCGATGCCGCGCATCATCGAGCAGCTGCAGGGGCTCTCGATGTACGCGTGGGTCACCACGGCGTACATGCTGACGTCGACGGTTTCCGTGCCGATCTACGGCAAGCTCAGCGACCAGTACGGCCGCAAGGGCATCCTGATCCTCGGCGTCGTGCTGTTCCTCACGGGTTCCGCGCTGTGCGGATTGAGCGGGGAGTTCGGCGCGCTGCCGGTGCTCGGCGGCGGCATGATGCAGCTGATCGTGTGTCGCGCGATCCAGGGCCTCGGCGCCGGCGCGCTCATGACGGTGTCGTTCGCGATCATGGCGGACCTGTATCCCCCGCGTGAGCGCGGCAAGCTGTTCGGCGTGTTCGGCTCCGTGTTCGGCATCGCCACGGTCGTCGGCCCGTTCATCGGCGGTTTCCTCACCGATCACGGCACGTTCATGCTGCTCGATCACGAGGTCGCGGGCTGGCGCTGGGTGTTCTACGTCAATCTGCCGCTCGGCCTGCTCGCGCTCTTCATGATCATGTACCGGATGCCGGTGCTGCGGCATGGCGCTGGCGGACGCATCGATTATCTCGGCGCCGTCCTCGTGGTGCTGACGGCAGCGACGCTGCTGCTCGGCCTCACCCTCGGGGGCACCAGCTATGCGTGGGATTCGCCGCAGATCCTCGGTCTTTTTGCAGTCGGCTGCGTCTCGCTCGTCGTCTTCCTGTGGATCGAGACGCATGCACTGCATCCGATCCTGCCGCTGCACCTGTTCCGGATCCATTCGTTCCGTATCGCTGCGCTCGCCTCGTTCGTCATGAGCACCGCTTTTCTCGGCGTCGTGATGTTCATGCCGCTGTACATGCAGGTCGTGCAAGGGATCAATGCGACGCAGAGCGGCTTCGCGCTGCTGCCACTGATGGGCGGCTTGATCACGAGCAGCATCATCTGCGGCCGGCTCGTGACGCGCACCGGCCGCTACAAGCTCTTCATGATCGGCGGCGGCATCGTGCTGTTCGCGGGCGTGATCGCGCTGACGGGAATCGGACCGGACACGACCAGCGCCGATCTCGCGTGGCGCCTCACTGTCACTGGCGTCGGACTGGGGCCGGCGCAGACCCTGTTCAGCCTCGTGATCCAGAACTCGGCGCCGCCGACCGAGATCGGCGTCGCGACCAGCATGGGACAGTTCAGCCGCCAGATGGGTGCGACTGTCGGTGTCGCAGTCTTCGGCACGTTTCTCATTCACGGCCTGACCGCGGAGCTGCCGAAGCACGTGCCGCTGTTGCCCGGCATGAGCGAGCAGCGCATCGATCTCGCGCACGCCCAGAGCCAGGCCATGAATGCCGACATGATCCGCACGCGCGTCGATGCGACGCTCGAGGAGCGCTTCGCAGTGCTCGAGCGCGCGTATCACGAAGACGAGGCGGCGGTGTCGGAGATCATCGGCGATCCGCGCATGCCCGAGCAGATCAAGGCAACACTGCGCGACGGTGGCGTGCGCGGGCGCATTCATCGGCAGCTCGAGGAGCGTGTCGCAACGATCGAGAGTGAGCTGCGCTCAGGCGAGGAGGGTCGCGAGCGGTTGCTGCAGGATCCCGAGCTGCCTGCGGGCCTGAAGCAGCAGCTGGCAAATATCCCATTGCGCGCGCTGCGCGAGCCGGAGCTGGTCGCGAGCGTTACCAGGCTGTTCAGCGACGCGATCCTCGCGAAGGAGGACAAGCTGGTCGCGGCGAGCGTGCAGCAGTCGTTGCTGACGGTGCACGCGGCGATGGCGCTTTACGGCAAGCAGCTGGTCGAGCGCATCCAGCGCGGCATGAAAGTCGCGTTCGCGACTTCCATCGTTCACATGCTGCAGCGTGCGTTGTGGATCGTCGGGCTCGCGGTCGCGATCGTGCTCTTCATTCCCGAAGTGCCGTTACGCTCGCGCGCGCAGCCAGCTGCTGTCGCAGCGGACTAACTCAGGTTACTTCTTCTTGCTGCTACGTCGCCGGCGTGTCGTCGTCTTGCGACGGCTGCTTTTCTTCTTCGGAACTTTTCCGCCGGCGCGGCGGGCTTCGGAGAGTCCGATCGCAATCGCCTGCTTGCGGCTGGTCACCTTGCGGCCGGAGCGCCCGCTGCGCAGCGTGCCGCGCTTGCGCTCGTGCATTGCACGCTTCACTTTTTGCGAAGCTTTCTTACCATAGCGGCGCGCCATCGTTCTCTCCTGCGGACGTCAGTTCCACTGCTGGAACGCCGCGCTGCGTTCACGTGTTCCTATGTCCATGCAGGACCTCATCTGCCAGGCGATCCGGGAAAAACGCCTGCTGGAACTCCATCACGAGGGACAGACCTACCGCGTTGCTCCCCACGTCTACGGCATCGATGCAGCCGGCGATGAGCTGCTGAGTTGCTATCAGGTCTGGGGCGGCACCGACGGCGAGGCCGCCGGCTGGAAATCGTTCCGGCTCACACAGATCTCGCAGCTCGCGCTCACGAGCAAGCGCTTCGCGCCGCGGCCGGAGCACCAGCGCAGCGACGGGGCGATCGCGCGGGTGTTTTGCAGGGTGTGAAGAGGAGCAGGAAGAAGGAAAAGCGGAAAGTCCGGAACTCCGCGAACCAGAATCTCTCATTCTTCCTCAGCGATCCCTGCGATCTCCGCGAGAGTATTCCGGCTCTTCTTCCTCTCCGCCTAATACAGTAAAAACTGCGCTCTTTCCTGCTCCCAATCCCGCTCATCCTTGCTCGCCACCGCTTCCAGATCCGCCACGGTCGCCTTGGCATCATCGACCCACTCGCGCAGCAGCGGGCTGCCGTTGATCACGTCGATCGCGAGGCGCGTTTCGTATTCGTACGGGAAGTCGCGCCACAGCGGATAGTCGCGATGCAGCTGGCGCAGCGCCTTGAACGCGAGCGACTGCAGGCGCCAGGGCTGGAACGCGTCGTGATCGTAGCCCGGGTCTTCGACGTGGATCTGCAGGCCCGCGCAGAGCTTGCCGACATGTTTGTGGAACGTCGGCTCGAACGAGCAGACGCGCAGCCTGCATCCGCGCAGCCATTGCGGCGCGAGTTTCTGCATCGTCGCGAGCAGCGCGCGTGCGTCGATGTCGGGAGCGCCGAACAATTCGAGCGGTCGGGTCGTGCCGCGTCCTTCAGAGAGCGTCGTGCCTTCGACCATGACCGTGCCCGCATACGCGCGCGCCATCCACAGATTCGCGGCGTTCGGACTCGGGTTGATCCACGTGCGTTCGCCGAGCGGCCAGCCGAAGCCCGGCGCCGCGGCGGGTTGCCAGCCCTGCATCTCGATCACTTTGTAGTCGACCGAAAGACGCAGTGTGTGCACGAACCAGTGGGCGAGCTCTCCGAGCGTCAGGCCGTGGCGCATCGGCAGCGCACCTGCGCCGACGAAGCTCTCCCAGCCTGCGCGCAGCCGCAGACCTTCGATCGGCCTGCCGGCGGGATTCGGCCGATCGAGAATCCAGACGCTCTTGCCGTGCGCCGCGGCTTCTTCGAGCACGTAGCGCAGCGTCGTTATGAACGTATAGATGCGGCAGCCGACGTCCTGCATGTCGACCAGCAGCACATCGAATGTGTCCATCATCGCCGCGGTCGGCCGGCGCACTTCGCCGTAGAGACTGAACACGGGAATGCCGTGCACGGGATCGTTGAACGTCGGCGACTCGACCATGTTGTCCTGCTTGTCGCCGCGCAGGCCGTGTTGCGGTCCGAACGCGGCGCTCAGCGTCAGCTCGTCGCACCGCGCGAGCGCGTCGAGCGAATGCGTGAGATCGGCGGTGACCGATGCCGGATGCGCGAGCAGCGCAAGCCGCTTGTTGCGCAAGGCGCCGCGCAGCGCCGGATCGGCGAGCAGGCGATCGATGCCGAACTTCATTCCTCGTCTCCCGTCGGCGTCAGCCGCAACGCGAAGCCGGCGTCATGGTGAAAGTCCGGGTTGCCCGGCGGATGCGCGAGCGCCCAGTACGAAATCCTGCCCTGCTGATCCTCGAGCACGGCCGAGAGCGCGAGCTGCAGCTCCGCCTGCGGCACGATGCCGGTGAGGTGCACGTCGACGTCCGCTTCCAGGCGATTCTCGCGCCGGCGGCAGATGATCTTCGGCGCGTGTGGCGGCTCGATCGGCGTCATGCCCCGCCGGTAGTCCTCGAAGCTGTAGATCGCCCACTCGCTCGAGGGAGAAAAGTTCAGCTCGATGTATCTGCGCTGGCCGCTCTCGCGCACGAACGCCTCGAAGCACGTGTGTTGCCACAAGCCGTCGGTGTGCGCCGATCGTCGCTGCGGCGGGAGCTGCAGCTGATCGATGTCGCCCTCTATCTGGTAGTAGACGATCAGCAGGTCCGCGCTCAGACGGTCGACACGCGCCGTGACCGCACTGACGTACGAGCAGGGCGTAGCAGGGTGGCAGACGAGGGGCAATGGTTCCATCGCCCGATTCTAGATCGGTGCCGGGAGAGGAAAACAGCGGAAACTGAGCAGCGCAGCACAACGCCTGTAGAAGTTGCTGCGCTGCTGAGTTTTCGGCGGATTCTTCTCCCGGCACCAGGCGCTATTGCCAGTGTGCGGACTGCGCGACCTGCTGGCGGTAGATCGGGCGGACGCGCCAGAGCAGGAGGGCGGCGATCGTGCCGGCGACCAGGACGACGATGAGCAGACCCCAGCGGATCTGCATCGGATCGCGCAGGACGTGGTCGCTGATGAGCGGCACGAGGTACGGCCCGAGACCGAGACCTATGAGATTCACCGTAAACAGGTACACCGCCGAGACTTGCGCGCGGATCTGGTTGGGCGTGACGGCGTTGACCGCCATCGGCCCCATCGCGACATAGCCATGGAAGGGAAATCCGGCGATGCACATCATCGTCAAGCCGAGCGTCGCCGTCGGCATGAAGGACGGCAGCGCGCTCGTGACGACGACGGCCACTGCAGTGCCGAAGCACACCCAGATCGGTGCGTCCGTGTGACCTTTCGCCGTCAGCCGATCGCAAATGCGGCCGGCGACGAAGACGCCGAGCGTGTTCATCGTCATCGTCGAGATGCCGAGCACGGTCCCGACCACACCCGGCTCGATGCCGTACGTGCGCGCCATGACCGTCGGCAGCCAGAAACCGACGGCGTAGCCGAGGCACGCCATCATCGCCATCGCGAGGAAGTGCGGCCGGTAGAACATTCCGTTCCTGCCCATGAACGCCAGCACCTCCTTGAGCGGCAATCGGTCAGGGACGCTGTTGTCGGCCGCCTTGATCAGGCCGCGCCGCGGCGGCTCGCGCACCGTCAGCAACAGCAGCGGCAACAGCAAGCCCGGCAAGCCGGTCACGATGAATACGAACTGCCACCCGCGCACTTCGCCGAACAGCGGCAATGTGAATGTCTTGCCGACTCCGGACACGGCGACCGCGACCAGGCCACCCACGAGCAGTGCGATGCCGCTGCCGATCGGAATGCCCATGTTGTAGATGCTGAATGCACGGCCGAGCTTCTGGCGCGGAAACGCGTCGGTGATCATCGAGTAGGCAGCGGGCGACAACGCGCCTTCGCCGATGCCAACGCCGACTCGCGCTGCAAACAGCGCCCAGAAATTTCGCGCCAGACCGCACATCGTGGCCATCAGCGACCAGATGACGACGCCGACGGCGATGATGCCCTTGCGATTGACGCGGTCGGCGAGACGTCCGATTGGAATGCCGAAGAACGTGTAGAAGATCGCGAAGGCGAAGCCGCCCAGCAAGCCCATCTGCGTGTCCGTGATCTGCAGATCCCGTTTCATCGGCTCGACCAGCAGCGACATGATCTGCCGGTCGATGAACGAGAACATATAGAACACGAGCAGCGTGAAGACGAGATACCAGCCCTGGCGCTCGGATTGATCGGCCGGAGCCTGCGTTGCGGCAACGGGCGCGACCTTCGCGCCTGGTTGAGTGTTCAAACGACCCCCGATGCTCGATGCGTCTTGTTGTGACGCCGAAAGTAGCAGAGGCGGGCGTGCAGGTCAGGCTCCGCACCTGACAAGTTTTGCCATGTCCCGTATGCCGGAACTACAGGGACGCTTTCTTCGCTTCGAGCGCTTCCCAGCGGGCGAACTTCTCCGCGAGCTGGCGCTCGATCTCGCCGACGAGCTGGCGGTCCGCCTTGATCTGCTCGCTGCCCTGCTTGTGATAGTCGCCGCTGCTCATCCGCGCGGTCAGATCGCTCTGCTGCTGCTCCAGCGCCTCGATTTCCGCTGGCAACTGCGTCAGCTCGCGCGTTTCCTTGTAGCTCATCTTGGCCGGAGCTGCGCGAGGCGTGTCATCGCTGCGGTTTGCCGCTTTCGGCTTCGGCGCCGCCGATTCGACCGGCCGGCGTTGTGCGAGCCAATCCGTGTAGCCGCCGACGTACTCCTGCCACTTGCCATTGCCTTCGGCGACCAGCGTCTGCGTCACGACGTTGTCGAGGAATGCGCGGTCGTGGCTGACCAGCAGCAGCGTGCCCGCGTAGCTCTGCAGGGTGGCTTCCAATAACTCCAGCGATTCGATGTCGAGGTCGTTCGTAGGCTCATCCATTACAAGGACGTTCGCAGTGCGCGCGAACAACCGCGCGAGCAGCAGGCGATTGCGCTCGCCGCCCGAAAGCGCCTTCACCGGCGAGTTCGCGCGCTGCGGAGCGAACAGGAAATCGCCGAGATACGTCACCACGTGCTTGCGCTCGCGGCCGATCTCGATCCAGTCCGAGCCGGGACTGATCGTCTCGACGACGGACTTCTCCGGATCGAGCTGCTCGCGCATCTGGTCGAAGTAGGCAACCTGCACGTTGGCGCCGAGCCGGACCGAGCCCACGTCCGGCTCGAGCAGTCCGAGGATCAGGCGGATGAGCGTCGATTTGCCCGCGCCGTTCGCGCCGATCAGCCCGAGCCGGTCGCCGCGCTGCAGACGCAGCGACAGGTCCTTGACGATGCGCCGCTCGCCGAAGCTCTTGCCGACGTCGAGCAGTTCCGCGACCAGCTTGCCGGAGCGCTCGCCGGCATCGAGCGTCAGCTTCAGATCGCCGAGGCGCTCGCGGCGCGCTGCGCGCTCGACGCGCAATCCTTCGAGCCGGCGCACGCGACCTTCGTTGCGCGTGCGGCGGGCTTCGATGCCGCGGCGGATCCAGACTTCTTCCTGCGCCCAGAACTTGTCGAACTTGCGATTCGCGATGTCTTCGGCCGCGAGCTGCTCGCTCTTGCGCGCTTCGTAGGCGGCGAAGTTGCCGGGGAAGCTGCGCAGCAGCCCGCGATCGAGCTCGATGATGCGCGTGACGACGCGATCGAGGAACGCGCGATCGTGCGTGATCACGATGGACGTCGGGCCCTTGAGCAGCAACTCTTCCAGAGCCGCGATGCCGTCGATGTCGAGATGATTGGTCGGCTCGTCGAGCAGCAGCAGGTCCGGCTGCAATGCCAGCGCGAGCGCGAGCGCCGACCGCTTGCGCTCGCCGCCCGATGCAGTGTCCGGCGTTCGCTCCGGCTCGACGCCGAGCCGGTGCAGGAATTCGCTGAGCCGCGCGTCGACGCGCCAGCGCTCGCGCTCATCCGGCAGGCGGTCGATGCGCCCGCGCGCGATGAGACTTTCGCGCAGCGTCGCGGCAGGCGGCAGCTCGGGCTCCTGCTCCACCAGCACGATGCGCAGGCCGTCCTGGCGCGCGATCTCGCCGTCGTCGAGCGCGATCCGGCCGGCGATGGCCTGCAGGAGCGAGGATTTGCCGGTGCCGTTGCGGCCGATCAGGCCAACACGCTCGCCGTCGTCGACCGACAGATTGGCGCGGTCGAGCAGCGGATGCAGGCCGTAGGCCAGCTCGGCATTGCGTAAGGCGATCAGGGGCATGGCGCAATGGTGTCAGGCTGAAGCCGGACCCACAACCAATAGGCAACCTCATGGTTGCATTTGGCGCGGCCTCGACTATCATGCAACTCGGAGGTTGCATATGACACAGACTACCGATCGCATCGAACGGAAGGTCCTGCTACGCGCGCCAAGGGCGCGCGTATGGCGGGCATTGTCGAATGCCGAGGAGTTCGGCAACTGATTCGGCGTCAAGCTCGCGGGTCAGACGTTCACGCCAGGGCAGCGCACGCACGGGCAGATCACCTATCCTGGCTACGAGCACATCGTCTTCGAGGTGTGGATCGAGCGCGTGGAGCCGCAGAAGCTGCTGTCGTGGCGCTGGCATCCCGCCGCCGTCGAGCCGAACGTCGACTACTCGGCTGAGCAGACCACGCTGGTCGTGTTCGAGCTGCAGGACGCGGAGGGCGGCACGCTGCTGTCCGTCGTAGAATCCGGCTTCGACAACATTCCGCCGCACCGGCGCCTCGACGCGTTCCGGATGAACAGCGGCGGCTGGGACGAGCAAATGAAAAACATCGCACATCATGTCGGGCATGTCGCTGCGCGTTAGCCCGCCGCTGCGCAGCGCGGGGTTCCGCAACGCTGCGCCCGTGTTTGCCGCGCTCGGCGACGAAACACGGCTGCGGCTGGTTGCGTTCCTGTGCAGCAGCGGCGCGAAATCGATCGCGCAGCTCACTTCGGGTACGGACATCACGCGCCAGGCCGTGACGAAACACCTACAGGTGTTGGCGAACGCCGGTCTGGTGCGTGACCTGCGTGCCGGACGCGAGCGGCTGTGGGAGCTGGAGCCCGAGCGCATCGAGGAAGCGCGCCGCTCACTGGAGCTGATCGAGCAGCAGTGGGATCATGCGCTGGGCAAACTGAAACGAGCCGTCGAAGGAACACCTTGAGAATTGGCAAACCGCTGTTGCTGATCACCACGCCGATCGGGCTTGCGATCGGTCTCTACGAGGGCTGGCGCCTCGCGGGCGGCCTGGTGTTTCTGATGGCGGCGTTCATCGGCTTGCTGGCGTTCGCGTTCTTGACGATCGTGCTGACGATCCGGCGGGAACGGAAGCAGGAAGAAGAGAAGAAGAAAAAAGAGTCGGCCTCAGCCTGACACTCTCGGCTCGATCACCAGGCTCTGCACGGCTCGCCCAAAATATCCGCGGCGGTCTCCCAGCTTCGCGAATGCAATGCCGGAGCCACCGTCGCCGAGCCAGGTCTGCGCGTCGAGCAGGATCCATTCGCCGATCGGCAGGCGCGCCAGGCTGATCGTCAGATCGCCGTTGATGAACGTCCACTTGCCCCACTCGAGCACCGTGGACACGCCGTTGCAGAAGTCGCCGACCATTGCCGCGCGTTGCAGCGGCGTCAGCGGCTGACTCTCGAACAGCGGCCGATCGACGCGAAACCAGATCGCTGCGGCGCCGGGCTTGCGAAAGTTACCCTTCACGACGCGCATCGTCATGCCATGAATGAGCGCGCTCAAGTTGCTGCTCTCCACGTCGGCGTCGTGACCGTCTTCGGGAGCTGGCAACGCGATCGGTTCCTCGACGGCCGTCGCCGGCAGCGTGAACTCCGCGCGACGAATCTTGAGCACGCTCGCACGTACCACAACGACGTTCTCGTTCAACAGCGTCACCGCGCAGAGCTGGATCTTGCGACCCTCGCGCACGACCTCCGCACGAATCTGCAGCGGCGCGATCGGCACCGGGCGCAGCAAGTCGACGGTGATGCGCATCACCTGCATCGGCTCGCGCGTCGGGATGTTATCGGCGGCCCAGGCGATCAGTGCAGTCGGCGCGCCGCCGTGCTGCAGTCCCCGATCCCAGGGACCTGCCGTGAACTCGGTGGCGAACGCGGTGTCGTGCTCGACGCGGTAGAGAAAACTCATGCCTGCGCTAGGTGTCGTAACGCGGCGGCTGTCGCCGGGTCCGCGGGGAAGAACGATTCGAGCGCCAATTCTGACAGAGTTACATCGACCGGAGTGCCAAAAACGGTGATCGTGCTGATGAAGCTGAGCACGCCCGCGGCGGTCGCGAGCTGAAACGGCACGGCGAAGGCGACGCCGCTCGCAGCAGGTTCTGCAGTGTGAGCAGGAGCGGGATACCCGGTCAGCTCCTGCAGCAAGTCGGCGAGCGCGCTGTCCGCGGAAACTTCGACCTGCCGTCGCAGGCGCGCCAGCAGATGCGAGCGCCATTCGCTCAGATTGACGATGCGCGGCGCCATGCCGTCGGGATGCAGCGTCAGGCGCAGAACGTTGATGGGCGGCGTCAGCAACGCCGCGGCGACGCCGCCCATGAACGCGTTCGCCGGCGTATTCGCCGCGACGAGATTCCAGTGACGATCGACCGCGACGGCGGGATAGGGCTCGTGGCCTTTCAACACGAGCTCGACGGCATCCCGCGCCGGCTGCAACGCGGGATCGCTCAATGCGTGCTCCTTGAACATCGGCGCGAAGCCCGCCGCGATGAGCAGCGAATTGCGCTCGCGCAACGGCACGTCGAGCAGCTCGGCAAGATGCAGCACCATTTCGCGGCTCGGCTGCGAGCGGCCGGTTTCGAGAAAGCTCAGGTGCTTCGAGGAGATCTCGGCTTCGACCGCGAAGTCGAGCTGGCTCATGCGCCGCCGCTGCCGCCATTCGCGCAGGAGGTCGCCGACGGGACGTGCGTGGACGGAATTCATGACGCGACGATAACGCAGCGGGCGCCGCCATCTCCATTACCTGTGAGGTAATCGACTGCCCGCCGGCGTGGCCCGCATGATGGCCTCGCATTCAAAGTCACCACATGAGGATCTCGCCATGACTTCCATTCGCTCTACTGCCTTTCTGCGCCGCGTGCTGACCCTCGACGCGGTTTTCAGCGGTATCAGCGGCATCGCGATGATCGCGTTCGCCGGCGCGTTCGCGAATCTGTTGCAGTTGCCGGTGGAGCTGATCAGCGAGGCGGGCATCATCCTGGTGCCGTTCGCCGCTTTCGTCGGGTTCGTCGCCTCGCGCAGCGAGCCGGCCCGCGTGGCCGTGTGGGCAATCATCGCGATCAATATCGTGTGGGCGGTCGACAGCATCGTGCTGTTGTTCGGCGGCTGGGTCGCGCCGAATGCGCTCGGCTACGCGGTCGTCATCGCGCAGGCCGCCGGCGTGCTGCTGCTGGCCGACCTCGAATATATGGGGCTGAAGCGCTCGGCCGTCCCTGCCTGAAAGGGTTGTGGCGCGAAGCCCGCTCTGCTGTACTCCCGGCGGGGATAGCAGGGAGTGTGTCATGGGCTTTGCGCCGCCCGAGGCTGGGCAATGGCAACGAATTGCACCCTATCTGGATCAGGCACTGGATTTGCCGGGTGAAGAGCGTGAGCGCTGGCTGAACGAGCTGGCCCACGCACATCCCGATATCGCAGACGCGGTTCGCAAGCTCCTGCAGGAGCACGCGGACCTGCAGCAACGCGGCTTCCTCGCCGCACCGATTCTCAATCCCGTTCGCCAGGCGCTGCTGCGCGAGACCGCCGGGGCCGGCGAGCAGGTCGGCGCCTATCGGCTGATTCGCGAGATCGGCCGCGGCGGCATGAGCTCGGTGTGGCTCGCGCAGCGTTGCGATGGACAATTGCAGCGCGACGTTGCGTTGAAGCTGCCGTTGCAGGGCCCGCGCAAGGCGGAGTTCGTCGAGCGCTTCAAGCGCGAGCGCGACATCCTCGCGACGCTGACACATCCCAACATCGCGAGGCTCTACGACGCCGGCGTCACCACGGCCGGCCAGCCGTACCTCGCGATGGAGCACGTCGACGGCAAGTCGCTCACGACGTACTGCGACGACGCCCGGCTTTCCATCCGCGAGCGCTTACGCCTGTTTCTGCAAGTGCTCGCTGCCGTCGAGTTCGCACACTCGCAGCTGGTGCTGCATCGGGACCTGAAGCCGTCGAACATTCTCGTCACGCCGCAAGCGCGCGTGGTGCTGCTCGATTTCGGCATCGCGAAGCTCTTGTCGCCGGACGCGCCGTCCGCGGGCGCGGCCGATCCGATCACGCAATTCGCGGAAGGCCCGCTCACGCCGGACTACGCATCGCCCGAGCAGCTCGCTGCGCAGCCGGTCGGCACTGCGTCGGATATCTATTCGCTCGGAGTCGTGCTGCACGAGGTGCTCGTCGGCACTCGCGCATTTGGCGCCGTGCGCGTGTCGCGACGCCAGCTCGAGGAAGCGATCCTCACGCGGGATCCGCCGCGTCCGAGCCAGCTCAACCCGACCGATGCGGTCGCGGCCGCTCGCCGCACGACGCCGCGTCGATTGGCGCAGACGCTCAAGGGCGATCTCGACACCATCGTGCTGAAGGCGCTGAAGAAGGCGCCCGCCGAGCGCTATCTCTCGGTCGGTGCGTTCTCGCAGGACATCGCCAACTATCTTGCGAGCTTGCCGGTGAGCGCGCGGCCGGACAGCGGTTGGTATCGCACGCGTCGTTTCGTCGCGCGCCACAAGGTCCAGGTGACGGCCGCTGTCGCTGCAGTGCTCGCGCTGGGTGTCGGGTTCGGCACGGCCGTGTGGCAAGGTCAGCGAGCGGAAAAGCATCGCGCGACAGCAGTCGAGATGCTCGCCAACTCCGAGGCCACGCTGGACTTCATGCGCGCGGTGCTCAGGGACGGCGTTCGCAACGACGAGACTCTGACGATCGACGATCTCTACTCGCGCAGCGAGGCGCTGGCGGAGCAGCTCGGCAAAGGCGATCCGCGCACGCGCGCGGTGGCCAGCGACTTCGTAGCGTGGTGGTACATCGCTCACGATCAGTTCGATCGCGCGGACAAGGTGCTCACGCGCGTGATCGATTCGCTGCCGGAGAACCTGCCGGTGCGATCCTCGCTGATCTGCAATCGCGCCTACGCCCGATCGCAGCTCGGCCTCGCGGACGAGGCGGCCGCCACGATCGATCAGGAGATCGCGCATCACGCGCCCGACGATCCCGCGCTTTCGACGTGCCTGGATCAGCGCACCAGCCTGGCGATCAGTCTCAACGACGGCCGTCATGCGGTCACGTATGCGCTGCAGGCGCTGCATCACTTCGAAGCCACCGGCCAACAATCCTTGCGCCAGAAGTCGAGCCTGCTGGGTCAGGTCGCTTCCGCCTACGCAGTCCAGGGTCTGCCGGATCGCGCCCAGGAGTATTACCAGCAATCGTTCGATCTGCTCGAGAGCCTCGGGCGCGGCGACTCGCTCGATGCGGGTGCATTGCTCAGCAACTGGGGCGTGGCGATGTTCGCTGCCGGCAACCCGCTGCGCGCCTACGATCTGCTGGAGCGCTCGATCGAGATCGATCGGCGGCGCTCGTTGACCGGTGAACAGGCTCAGTACACGAGCTCGAGCCTCGGCAGCGTCTTGCGAGCGCTGGGGCGTTATCCGGAAGCCGACGCCGCGTACGACATCGCGCTTGGAGCCAAGCCGGATCCTCAGGCGCAGGTGTATGCCATCGTGAGCAAGGCGCGCGTCGCGGTGCTGGAGGGTCAGCTCCAACGCGCACAGCAGTTACTAGACCAGGCCGCGGCGATCATGCGCGAGCGCCATGTGGACGAGGGGACGTCGGGCTCGCTGGTGCACAGACTCGTGCAAGGACAAATCTGGGCAGGACAGGGGCGAGCGGCCGATGCCGAGACCGCGTTCACGGGCGTGCTCGACACCTATACCAAGCTCGACTGCTGCAGCGGCCCGCGGGCGCAGGCGCTGGTTGCACGGGCGGGCGTACGGGTCGCGCGGCATCAGCTCGATGCGGCCGGGCGCGACGCGCAGGAAGCCGTGAGATTCGCCGAGCAGGGGCAGGGGCAGATGCCAGCGTCGTCTACGACCGGTCAGTCCTGGCTGATGCTGGCGCAGGTCGAGCAGGCCCAGGGACGCACCGGCGAGGCGAAGCGCGCGTATGCGCTCGCGGTCCGCAACCTGGTCGAGACGCTCGGCGAGCAGCATCCGGACACCGTGCGCGCCCGCAAGGGAATGAGCGATACTTGAAGCCTCGCGGCACGCACCGGGGCGCCCATGACTGCATCGGCTCTGTTCGCTTTCCTGCATCACGCGGCGGCATTTCTGCTGGTCGCCGTCGTTACTGTCGAGCTCGTCCTGGTGCGCGGCGAGATCACCGTTGCCACGGCGCGCACGCTGTTGCGCATGGATTCGGTGTACGGCGCATCCGCCGTCATGCTGCTGATCGTCGGCTTCATCCGGGTCTTCAACACGGAGAAGGGCGCCGACTATTACTTCCACAGCGGACCGTTCCTGGCGAAGCTGACCCTGTTCATCGTCGTCGGGTTGCTGTCGATCGTGCCGACGGTGAAGTTTCTCGGCTGGCGCAAGGCGCTGAGGGCCGGGCAGGCGCCCGCCGTGGACGATGCAACGCGGCGCCGCATCCGCATGATCATTCACACCGAGCTGACGCTGCTGTTCCTGATCATGCTGTGCGCCGCGATGATGGCGCGGGGCATCGGCTTCATCGGTTGACGCGGCCGAACACGTCGTTGCGCAGCTTCACGATCAGGATGGTCAGGCACAGCACGGCGTTGATCGCGTTGGCGGCGATGATCAGCCAGTCCGTACGCAGGTAGCCGTAGATACCCCACAGCACGACGCCGGTCGTAAAGATCACGTACATCCCCAGGGAGAGGGAGTGGGTGTCCCGGTAGACGAGCACCTTGTGGACCTGGGGGACGAAGGCGATCGTGGTCAGGGTCGCCGCCACGGCGCCGATGATTTCTGTGCGGGTCATGCGTCGTACAGAACCGTTTTCCGGTACAGTCCCTCTCACTAGAACGCCGAGGAAGTCGAAGGCACCATGAGAGTCGCGATTATTGCATTCATCGCCCTGGCGGGCAGTGCCGCCGTGACCACCGCTGGCGCCGCCGAGCTGGGGGTCTACGCCGGAGTCTCGTACGCAATGGTCAAGAAGGACTCGACGCGCAGCGTGTTCGAGAACGAGGCTGCGGCCGTCGACGCCTTCGCCGGTTTCATACCCGATCCCGCGACCATCACCTCGTCGTTCGACGACGAAGACTCGTCGTATGGCTTCGTGGTCGGCTGGCGCATGTCGGAGCACTTCGCCTTCGAAGGCGGCTACATGGATCTCGGCGAGGTCAAGTACCGGCGGCACGCCAGCGGCGTGTTCGTCAGCGATCCGCCGGGGCCGGGCACTTTTCAGCAGAACATCGACTCCGGCACCAGCGGCATCCAGCTGTCCGCGCTCGCAATCCTGCCGCTCACGTATCGCTGGGAGGTGTATGCGCGCGGCGGCGTGCTCATCGCGAACAACACCGAGAATCTTTTCGTGCTCGACGAGCAAGGCACCGGCGGCAAGGCGCGCGCGACCAAGAGCGGCTTCGATCTGCTGGGCGGGGTCGGCGTCAGCTTCAGCGTCGCCGAGATCTACAACATCCGGCTGGAATACCAGCGCGTCTTCGACGCTGGCGACGACGCGACGCTCGATGCAGCGGATGTGGACCTGATGAGTTTGAACGTGTCGGTATCGTTCTAGAAGAAGAATCCTGGCGAGAGATATTCCGGGTCTTACTTCCCCGCCGCAACGACCTCTACCGGCCTGTGACCCCCGACTTCGGCGCAGAGCTGCTCGGGATGGCGCAACCGCCACACCGCCAGATCCGCACGCATTCCTTCGCGCAACATTCCACGATCGTAGTGAAGTCCGAGGGCGCGAGCGGCGTTGACGGTGGCGCCGCGAAGGACTTCGGTCGCGGTCATGCGGAACAAAACGCACGCCATGTTCATCGCTGTCAGGAGCGATGAGATCGGCGAAGTGCCGGGGTTGCAGTCGGTTGAGATAGCCATCGGGATGCCGAGCGCGCGCATCTGTTCGATCGGCGGCAGCCGGGTTTCGCGCAGGTAGTAGAAGGCGCCGGGCAGCAGTCCCGCGACGACGCCGCGCTCCGCCATGAGCTGCAGCGAAGCTTCCGATGTGTATTCCAGATGATCGGCGGACAGTGCGCCGTAGCGCGCCGCGAGCTCGCCGCCACCTCCGTCGCTCAATTGATCTGCGTGCAGGCGCAGCGCCAGGCCGAGGCTGCGCGCGCGCTCGAATACGCGCTCCGTCTGCTCGCGCGTGAACGCGATGCGCTCGCAGAACACGTCCGCGGCCTCCGCAAGGTTTTCGGCTGCGACGGCGGGCAGCATGTCGTCGCAGACGTGCCGCACGTAATCGTCCTGGCGATTGGCGAACTCCGGCGGCAACGCGTGCGCGCCGAGGAAGGTCTTGACGACGTCGATGCCGAGTTGTTCGCCGAGGCGGCGCGCCACGCGCAGCATCTTGAGCTCGCTGTCGAGGCTGAGCCCGTATCCCGATTTCACTTCGAGCGTCGTCACGCCTTCGCTTGCCAGTGCCCGGGCGCGAGGCAGCGAATGTGCGAGCAGCTCATCCTCGCTGGCGTTGCGGGTGGCGCGCATGGTCGAGACGATTCCGCCGCCGGCGCGCGAGATCTCTTCGTAAGTCGCGCCACGGAGCCGCGCCGCAAACTCATTGCTGCGGTCACCCGCATACACCAGGTGCGTGTGGCACTCGACCAGGCCGGGCGTGATCCACAGGCCGCGCGCGTCCGTCGCGACCTCGGCTGACCATTGCAGCGCGTCGAGTTGCGCGGCCGTGCCGACCCAGGCGATGCGGCCGTCGCGAATCGCGAGCACGCCGTCCGGCACGTGGCCGATGCCGCCGTCCCCGTCCATCGTGGCGAGGTCTGCGCCGACCCACACGCGGTCCCACTGGTTGTTCGTCACTGCCATCACTTCGTCACTCCGTCACTCCAGTCTTATACTCAGCCCATGTCCCTGCAATCCCGCTACCGCTTCACCACAGCCTGGTTGCCCGGCGGCTGGCGGCGGAATGTCGTGATCTCGGTCGACCCGGCGGGCGACATCGTCGACGTGTCGCCGGACGACGTCGTGACGACCGCGCGGCTGATCAGCGGTGCGGCGATTCCGGGCATGCCGAATGTACACAGTCATGCTTTCCAGCGCTCGATGGCGGGGCTGGCCGAACGGCGCACAAGTCACGGCGACAGCTTCTGGACCTGGCGCGAGACCATGTACGAGCACGCCAGCCGCATGTCGCCCGAGTGCCTGAACGCGGTCGCGGCGCAATGCTATGCGGACATGCTCAAGGCCGGCTACACCGCCGTATGCGAGTTCCACTACCTGCACAACCAAGCGGAGGGCACGCCGTATGCGGAACAGGGGACGATGTGCCAGGCGCTGATCGACGCCGCCGCGACGGCGGGGATCGGCCTGACCTTGCTGCCGACGCTGTACCAGACGTCCGATTTCGGCGGCGCGCCGCCGACGCCGCGACAACGCCAGTTCGTGCTCACGACGGATCAATACCTCGACCTGATCGACGAGTTGTCGCGCGCTCATGCGCAGTCACCGCAAGTCGAGATCGGCGTCGCGCTCCACAGCCTGCGCGCCGTGCCGCCGGATGCGCTGCGAACAGTGGTGACTTCACTGCCGGCGATCAAGACGATTCACATCCACATCGCGGAGCAGGAACGCGAAGTGTCAGCCGCGCAGCAGCATCTCGGCGCGCGGCCGATCGAATGGCTGATCGAGCACGGCCGCGTCGATCGGCGCTGGTGCCTCGTGCACGCGACGCATTCGACGCACGCGGAGCTCAAAGCTGTCGCGGCGTCGAGCGCCGTGATCGCGTTGTGCCCGACGACCGAAGCGAATCTCGGTGACGGCGTGTTTCCGCTGCAGTCATGGCTCGCGGCGGGCGGTGCGTTTGCGATCGGCTCCGACAGTCACATTTCGCTGTCGCCGGTCGAAGAGTTGCGCTGGCTCGAATACCAGGCGCGACTGCACAGCAAGCACCGCAATGTGCTAGCCACCGACAGCGAAGCGTCGAGCGGCTCGATGTTGTGGCATCGCGCTTGCTCCGCCGGCACGCGAGTCGCCGCCCGCAACATCGGTGCGCTCGAGGTGGGCCGGCGCGCAGACATCGTCGTGGTCGATACCAATGGACCGTTGTTCGCCGGTCGCGAAGACGACGAGCTGATGGACACTTTCATCTTCGCCGGCGCCGGTCACGAGGTGCGCGACGTCATGGTCGCGGGCCGCTGGCTGGTGCAGGAAGGGCGGCACTTCGCGGAGACAGCGATCGCCGTCGGCTACAAGCGCGCAATGCACAGGATCCTGGAGTGAGTTGCTTATGAACGCCCAAACACGACCCGCAGAAGATCGCACTCACGGCGCACGAACCGTACGCGCGCCGCGCGGCACGCAGCGCACGGCCAAGAGCTGGCTGACCGAAGCGCCGCTGCGCATGATCATGAACAACCTCGACCGCGAGGTCGCGGAGAATCCCGACGAGCTGGTCGTGTACGGCGGCATCGGGCGCGCCGCGCGCAACTGGGAATGCTTCGATCGCATCGTCGAGACGCTGCGCGCGCTCGATGCCGACGAGACTTTGCTGATCCAGTCCGGCAAGCCGGTCGGCGTGTTCCGCACGCACGAAGATGCGCCGCGCGTGCTGCTGGCGAATTCGAACCTGGTGCCGAAGTGGTCGACGTGGGAGCACTTCAACGAGCTCGATCGCCGCGGGCTGATGATGTTCGGCCAGATGACGGCCGGCTCGTGGATCTACATCGGCAGCCAGGGCATCGTGCAGGGCACGCACGAGACGTTCGTCGAGATGGGACGGCGCCACTTCGGCGGCAATCTGCGGGGCAAATGGATACTCACTGCCGGGCTCGGCGGCATGGGCGGCGCGCAACCGCTCGCCGCAACGATGGCAGGCGCGAGCATGCTGTGCATCGAGTGTCAGCAGAGCCGCATCGAAAAGCGCCTCGAGACGCGCTACCTGGACGCGCAGGCGCCCTCGCTCGACGCCGCGCTGAAGATGATCGCGGACGCTTCCGCCGCGGGCCGCGCAATCTCCGTCGGCGTGCTCGGCAATGCCGCGGAGATCGTTCCCGAGATGGTTCGTCGCGGCATCCGGCCCGATGCAGTGACCGACCAGACCTCCGCGCACGATCTCGTCAACGGCTATCTGCCGATCGGCTGGACGGTGGAGAAATGGCTGGAAATGCGCACGCGCGATCCGGCTGCAGTCACCGCCGCGGCGCAGAAGTCGGCTGCCGTGCACGTCAAGGCGATGCTCGATTATCACAAGATGGGCGTGCCGACCTTCGACTACGGCAACAACATCCGCCAGGTCGCCTACGACGAAGGCGTGAAGGACGCGTTCGCGTTCCCGGGTTTCGTGCCGGCCTACATCCGGCCGCTGTTTTGCCGCGGAGTCGGTCCGTTCCGTTGGGTCGCATTGTCGGGCGATCCGGAGGACATCTATCGCACCGACGCCAAGGTGAAGGAACTGATCCCCGACGATCCGCACCTGCACCAGTGGCTCGACATGGCGCGCGAGCGCATCAGCTTCCAGGGGCTGCCGGCGCGCATCTGCTGGGTCGGCCTGGGCCAGCGGCACCGGCTCGGCCTCGCGTTCAACGAAATGGTCGCGTCGGGCGAGCTCAAGGCGCCGATCGTGATCGGCCGCGATCATCTCGACTCTGGCTCGGTGGCGAGCCCGAACCGCGAGACCGAGGGCATGAAGGACGGCTCGGATGCTGTCTCCGACTGGCCGCTGTTGAACGCCCTGCTCAACACTGCGGGCGGTGCGACGTGGGTTTCGTTTCATCACGGCGGCGGCGTCGGGATGGGCTACTCGCAGCACGCCGGCGTGGTCATCGTGTGCGACGGCACGCAGGCCGCGGCCAAACGCATCGAGCGCGTGCTGTGGAACGACCCCGCTATCGGTGTCGCGCGACACGCGGACGCGGGCTACCAGGAAGCGATCGATTGCGCGCGCGAGAACGGACTGAAGTTGCCGATGCTATGAACCTCTACGACTTTCATCGCGGCACTTCACCGCTCCTCATCAGCATTCCGCATTCGGGCACGGAGCTGCCCGAAGCGCTGGCGCATCGCCTCACCGTGGTCGGCCGCACGGTGCCGGATACCGATTGGTACGTGCACCTGCTCTATGACTTCGCGCGCGAGCTCGGTGCGTCGATCATCAAGGCGAACTACTCGCGCTACGTCGTCGATCTCAACCGCTCGCCGGACTCCGCGTCCCTGTACGTCGGCGCGCCGACTTCGCCAGTCTGCCCGACCGAGACGTTCGGCGGCTCGTTCATCTACATGGCGGGTCACGAGCCCGACGAGCACGAGATCGCGTCGCGCATCGAACAGTACTGGCGGCCTTATCACCAGCGCATCGGGACCGAGCTCGCGCAGATGCGCGCTGCGTACGGCAAGGCGCTGTTGTGGGACGCACATTCGATCGCGAGCGAGATTCCAGGTCTGTTCGAGGGCGTACTGCCGGAGTTCAATCTCGGCACGCGCGACGGTGCGAGCGCGCCGCGCGAAGTCGGCGATGCGCTGCTGCAGATCATCAAGCGCGACGGTGAGTTCGGCGCGGTGCTCGACGGTCGCTTCAAGGGCGGCTACATCACGGATCACTACGGCAAGCCGGCGACCGGCGTGTACGCGGTACAGCTCGAGCTCGCGCGGCGCGCATACATGGACGAGGCGGTCGAGCAGGTTTGGGATCCGCAGCGCGCGCAGCGAGCCCAGGCGCTGATCTCGCGGCTGCTCAGCAAATATCTAACTAGCTGATATAGAAGCAAAAAAAGCTGCGGCCCGAAGCCGTCGGCGCAACACGGACCCTGCGAGCCCGGCCGCGCGTTGCAGTCACAGGCCCTACTTCGGCCGATTGTTCGTCAGGAGGCACCGATGTGCCTGGCAGATGGATTCGGGTCGCACGAAATCATCACCGCAGCGGCAACTGCGGAAGTGCCGGATCACCAGCCGGCGATCTGCGGTACGGTCACTGTGCATTGTGTTGATGGCGACGACACGCTGCGCCTGACGATGCCCATGCTGGACGCTCTGCTGCTGCTCAACTCGCTGCGCGCCATCGAAGAGGAGTTCGAGCTGCAAGGCTGGTCCGAGCAGATCGGCTGCAGCGCCGTCGCAATGGAAGAAGTGGCCGCCGAGCTCGCGCAATTCTCCGAGGACCTCGCGCAGCCGAGCACTTCGCTGAACTAACCGGTAACTGGTGCCGGGAGAGAAAATCGACGAAAACTGAGCAGCGCACAATTTGCTGCACTGTTCAGTTCTCGTCGTTTTTTTTCTCCCGGCACCAACTATGACCGCGCCGCTGATTGGAGCGGGAACGTTACGTGCACGGTGTAGTTGCTGACGGCGCGTTCGATGCCGACAGAGCCGTTGAGCTGGCGCGCCAGCATGCGGATCAGCTGCGTACCCAAACCTGCGCCGTCTCCGGCCTGCGCTTCCTGCGGATCACCGTTGTCCGACACTGACAGGCGAACCTGCCCGGCGCCGTGACCCACCAGCCGGACGCTGATGACAGCCGCACCGCTCGCTGGCCGCGCGTGCTTCAGTGCATTCATCACCAGCTCGTTGACGACGAGCGCCACAGCGACGCCATGCTCGGTCGGCAGCCGCATCTCCTCGACTTCGATCTGCAGGCTCGCCTGCGACCCTTCTTCCATGCCGGACGCGCGCACCAGCTCCGCGCACAACCCGGTCAGGTACGTGTGCATCTCGACCGTCAGCGGATCAGCGTCCTGGTACAGCCGCTCGTGAATCGCGGCGATCGCAGTCACGCGCGAGATCGCCTTGGTGAACAGCTCGCGCGTCTCGGGCTCCTTGAAGCCGTGACCCTGCAGGCTGAGCATGCTGAGCACGAGCTGCAAGCTGTTCTTGACGCGATGGTTCACTTCCTTGAGCAGCAGATCGCGCTCGGCGAGTGCGCTTCGCAACGCCGACTCGCTGCGATGCAGGCGTAACAACGCGCGCGACACCGCCTCCAGCTCTTCCGGTTCCACGGGCTCGACCAGGAAGCTGTCGGCGCCGGCGGAGAGCGAGTTGACGCGATCGGCTACCGCGATATTGGTCGCGGACATCTGCAGCACCATCGTCGCGGACGTGGCTGGATCGGTCTTCAGTCGCCGGCAAACTTCAACTCCGCTGACATCCGGCAGATTGATGTCGAGGATGACGAGCGGCGGCAGATCTTCGCGCGCGATCTGCAGCGCCTGTCCGCCGGTCGCCGCTTCGATCACCCTGAAGCCGGCGCGATGCAGAATGCGCGTGGTCGCGTAGCGGCTCGCCTCGTTGTCGTTGACGTTGAGGATCGTCTCAGGCGTCTTTTCTTGCATGATCGGTCTCCTGCGGCCCGCGCACGCGTTCCATGGTGCTGATCACGGTGTCGCGCGACAACTCGTTCTTCAGTATCAGCGCATCGGCCGCGGCGCCGCGATCGTCGCCTTCCGGCACCTGCGAAGTGAACAGCACGACCGGTATGCGCCGCGTGTCATCGATGGCCTTCAGCATCTTCAGCACTTCGAAGCCGTGGATGTCCGGCATCATCAGGTCGAGAAAGATCACGTCCGGCTGCGCCTGGCGCGCCAGCCGCAGGCCGTCGTAGCCGCCCGTCGCTTCGATCACCTCGTAGCGGCTGGTCGAGAGAAACTGGCGCAGCGCATAACGCTCGATCTCGTTGTCGTCGATGATCAGCACGCGGTCGAGCGCCATCGGCGTGGACAATTCCGCGTGCGTGGGCGCATTTGCGGCGAGATCGCCGTCGAGGCGCGGCGGCAGCGCCAGCGTGAACGTCGAGCCGTGACCGATCTGGCTGCGGATCTCGATGCTGCCGCCGAGCAGTCCTGCGAGCCGCTGCGACAGCGGCAAGCCAAGTCCGGTGCCTTTCACCGTGGTCTGCAAGGGATTCTCGACCTGCGAGAACTCATCGAAGATCTTCCGGTGATTCTCCGGGGAGATGCCGATGCCGGTGTCCACCACTTCGAACAGCATCAGCTGTCTGTCCCGTGAGAGCCGGCACGAGACGCGCACCGAGCCGCGCACCGTGAACTTCAGCGCGTTCGATACCAGGTTGCGCAGGATCTGTGCGACCTTGCCCTGGTCGGTGAACAGCTCCGGCAGCTCGTCGGGCTCTTCGATCAACAGCGCGACGTTTTCATTGGTCGCGAGCGGCTTGAACATGCCGCGCAGCGCTGCGAACAAATCGGGCACCGTGAATCTCTCGATGCGCAACTGAATCTTGCCGGCCTCGACCTTGCGCAGGTCGAGCAGGTCGTCGATCAACGTCGACAGCTGATCTGCGGCCTGGACGATGTAGCGCACCTGGCGCTCCTGCTCGGTCGTCAGCTCGCCGTCGAGCCGGTGCAGCAGGATCTTCGACAGCGCGAGGATCGAGTTCACGGGCGTGCGGAACTCGTGGCTGACGCTCGACAGGAAGCGCGTCTTGGTCTCGTCGGCGGAGCGCAGATGCGCGGCTCGCTCGTCGAGCTCCGCGTACAGCGCCATCACACCGCGGTTGGTGTCTTCGAGCTCCGCGTTGAGACGCGTCAACTCTTCCTGGCGCAAGCGCAGCTCTTCGAGGCTGCGCAGCAGGTCGCGATTCTGCTGCTGCATTTCGCTACCCGGGTCGCCGGGGCGGTGCGCGGTGACGGAACGCAGGAGCGCTTCGACGCGCGCGCGCGTGAAAGGCTCGGCGCGGCGCGGCACATGCTTGCGCAGCGTGATCGAAGTGCCACGCTTCGCGGCAGATTGGATCTCGAAACCGTCCATCAGGCGGCGGGCCGTGACCAGTCCGAGCTTCGCCTCGCCGTTCGCCGTGCTGCCGGTGATCGCTGCTTCGAAATCCGCAATGCCGGGCCCGTTGTCGGCGATGCTGATGGACAGGGCCGCGTTGTGCCCATGCTCTTCCTCGAGCGCGAACTCGATCCGGCCGCCGCCGCCATGGCGCACGGCATTGCGCGCCACTTCGGAAACCGCCGTGGCAATGCGCACCTGGTCCTGCGCGTCGAACTCGAGCAGCGAGCTGACCTGCCGGGCGCGCTGACGGGCCGCGATCATGTCGCGATCGTTGGCGAGCTCGAGCTCCAGCAGTGCGTGTCTCATGACGTGATTGCCCGGCGCAGCACGACGACGAGCGAGTCGTCGCGACCGCGTTTGCAGTCACGATACAGCACTCCCGCGATAGCGGCGCAGGAGTGTTGCATCAGTCCCGGATAGCGTTCGAGCTGCCAGGTGGTGTTCAGCCCGTCCGAGTGAAACAGCACCGTTGCCGCGTGGTCGATCGGATAGCTCAGCTCGCGCACTCGCGGCGATGCATGTCCCACGATGCCGTTGTAGGACGGGATGCGCTTGGTCCCGCCGCCATCTACGATCGCTGCCACCATGTTGCCGATGCCGGCCGCCAGGAGTTGCCCGCGGTTCCAGTCGATCT
>DATEKT010000301.1:0-24588 GCA_035277305.1 Steroidobacteraceae bacterium | reverse complement strand
GGCATCCATGCCGGCTTTGGCGAAGGCGGCGTACATCTCTCGCATGAGCTGCGCAGTGCTGCGGTCCTCGACGCGCCACAGGCTCGCGACGACATGTTGGGCGCCGCGACGTTGAACGATCGCGCTGAGTCCTTCGACTTCGCGGCCGTCGTCGGTCGTCGCGCCGCCCAGCGCGCTCTGGCACGCGGACAACGTTACGAGTTGCAGGCCGGTGAAATCGAGTTGGCCGATGGCGTCGAGCGTCAGCTGCGAGCCGTCGCCGAGCACCAGGAACGAGCGTCGCGCATTGCCGGGCCGCAGGCTGAAGTGCGTGCCCAGGTGCAGTACGGAGAACGCGCGGTCCTCCGCGAGGGACGTGCGGAATTTCGTCGCAGTGAACGCAGCGTCGGCGAAGCCGTCGCCGCGCAGTGCGCCGGCGCCGAGTTGGTCGCTGGGGCAAGTCCGGCCGCGCGCCGCGAGCCCTTCGATCGGCCCGCGAACGACGTCGCACAACTCATCGGCCATCGCCGGTAGTGCGTCGAAGCCGCCGACGGCGCGGGTGACGCCGAAGCCGCGCACGCTCAGCTTCTGCAGCTCGTTCGCGGCGGCAACGATCGACGTCGATGGCTCCTGCGACGGCACATAGCTCTCGATGCTGTAACGATCGACGAGATAGCGCTTCCCGTCGTTCAGCGCCGCGAACGGCACGTAACGCAGAGCGCCGTCGAGCCACAGCACCAGGCGTTTCGCACCCGCGCGCTTTGCTTCCGCATCGAGCGGACGAGCCACGGCGGCATAGAGACTCTGCGCGGCGTCGCTCACGTCCTCGCGACGTCCGATGGCTTCCAGGAAGCGGCCGATGTCGCGCTTGAGCGCGCCCGCATCCACGGCCGACTCGTATTCGAACTGACCATGACGTGTGGCGATCAGCACGCGCAACCGCGTGTCGGTGAGCAAGTAGTAAGCCAGCGCCGCATCCGGTCCGATCGACGCGAGCTCGCGCGCAAGACGCTCGACCTTGATCTCGCGCGGCGCTTCGGCAGCAGGCGCACTCGCACGCTCGTCCAGAAACTGGCGCAGGCGCTGCACGCGCTCGGCTTCCAGGCGGCGATGCGTCGCCAGCAATGTTTCGAGCCGCTGACGCTCAGCGATGCTCAGGCGTCCCGATTCCTGCAGGCGTCCGAGCTGATCGATCTCATCGCCCGCCACTGCATCGGTTTGCAACAAAGCCCGGTAGCGATCGCGCAGCGCGACTTCATCAACCGTCAGCTCGATCGGCTGTGCCGCCCTGCTCCACTGCGCATCACGCAACGCGAACTGATACAGCTCTTCCGCCTTCAGCAGCTGCAGCACGTCGAGGCCTTCCTCGATGCGTCCCGCCTCCATGAGCCAGTCTGCGACGGTGCGATACACGTCCACCTTGTTCTCGAGGAAGCCGTGTTCGAGCCGCCTGTCCTCGCCGACGAAGCGGCTGCGCAATGCTTCGACCTGCGCGATCGATTCCTTGCCGAGAAAGATCGCCAGCGACGGATTGTCGCCGCGTGCCGAGATCAGGCGCGCCAGCGCGAAGTCGGCGCGCCACAGCGGATCTGGAGTACCGAGCGTTGTCGCCGCGGATAGCGCGCGGATGGCAAGATCGTAAGCAGCCTGCGAATCTCCGACACGCCCGCTCAGCTCGCTCCACGCGGAATAGACGTCGTGGCGCAACAGCGGGTCCGCTTCCTGCGCAGCTTCCATGCGCGTTGCAGCGTCGCGGCATGTCGCCACGTCGGTGCTACCGGCGCGCAGATCCAGCGCGCAGGATTCCGCGATCGTCCGCAGGATCGCAGGATGCGAATCAGGCAGACGCGTGCGGTACAACGCCAGGGCCTCTTCGAGTGCCGCGCGACCCGCCGCGACTTCGCTGCCCGAGGAAAGCGAGCCCAGCGCGCGCAACGTTGCTGCACGCTCTACGGCGAGCGTCGGGTCGGTCCCGGCAGCAGTGCGCGCTGCATCGAGCGCGACAAGGGCCTGGTTGCGCTCGCCCAGCTCCAGCTGCAAGCGCGCCAGTCCGCGATAGTGCGCGACGATCCACGGCCGCTCGATGTCGTTCGGAAAGCGCTCGACCAGCGATGCGGCGCGTTCATATGTATGCAGCGCGTCGGGCAACTCGCCGAGCGCGCGCTGGGCTTCGGCTGCGTACTGCAGCGGTCGCACGAGCATGGGCGCGTCCGGTCCACGGGTCGCCTCGCCAACAGCGATGCTGCGGCGGGCGAGCTCCAGTCCTTCGGCCGGCTTGCCGCGCAACACGAGGAGTCCAGCCAGCTGCGCGAGCGCCGTGAAGTGATGTCGTTGCAGCGGCGCACCTTCCTTGCTCTCTGCAATCGCGACTGCCTTGCGCAGCGCCGCCTCCGCCTGCTCGAACTCATCGAGGCGTTCGAGACTCTGCCCGAGCCAGATATAAGCAGGCACGCGCTGGGCCGCCGGACTCGCCATCTGATCTTCGATGCGGATCTGCGCTTCGGCATGCGCGCGCACGGCCGCGAAATCTTCTTCGCGCCAGGCGATGTTGATGAATGTGTTCTCGATCGCCGCTGCCGCTTCGCTGGCGGTTTCGCCGTTCTCGCGCAGGATCGCCTGGGCGCGCGCCAGCGATTCCTTGGCAGGACCGAACAGCCGCAGCGCCGATTGCGACTGCGCCAGTCCAACCAGCACCTTCTGCAACTCCAGCTTCTTCGCACCCGGCGTGCGCTCGCGGATGCGCAAGGCTGCCTGCCACGCCGTCGCAGCATCGGCATTGCGACCCTGACGCGTTGCGATCCAGGCGTACGCCACCTGAATCTCCGCGACCTCGGCGGCATACGGGCCGAGCCGGCGCTCGAGAATCGGCTGCGCGAACTGCAGCAGCGGCAACGCGTCCGCCATGCGATCCATGAAGGCGATCAGCGGCGTCGCGAGCGAGCCGACCCACCACGCCATCTCGACTGAATCCTCGCCGCGCTCGCGCGCAACGCGCGGGATGGTCGAGCACATCAGCGCAATCGCGGCGTTCGGATCCGTTTCGATCGTCTTTTCCGTGCGCGCCCGCAGCTCGGTGAGCGGCGGCGTCGCGATGTCATCCTTCGGCGCAGCTGCAACGATCGCAGGCTCGGAACACAGCGCCGGCAGCTCGTACGTGTGCGCGGTGCGTCCCCAGCAAAGGATGGCAAGCGCGAGCGCAGAGAGCGAGAGTCTCATCGCTTCTCCCGGATCTCTATTCGCAGCACGCCGTCCGCCGGCTCCGGAATGTCGTGACGCGCCAGCACGCGACGCACCTCGGGGGTCAGCGGCCGAGGCAGATCGGCATCGATGCCCTGAATATCGAAGGCCTCGTAGCCGGTCGCCTGCACGCCCGCGGCTCGCAGCTCGTCCATGAGCTGCCTCTTGAGCGCGGCCGGATCGGACGCCTGGATCTGCACGGGCGCTCCGATTTCGCCACGCACCACGGGTGCGTCGGGCTTGATGAATGACTGCCACACGATGCCGACGGCGACCATCGCAACTGCGGCCGCGATCAGCATCGGCGTCCAGCCTGCGCGTGAGTTGAGAAGCCCCTCGCGTCTCGCACGCTCGATCAATGCCCGCTCGCGCATCGGATCAGGTGTGGCGATCGACGCTGTGGTCGCACGCTCAGCCGCCGCTTCCTGCGCGAGTTGCGATCGCACCATCTCGCGCAGCACCTGGCCTTCGGCCTGCGCCGCATTCCCGATCGTGCGCGCGCGTCCGCCCAGCGCGTCGAGCCAGTCCTTGTCGGAGTCCGTGCTCACGTGACCTCGTCCGTGCCGAAGGCGAGCTCGTACCATTCCGCCAGGTGCAGGCGGGCGCGCTTGCGACATTGCGAAATGAATTCGCGGGTCGCGCCGGGCGTGCGCTCGAGCAGCTCGCCGATCTGCTCGTGGCTGAGGCCGTCCTCGACGACCCACTTGATCACCGCGGCGTGCGCGGGCGCAGCTTCCTCGAAGCGCTGCCAGCAGCGCTGGAAACATTCGGCCAGCTGCTGTTGCCGCGCTTCGTCGTCGGGCCGGCTGACCTGCTGCTGCGAGAGCTCGAAGACGCGCTCGACGAGCTCCTCGCTCATCTGCGCGCCTTCCTCGAAGGAGATGTCGCGTTGCGGCTTGCGCAGGCGATCGAGCAGCGTGTGACGCAGGATCGCTTCGATCCACGGCCGCAGCTCCGAGCTGCCCTCGAACGTGGCGCAGCGCTGCCAGACTTTGATGAAGGTTTCCTGGACCAGGTCGCGGGCCAGCTCGGCGTCCCGCAGCGTATGCAGTGCGCGCGCGTACAGCGTGGCGAAGAACGTCCGGTCCAGCTGACGCAATGCCCTTTCGATCGCGCCGCCTCCCTCGCGGCACGCCTGCATGAATTCGTTCTTGTTCAAGGCGCCCCGGATCGGCGCGGCGGGGAGGCCGCGCCCTGCGGCTCCAAGCCTACCCCAGCCGATTCCCGGCGCAACAGCATTTACCGCCATGCGGGATAAGACGTGAGTGAGGAAGGAGTGTCAGGGCCTGACGTTTGGCGGTGGGGTGCGTCTGTATTCCCGGCGACCAGAACATTCCAAAGCGCCGGGGAGAACCACATGAACCGACTCACTGCCGTGCTGCTGCTCGCGCTGGGCCTTGCCGGCTGCGACCAGGGCCGCTGGATCGAGCTGCCGCCGATCCTCATGTCCTGCCAGGACCTCGACGACAAGAACATCAAGGCCGACATGGCCGATGCGGACAAATTCAGCCTCACGCGCGGAATGATGCAGGGCGTCTGCACGCAGCAGGGCGCGGGCAATTTCTCCGGCGGCATCCGCTGCGAGAAAGAGGCCGTGCAGATCCAGTGCCGCAGCTGACAACCCACGACGGAGAAGAACCATGAGTGTGCGCGACGTTCTGTATTTCGACTCCATGCTGACGCCGAAAGTGGTCACGCTCGTCTACTGGCTGCTGCTGCTGGCAGCGCTGATCGCCGGCCTCGGCTCGATGTTCTACACCGGCTTCCAGTACATGAGCTTCGGCACCTTCTTCCGCGCTTTGATCATCACGCTCGGCGGCGCGATCGGCGCGCGCATCTGGTGCGAGCTGATGATCGTGCTGTTCAAGCTCAACGAGAACATGCAGCGGCTGGTCAATCAGAAGCAGTAACGGGGACGCAATCATGCAAATCATTCGTTCAGTGCTGGCGCTCGCGATCGCCGGCGTTTTGGCGGGATGCGGATCGAAGGCACAGCCGGGTGCGGGCGGGGCATCCTCGCCGGCGGCCGCGAGCCAGCGGGCACAGCAGTCCGGCGATGCAAGCGCCGAGGAAGTGGCCGAAGAGCTGCGCGGCGACGTGCGCTGCCCAGCGAAGGTCAAGTCGAAGGAGCGCGCAGCGCAGGCGCCGATCGATGACATCGTCGGCGTGCGTCCGGGCCTGACTTACGAGGAGGCCGCGAACCTGGTTCTCTGCACCAACGACCTGATGACCGTGCAGGTCGACACGTCGCGCGGCTTCAACATCAACACTTACGGTCAGACGCTGCGTCAGGGCTTCAGCGCGCGCTTTGCCGAGGCGCGCGTGCAGAAAACCTCGCAGCAGTACCTGAAAGAGATGAACGACGACTTCATCGCGCGCTCCGGCAACGCGGTGCGCGATGACTCGCGCCCCGGCCAGTCGCACTGGTACGTGGGCACGATGGGCGCGCCGGGCCAGGAGCGCGTGATCAGTGTCGGCCGCGAGGAATGGTTCGCCGAGGGCAAGAATCCGACGATGGCGAGCGTCGAGCAGGCGCTGCTGAAGAAGTACGGCACGCCGACGCGCCACCAGAAAGCCGGCAACCAGATCTACCTGAGCTGGTCGTATGACCCGTTCGGCCGGCTCATCACCGAGACCTCGCCCCTGTTCAATCAGTGCACGGCGGTCACGGGACCGGACGGCGGCGCCAACTTCTCGCCCGACTGCGGCACCGTGATCGGCGCGATGGTCGTGCCGATGCGAGACAACGCCGACCTCGGCAAGTCGATGTCGGTCGCCGTCGTCGATCAGTCGGGCGGCTACGAATCGCTGACGGCGACCCAGCAGGCGCTCGAAGCCGGCGAAGCCAAGAAGCGTGCGCAGCAGGTCGAAGCCGCCGCGAAGAACGCCGACACGCCGACTCTGTGAGGCCGTCATGCGCACCCACCTGAGTTTGATCGCCACCGTCGTGCTCGCCGCTTGCGGCGGCGGGCAATCGCCGGGCACCCCAGGCGCACGAGGCGAGGAAGGTTCGTCCGTCCTCGGTGTCGCAAACGCAGACAGCGCGGCGCCGGCCGCCGGCGCAGCGACAGGCGCATTCGCCGATCGCAAAGGCGAGCTGCAGAATCCGGACGACAGCACGGTCGTGTTCCTCTACTACGACCTCTCCGGCATGAAGCCGCCGATCGCCGACTGGGTCGAGCAGGACAGCCGCGTGCAATACGCGCCGGGCATCGACAAGCCTGCGCGGCGCACGGCAGTGAAGAGCGAGCTCGAATCCGCGGCGGCGGCAGTGCGCGGCATGGGACTGCTGCGACTGTCGATGAACGCGAATCTCAGCGAGTACGACCCGAGCTACAGCGAGTTCACCGTGCGCGCGCTCGCACCCAGCTCGATCGTGACGTACAACGCGCTCGGTCAGAAAGTCTCGGTCAACTTCCGCAACGGCCGCACGGCGCAGATCTGGCGCGTGCCCGCCGCGGACGCGCAAGCGATCCGCGACAAGATTGGCAGCTTCGGCGCGAACGTGGGGCTCGACGTCCTGCTGCGCATCGCCGAAGTCCAGCCCGGACCGGGCGGCGGAACGATTGCGACCGACGTGCTCGAGTACGAGATGCGCGAGCAGCGCACCGGCATGACGATCGCGCGCGTCCAGGTTCCCCAGCGCTGAAATCACAACGAGAAAATCGGGAGTAGCACCATGTTCGCAGTTCATCGGCTGGCCGCACGCTCGACCTGCGCCGCCATCGCATTGGTTTCTTTCTTTGCGATCTCTGCGCAAGCGGCCAACCCTGCTTGTCCCGCGAACACTTCGTGTGTCGCGACGCGCAGCTTCGTCGCGACGGTGACCAACTTCCGCACCAGCACGCAGGGCAAGAATCGCGTGCTGTCGACCACCGTGCGCTTCGAGAACAAATCATCCCAGCCGCTGACGATCGGCTACGTGCGCGAGTCGGGCGTCGCGCTCGACGAGCTGGGCAACCGCTACGTCGTGCCGGGCGCAAACGGCGTGCGGGCGATCGGCGAGATCGCCGGCACCTCGATCGATCCGAAGTTCACGCTGCAACCCGGCGAGGCGAGCGATGCACGCTTCGAGCTCGTGTGGGAGCCTGGCAAGACTGCAGCCGGCAAGCAGTTCGAGCTCGATGTAGCCGTGCGCGAGATCGCAACCGCGGGGGGCGATCAGTTGAAGCTCGGAGCGGAGCACGCATTGCATTTCGCCGGTCTCGGCGGTAACGCCGCGCCCGCAGCGTCGGCGGCGGCTCCTGCCGCAGCCATCCCGGCCAAGATTGCCGACCCGTGCGGCGGATCGAATCGCTGCTTCAACGCGGGCGGATTCCTCGCCGAAGTCATGCAGGTGCAGACCGCTCGCGTCGGCGGACGTCACGAGACGCTCTCGATCAACGTGCGCTTCCGCAATTCCACCGACAAGCCGATCATCCTCGCGTACCACTCCGGCAGCAGCTCCGGCACCGACAACTTCGGCAACCCGTACTACTGGGGCCGCGCCGGCACGCACGATGCGAGCGTCAAAGGCATCGGCTACGTGACCGGCCGCAGCGCCGACCCGCAGTTCGTGCTGCAGCCGGGACAGACTCGCAACGCGACCTTCGGCCTCATCCGCTACGAAGCGAAGCCGCCGATCGGCGAGTCCTTCAACTACGACGTCGTCATCGACGAGCTCGAGCTGCTCGCCGGCCAGCAGATTCGCACCGCTCGCCAGAACAGCATCAGCTTCGCCAACCTCACCTCCGGCAGCTTCCGCGGCACCACCGCCACCACCTCCGCCGACTCTGCGCCGACCAACGTTGCTGATGCGAACGACACGGCGGGCAAGGTGATTGACCTGTTCAATAAGCTCAAGGACAAGAAGAAATAGGAGTGCGGGTGAGAGGTGGGCTGCGGAGAGGAGGAAGAGGAAGAATACTCTCGCCAAGATCGCCAGGATCGCCAAGGAAGAACAAGAATACTCATGGAGTCGGAATCTTCGATCCAAATCCTCCTAGTTCCTTCTTCCTTTCTGACCTTGGCGATCTTGGCGATCTTGGCGAGAGATATTCCGGCTCTTCTTCTTTTCCGCAGCGACCTCATGCCCTGCGTCCCACAACGCCCAAATCAAGTCGCCGCCGGCGGCTCGTACTCGCGATGGAATCGATGAATCGTCCACAGATAACTTTCCATCAGCGCTTCCTTGCCGACCTGCGCGAGGATTTCCTGGGTGCGGTCCGCGGTCGTGTCGCGGGAGAGCTGCAGCTCGGCGATGGTGAAGTGGCCGAGCTGGTTGCGGTACTGCCAAAGCAGCTCGCGCATCGCCATCTTGTTTTGATAGAGCTCCCAGATGCCGAGCCAGACCGGCAGCAGGCCCATCAGGAACAGCACCGCGTCCTTCCAGGTGATCGGGCCCAGCAAGCGCTCGTGCAGCGGGACCGCGAACACCAGCAGGATGAGAGCGAAGCCGAAGATCGCAAAGAGCAGCGCGCTCTTGAGAACTTCGAGCCGTCGCTGCTCACGCTCTAAACGATGCACGCGCTTACGGAAGTACTCCTGCTGTCCGACGATCCAGTGACGGTGCACGATCGCGAGGCGCGCACGGTCCACCGCTGGGTTGGGCGCGCGCGCGTCGAACGGCTCGACGTTCTTCAGCAGGTTGCCGATCCAGCTGAAGCCTGTGAACTGATCGATGCCGGTGAGATTGATCAGGTCCGCGGCGCTGACGAGCCGGTCGGCGCCGGCGGCGCGCAGGAAGAACTTGATGCGCATGGTTTCGGCGAGCACGCGGTACACGAGATGTTTCGAGAACCACTGGTGCGTGCGCAGGCGATGGAACACGGCGACGCTCAGCAGCAGGATCGTCAGGTAGATCGATAGCAGCACGGAGTTCGCCCAGAGCTTGGCGTAAACCAGGAACAGCAGCGCCATGCACGAGGCGGTGTAGCTGAAGCCGCGGAACAGGCGATCGGAGTGCCGCTGGTAGTAGATCGCGAGCGCATCTGCTTTGCCGTATTCCGCGTCGATCTCTTCGAGACCCGCGCGATCGGTGCTGCGGTCGATCGCACCGAGCGTCGGCAGCAGGCTGTCGAGCTTGCCGAAGGCATGCTTGCCGTTGAGCCGGGCGAACTCGCGGTTGTAGGTGTTCAGCTCGATGAGCTGCTGCGCCAGCGCATGCGGCATGTCGACGCCGTGCAGGGCCAGCAGATTTTCGCCGATACCCGTCAGGTAGCCGGGCTCGCGCGGTGCATCGGTTGCGCCGTTGTGGCGCGGCGTTGGAATCCAGTAGATGAAATGCGGGCCCCACGCCGCCTCGATCGAGGCCGGCTGGAACTCGATGTCCGACTTGTCGTGGCCGAGGTGGCTGCGCGCACCGAGATAACGCAGCACGGTGTCCGCCGTCCCGCCTTCGAGACGCGAGGTGTTCCCGTCCCAGAGGGCCAGCAGCAAATTGCACTTCGCCGTGAGCGCCTGAGTGAGAGCTGCATAGAAGACGGACCGGCCGGCGCCGTGCGGTGCATTCGGATCGGCGCCGGGCGGTGGCGGCAGCACGGTGGTCGTGACCGCCGGATTTGCGAGCAACTCGCGCAGCGCGACGCCCGATTGCGCGTCGAAGTCCTCGATGTAGCGCTCCAGCGGCATCGGCAGCACCGCGTCGACTTTGCACCCGGCCTGCACCGCCGCGCCCGCGACGAGCAGGTCCGCGCCCTGCGCCATGCCGGTCATGACCCGCAGTTCGGTATGCGAAAGGCGCTGCTTCAGGTCGGTGAGGAACGTTTCGACCTGGCCGCGTAGCTGCGGCAGATCAGCGGCGTGCGGATCGCGATGGCCGGACACGCCGATGACGAAAGGTGAAGTCATAGTCAAAAAAGCCGACACCGAGGAACGCGCATTGTGGATTCATAATGCAAGCGTCGACAAGTATTTACGGCTTCCGCGACCGATTTAACTGGAGTACAGTCCGCGCAGATTCACTGTCGCGATACCGATCACCAGGGCGAAACGTGAGGAAGCTGCAGTTCTTCATCTCTTCGCCCGGCGACGTGTGCGAGGAACGCGCCCTCGCGGGTCGCGTCATCGAGCGCCTGCAGAGCGAGTACATGGGGCGCGTCGCGCTCGATACCGTGCTCTGGGAGCACGAGCCGCTAGTCGCCACCGCCACGTTCCAGGTCCAGCTCGTCAAGCCGTCCGAGTCGGACGTCGTCATCTGCATCCTCTGGTCGCGCCTCGGCACGCCGCTGCCGGCGCAGTTCACGCGTGCCGACGGCACGCGCTACGACTCGGGTACCGAGTTCGAGTTCGAAGAGGCGATGGAGGGCTTCCACAAGAACGGCAAGCCCGACCTGCTCGTGTACCGGCGCACTGCGCCGCCGCAGGTGCGCCTCGACGACGAGCGCGACCTGATGGAGCGGCTGTCGCAGAAGAAGAAGCTCGACGAGTTCATCGAGAAGTGGTTCCACGACAAGGCCGAGGGCACGCTGGTCGCCGCGTTCCATCCGTTCCAGTCGCCGAGCGACTTCGAGATCCTGCTGGAGAATCACCTGCGGCGGCTGATCGAGCGGCAGCTGCCGCGCAGCGCGGCCGGCAGCTCCGAAGCAGCCGCCGTCTGGAAGAAGGGCTCGCCGTTCCGCGGCCTCGAGGCGTTCGAGTTCGAGCACGCGCCGGTGTTCTTCGGCCGGACCCGCGCGGTGTCGGACATCCTGAAGGCGCTGCGCACGCAGGCGACCGACGGCCGCTCGTTCCTGTTGATCCTCGGCATGAGCGGCGGCGGCAAATCTTCAGTCGTGCGCGCCGGCGTGCTGCCTATGCTGACGAAGCCGGGCGTCATCGAAGGCATCGGTTTCTGGCGACGCGCAGTGTTCCGGCCAACCGACGTGCGCGGCGACATCTTCGCCGGCCTCGCGCGAGCTCTGCTGAAGGAAGACGCCCTGCCCGGACTCGATGCGGACAACAACGGTGCGGACGAACTGGCGCAAGTGCTGCGGCAGTCGCCGCAAGCGGCCACTGCGCTCGTACGCAACGCACTCGCGCGCGAGTCCGGCGGCGAGAAGGCGAACGGCCGCCTCGCGCTGGTCATCGACCAGATGGAGGAGATGTTCACGCACGAGGACATCACTCATGAGCACCGTGCTGCGTTCATGGACGTCATCGATGCGTTTGCGCGCAGCGGACGGGTGTGGGTCCTTTGTACGCTGCGCAGCGATTTCTATCCGCGGCTCGCGGCGCTGCCGAAGCTGACGGCGCTGAAGGAAGGCGCCGGTCAGTACGACCTGGTTGCGCCGAACGCCAGCGAGATCGGACAGATGATCCGGCTGCCGACGCGCGCAGCGGGCTTGCGCTTCGAGGAAGACCCGACGACCAACGAGTCGCTCGATGACATGCTACGCGATGCCGCGGTCGCGCGGCCCGAGATCCTGCCGCTGCTGCAGTTCACGCTCGAAGAGCTCTATCAGCGCCGGACCGAGGACGGCCTGCTGACGCTCGCGGCTTATCGCGATCTCGGCGGTGTCGAAGGCTCGCTCGCGCAACGCGCCGAAGCGGTGTTCAAGCAGCTGCCCGACGACGTCGAGAACGAGCTGCCGAAAGTGCTGAACGCGCTCGTGAGCATCGAGCAGGACGGCCACGAGACTGTCGGCCGCAAGCGCGCACCGTGGTCCGATCGCTTCGCCGGCAAGAGCCGCGTGCTGATCGATGCGTTCGTCGAGAACCGCTTGTTCGTCACCGAGCTCGCCGATGACGGCAGCGCGGTCGTGACCGTCGCGCACGAAGCACTGCTGTGGCACTGGCCGCGCGTGACGGATTGGGTTGCACAGAATCGCGAGAACCTGCGCGTGCGTGCGCGTATCGCCGCTGCCGCCGAACGCTGGACGGCGGAGAGCAAGCGCAACGATCTGCTGCTGCCGCCGGGCAAGCCGCTGGTGGAAGCGGAGTCGCTGCTCGATCAGGGCATCGAGCTGGCCGCCGAGGAAACGGGTTTCATCGAGGCCTCGATGGCGCGTGAGCGGCGGACGCAGCGCATCCGCACCGGCGCGGTCATCGGCATCGCGACGCTCGCGATCCTCGCGGCGTTCTTCGCTTACTTCGCCGATCATCAGCGCAGTCTCGCGAACCAGGCGCGCCGCAGCGCGGAGACCGAAGCCGAGACGGCGAAGCAGACCACGAACTTCATGATCGGCCTGTTCAACGTCGCGGATCCGTCAGAGGCGCGCGGCAACTCGATCACCGCGCGCGAGATCATGGACAAGGGCGCGGCGCGCATCGACAAGGAGCTGACGACGCAGCCGGCGACCCAGGCGACGCTCATGGAAACGATGGGCACCGTCTACACGAGCCTGGGGCTGTATGACCAGGCTGTCGGCCTGCTGCGCAGCGCGCTGGAAAAGCGTCGCGCGCTCTATGGCGAGAAGCATCTCGAAGTCGCGCGCTCGCTCGATCGTCTCGGCGAAGTGCTCAAGCTCAAAGCCGAGTACGAGCCCGCGCAGAAGATGTATCGCGAAGCGCTGGCGATGCGTCGCGAAATGCTCGGCAACGAGAACGTCGACACCGCCCGCAGCGTCTACGAGCTCGGCGACCTGCTCGGCCGCATGGGCGAGTTCAGCCAGGCCGAGCCGTTGTTCCGCGAAGCGCTGGCGCTGCGCAAGAAGCTGTTCCCCGCGCGCAGCGCCGAAGTCGCGCAGAGCCTGGAAGGACTCGCGCTGAATCTCTACGACCAGGGCTCGTTCCAGGACGCCGCCAAGCTGCTGCGCGAAGCCGTCGCGATGCGTCGCGAGATTCACGACGGGCCGCATCCGGCGCTCGCCGAAGCGCTGAACAATCTCGGCTTCGTGATCGATGAGACCGGCGAGAGCCGCGAAGCGGAGCAGCTGTTCCGCGAGGCGCTCGAGATGAAGCGGGTGCTGCTCGGCAGCTCGCATCCGGAGATCGCGATCGGCCTCAACAACGTTGCCGGCGCGCTGTACGAGCAGCGCAAGTACAACGAGGCCGAGCAGTACTACGAGAGCGCGCTCGAAATGCAGCGCAAGCTCCTGGGCGCCGACCACCCCGACGTGGCGATGACGCTCAACAATCTCGCGTTCGTCGTGCACGACAAGGGCGACCTGAAAACCGCGGTCGAGCTGTCGCGCGCATCTCTCGACACCTACACGCGCGCGCTCGGCGCCGATCATCCGTCCGTCGCCCGTGGCATGAGCAACCTCGCGATGTGGATGATGGAGCGCGGCGACTTCGCGTCGGCCGAGAAGCTGCTGCGCGACGCGCTGGAAGTGCGCCGGAAGCGGCTCGGGCCGGAACACGCCGACACGGCGCAGACCATGACCCTGCTCGCCGGCGTATTGATCGAAACCAAGCGCTACGATGAGGCGCTGGCGCTCGCCACGCAGGCGCACGCACTTTATGACAAGTCGCTGGGCAGCACGCATTGGCGGACCGCCAGTGCGGCAAGCGCAGAGGGCGCGGCGCGCGCAGGCCTGCGACAATTCGACCGGGCAGAGCCTCTGCTCGTGGACAGCCATGCTGTGCTCCACGGCGGCAGCGGCGCTCTGACGTATTATTTGAAGAGCTCGGATCGCTGGCTCGGCCGGTTGTATCAGAGCACGGGCCGACCGGACAAAGCCGCGAAGTATCTTGCACAGGCAGTGCGCAGTTGATCTGTAACCTTTAACAAAAATCGTCCGCTGGGGAGCGCACATGTCTTCGATCAGAGCCGTTCAATGTTTCATTGCCGCCGCACTCGGCTGCGCCTCGTTGCAGGCGAGCGCCAACACCTTTCCGCCGCAAGAGCCCGTGCAGTTCGACGGCCACTATTACCAGGTCATCCCCGCGTGGAAGATCAGCTGGGAAGCGTCCAAGACCGGCGCGGAGCAGCGCACGTTCCAGGGCGTGCAAGGCCACCTCGCAACGATCGGCTCGCCCGAAGAGGACGCATTCCTCGAGCAACTGCGGGCGCGGACTTTGAGCGCGCTGCATCCCTGGTTCGCCGCGACCGAGTTGTGGGTCGGCGGCTTCCAGGTGCGCTGCGCCACCGCGAACCCGGAGCCCGCTTGCGGCTGGATGTGGTTGAACGGCGATCCGATCGCACCGACCAACGGCTCCTCGCCCTACACCAACTGGCTGAGCGGCGAGCCGAACAATCAGAAGCGCACGCCGGATGCGATGAACCGGGCGACCGAGGATTTCCTCGCGATCGGCCACAAGAACCAGTTCGGCTGGAATGACGAAGGCGCGTTGCCGAACGTGTGGGGCTACATCGTCGAGTACGGCGAAGGCGACCTCACCGTGCCGGCCCTGAGCTGCGCGTTCGGCAGCGGCGGCTGCAATCCGACCGGCGCGCAAGTCATCACGCTGCCGGCGAGCGCGCAGATCGATCCTGGCGCGACGCTGACGGCGCGCGTCACGACGATTCACGACGATCCGGCACGCTGCGGCAAGGAACCGCTGACGCTGTTCGATGGCGCAGTCGTTCTCCCGCCATATCTGTGCGGTCACCCCGATTTCCTCGTGATCGAGACGCACACCGAGGGCGTGCAGGTGCTGACCGGCGCAATCGAAGTCGAGAACCTGACCGAGGATGCGTTGCCGAACAACCTCTATGGCTGCACGCCGTTCCGCCAGAACCCGGCAGGCCAGTTCGATTTCGATCCTTCGCATCGCGACGTGGTCGGTTGGCAGTCGCAGGATCCGCAGCAGATGCTGGAAACATCGCTGGGCACCGGCCGCTTCCGCGGCACCGTCACCGAAGTGACGTATGCGTGCGGCAGCTCGCGCGGCAAAGTGCTCAACGGTTCGTACCAGTTCGTCGGCCTGCGCATTCATCCGGGTCCGGGCAACGAGCTCGCCGACGGCAACCCGGGCGGCAATCACAAGAGCTTCATCGACCTGGTCGGTTACAAGCTCAAGGTGTTGCAGGCCTCTCTCCTCGCTTCGAAGGCCGCGCTGCCGAAACTGCAGTACGAAGCGCTCAAGGAGCGCCTGGACGGCGCGGTCTCCGCCCACAACAAGCGCGACTACCGGCGGGCGCTGCTGAAGATCCAGCTGTTCCTGAAGGCCGTCGAGCAGTCGAGCTACCAGCCGATCGCCGGCAAGAACTTCAACGGCGATCACCTGATGCGCGGCTCGAACATCGAGTTCATGTATGCGGAGAAGATTCTGCCGTTCGATTAGCGCACTGGCGGGCCTGCTCGCCGGCGCGCTTGCGCTGAATTGCGCAGCCGGCGCGCAGGATGAAGTTGCTGCGGTATTCAAGGCGCACGAAGTGCGCTTCGTCTACCGCAGCCTCGTCAACCCGCTCAACTGCGGCGAGCTGCGCAATCACGTCGCCGGCATCCTGCGCGCGGTGGGCGCACGCGACGACATCAAGGTACAGGTCTACAACTGCGATCTGTTCCTCTCTCCCGAGGACGACCCGGACTGGAACACCGGCTGGGACCGTGCTTCCCCGCTGGATCGCTTCGGCGCCTCGCCCGAGCGCATGCAGATCTCGAACGTGCGCATCGAGGTCATGTTCCCGGTCGAAGCGACGCCCGCCGTTCTCGCCGAGATCGACAAGGACAAGTCGCGTCGCGAGCTGATCTCGCGCGTCACCGGCAACCCGCTCGCCGCGCTCAACGACCCGATCATCTTCCCGGTGCAACGCAAGGAGGTGACGCTCTCACGCAGCACCATCCGCCTCATGCCCCGCGACTGCGAGCTGCTCGAGCAGATGATCCCCACCGTCTTCCGCAAACTCGACCTCAAAGTCGTCAGCCGCCAGCTCTCCTGCGACCCCCACCAACGCTCGCACTTCGCCCCAAAGGTCGTCGTCGAAACGCTCTGGCCCGTCGGCGCTCCCGTCCCCGGCGAAAAAACCCCGAAGAACGAAGAACCGAAGAAAGCAGAAGAGAAATAGCCTCCGATTTTTTTAACTCCCTTTTTCTTCCTTGGCGATCCCGGCGATCCTGGCGAGAGATATTCCGGCTCTTACTTCCGCTGCGCCGGCAACGTTATGGACTGGGGACCACGCTGTTGAAAGGTGGTCTGCGGCGAAGAGGAAGAGAAAGAATTTCTCTCGCCAAGATCGCCAAGATCGCCAGGATCGCCAAGGAAGAAAGGAGAAGAATGGACAGGATTAACGGGATCGAACGGTACCTCTTGTTCGATTCTTGATCCCGTTAATCCTGTTCATCCTGTCACTTTCTTCTCTCTTCTTCTCCCAGAGATGGGATTGCGAGGGAGACGGTGGCGGCGGAGAAGAAGTAAGAGGAAGAATGGACAGGATGAACAGGATGGAAGAATTCATTTTTTGACCTTGATCCTCTTACATCCCGTTCATCCTGTTCATCCTGTCACTTTCTCTTCTCTCCTCTCAGGGCATTTCCTGCTTGTAAGCGAACTTGCCCGTCTTTGCATCGATGACGACGGCGAGGGCGCCTTTGGCGTAGCCGCCGCTGATGCTCCAGAAAGTGCCGGCATCCTTGGTGGCCTGGGCCATCACGAGCAGTGACATCACGAGCGGTTGGCCTTTCGTATCGAGGCCGCTGGATCTGGCGGTGGCGGCGGCGTCGGCGCTGTCGACGAAGTTAGCGATGACGCGATCGGTCATGTGCGGGCGCACTTCCAGCTGCTCGACGAGCTTGTCGCCGGCGAACGTGAAGGTGCACGCCTTGCCGGACTTCGGCGAGTGGAACATGTAATCCCAGTTCTGTGCGCGTCCGTCGGGTGACGCGCGCATCGTCGAGACGCCAGTGAGCGCTGCATCGGGCTGCCACTTCTGAGCGGCGGCTGTCGCGGCCGCGAGGCCTGCCCGCGCAGTGACGCCCGGATCCGCTGCTCGCGAAGCGAGCGACATCGAGAACAGGAGGATCGAGGCGCAGAGGAGGATCGGTGTGCGCATGCGGACGGCCTCCGGGCAAGGGGTCGGATTCTACAACGCGCCCGACGATGTCGGCTGGCGGCTATCCCGTACGTCCTTGGGACGTAGACACCTTACAAACGCCGTTCCTGGGAGATGCACATGTCCACCTTGACGCTCGTATTGCTCGGCCTGTTCGTACTGGTCGCGGCCTTCATCGCCTACGTGGCGGCCCGGCCCAGTGACTTCCGCATCGAGCGCTCGCAGCGCATCCGCGGCAGCGCCGACGCAGTGTTCGCACGCATCAACGATCTGCGCCAGTTCAATACCTGGAATCCATTCGCAGCCGCGGATCCCGCCGCGAACATCGTGTACTCGGATCGCAGCCGCGGCATCGGCGCAGCTTACGAGTGGGACAGCACGGGCAAGGCCGGCAAGGGCCGCATGACGGTGGTGGAATCGCAGGCGCCGCGCAGCGTCGTCATGCGTCTCGAATTCCTGCGGCCGTTCGTCGCGACCAACACGGCGGTGTTCTCCGTTGCGAGCGAAGGCGCGGTGACGAGCGTCACCTGGGCGATGACCGGCTGCAGCAGCTTCGTGCACAAGCTGTTCGGCCTGTTCTTCAGCATGGACAAGATGGTCGGCGGTGAATTCGCCAGGGGCCTCGCCAGCCTGAAGAGCCTGGTCGAACGCGACGCCGCAACGGATCTCAGGTGACCTCGATCGTGACCGTCGGTCCCTGCACGACGCGATCCTTTTCGCACTTGACCGGACTGTACGGAGTCAGCTTGTAAGTGCCCGCGAAAGACGCCAGTGCAATGCGCGTGTGATCCAGCCGGAACACCGGATCGATCTGCAGACCGCGATCGGGAATGACTTCCCACTCGACGCTGTCGGCAGCCTCCTGTTCCTCATCCGGCGGCGGCGTGTACACCCAGCACTGTCCGGGCGTCAGCTGGTTGCGCGGGATCTGCTTCCACTGACCGACCGCGCGGCGCTGCACGCTGAGCACGATCTGCTCGCCCTTCTGCACCTTGGCAGGCGAGATCGACGGAGTCAGCGTCACCTGCTGCTCCGCCGCGAGCACGTAGACCATCGGCTCCTGCGCTTTGCAGCCGGCAGTGAGGACGAGACCCGCGGACAGGAACGTGAAGAGTGCGTTGCGTATGAGTTGCATGGGTGCAAGCATGCCCGTTCGCAGCCTAATGCGCGACCTTCACAAATGGGTCCCGAAGGGAGGTCACATGCCCGTCAGCGTCGCCGAACCTATCGATCACAGGCTCGCCCGTCTGCAGAAAGCGATGGGCCTCACGGCCGACGGCATCCTCGGCCCTGAAACCATGACCGCGCTGGAAGCGCGCATTCTTTCGCCGCGCCAGATTGCCAGGGTGCCCTGCTCGCTCGAGGTGTCGCGCGCCGGCCTCGATCTGCTGGTCTCGTTCGAAGTCTCCTCGCCCGCCTTCTACGAGAAGAAGCTGCGGCGGCCGTGCTGGCCCGGCGGCGAGAGCGGCGTGACGATCGGCATCGGCTACGACGTCGGCGTGACGGGCGCGAAGCAGATCGATCAGGATTGGCGCGGACAGCTCAGCGATGAAGCGCTCGAGCGCCTGCTCACCGCGCAAGGCATCTCGGGTGCGCGGGCGAAGCAGCTCGCGCGCGATTTGTCGGACGTCGAAGTGCCTCTCGACGTCGCGCAAGCAGTCTTCTATCGCTGCACTGTTCCGCAATTCGCGCGGCGCACGCTGGACGTGTATCCGCGCGTCGACAAGCTGCCGCCCGATGCACAGGCGATGGTGCTGTCTCTCATCTACAACCGCGGTGCACGTCTGACCGGTGCACGACGCCAGCACATGGCCGCGCTGAAACCGCTCATCGCACGCGGCGACCTGGATGCGATCGCCGAGCAGTTCGATCTCATGACGGCGCTGTGGCCCGATCTGCCGGGCCTGCAAACGCGGCGGCGCAAGGAAGCTGCGATGATCCGTGAGGCGGATCATCGCTACGACGAGGACGAGATCGTTCGCGTCTGAGTGCGGAACGAAGCGCCGCTTACAGCGGCGCGTCGCTCTTGCAGAGCCCGATCTTGTCGCCGTGGCGCAGGTGCGCATCCATCGCATCGGGGAAGCCGACTCGCAACGTCTGTCGGTTGCGGCCGCCGTGACAGACGAACACCTGATCCAGCTCGAGCCGATAGCCCTGGTAGTAGTCGGCCGCGAGCGGGAACGCTGTGCCGGTGAGCACCTTGCCGTTGCCCGACACGCGCGCGCCGAGCACCTGCCAGCGCGACATCTCGAGTACGCCCTGGCTCGCCAGGAAATCGCCGATCAGCATCCAGCCCAGGCCGCGCGTGTAGATCGCGGCATCGTCGATGCCGAGGAACAGGAGCCGCGAGGAGCCGGTGATCACCTTGCCGTCGTTGGAGATCGAGGTTGCGATCGTCTCGCGATCCTCGCAGGTCTCGATCGGCTCGCCCGTCTCCCAGTCGTACGTCGTGTAGCAGACGTAACCGGGATAGCGACCGATGTTGACCATGCCGTCCATGCTCGTCCATTTGTACGCGTCTTTGTTGCCGACGCCGGCGCCGTAACCGACAGCCATCGTGCCGGCTGCGTTCATCGCCATGATCTCGCCGACGTAGCCGTACGGATTCTGCGGCTCCGGATCCGTGAGCAGCATCTGCTCGCGCCCCTGCCAGACCGAGCCGACGCGGAAGCCGAACGCTTGCGGAATTTCTTCCCAGCCGCCGACCACATTGCCGTCCGCTGAAACAGCGTTCGCACGCGCGGCGCCCTCGCTCGTCTTCGACAAGCGACGCATGCCGTTGCGCGCCGTCCATTTGAAAGCGTGAGCGTGGCTGCAATCCTCGAACAACAGACCGACTGCCGCCGTGCCGTCGCCATTCACGTCGAAGACGCTGGAATGGAAAATGTCGCAACCGGGGAATTGCTCTTCGGCGATCGAGCGCCAGCCGCGTTCCCGCGTCCACATCGCCGCGCGCTCCTGGTCGACGGGACCGTACTGCGTCTCGACGCGCCGGGTGAGCGTGCCGCCGACGGCGCGGCCGTTACCGGAAATCGCACCCATGAAGCCGCTGCCATCGATGTTCTGCATTCCCGTGCGCTTGTTCCAGATCCAGTACGGCGACTGGAAGGGACCGTACAGTCCGGCGACGCGCTGGCCGTCGTCGGAGAGATCGAGCGGCAGCGAGTACGGCAGATAAGTGAACGCCGGCGCGTGCTCGATACCGTTCATGACGATGCGGATGCGACGCGTCTCGCCGCGCGCAAGCACGATGCGGCCGGCGGCGCAGGCGTCATCGATCGTCGCGTCGCCGCTCTCGCTCGCGTTCCAGTATTCCTCCGGCCCGAGCAGGATGGCCTTCGGCGTGCTGAACCCGCCGGCGCCGAGCTGATCGGTGTACACGATGTACTTCGCGCCGGGCGTCAGGCCGCCGATCTCGAAGCTGCCGTCCGGACCCGCGAGGCCCTGCGTGCGATCGCCGGAGATGCGCGACACTGCATCGAACGGATCGGCGACATTGCGCGCGATCACGTTGATGCCGCTGAGCGGAGTCACTCCATCCTGCGCGAGCACGCGGCCGCTGATAGAGCCGCTGCGCTGCACATAGCCCGGCGCCGGATACAACGCCGCGAGCGCAGCCTTGTCGTCGGCGACGTTCACCGTCGCCATGCCGGGGCTGTTGTAGGTCGGGCTCCACGGATAGGGATCGATGAACGGAAACATGGTCTCGACCTGCTCGGTCGTCGGATACGTCGTGACCTTCGCCGGGCACTGATCCGGACCCGCGCGCTCCGCGCCTGCCGGCAGGCCCCACGCTTCGATCGGCTGATTGCGGAAATACAGGCCGTTGGTCTGCGTGTGCGCGAGACCGATCACGTGACCGAGCTCGTGCGTGATGACGCCGGAGAGCGGCGCGCCGGTGACGACCTCTTCGACACCCTCGCCTTCGGCGGTGATGATCACCCAGCCTTCGACGATGCGCGTCGAACCTTCGGCTGCGAGGAACTCCGGCGTTGCTATGCCGAGCACGCCGTCGCCCACGCCGATGAAGTCGCGCAGCACGCTGCCGTCGGCGTCGAAGATCACGTGGATGCCGCCGCCGTTGTCGGCGCCGATGACGCTCGCGGCGTTCGCGCCTGTGATGTCGCCGAGACCGAGATCGCCCATCGTGCCGACGACTTGCGCACGGAAGCTGCTCGTCTCCACGGACGACCACTGCTGCAGCGAGCTCTTCACGAGCTTGTTCGCGAGCGCGTTGTCGACGACGCCGAGCGTGCCGAGATCGGTGTAGACGTTGACCGTTCCCTGCCACTTCGCGGGCTGCAGGCCGTGATCGGTTGGAACGACCAGCAGCGGTCCGCCGGCGAGCGACGGCAGCGCGACCCATGACAAGCACAGCGCAATTGCCGCGGCTGAGATTTTGTTAGCGCGCATTGCTGGTGCTCCCCGGCACGGGCCGCTCGGCGGCTGCGCGTCGAATGAAGTTGCGCAGCGTTTCGCTGTTCACGGGCCCGTTCTTCGCGTCGAACATCTTCTGCTCGTCCGCGCTCAGGCGGCTGCGGTCGAGCTCCACGTTGGCGAACAGGCCCGCGTTGTCGAACGCGTTCACGGCAACGCCATTGCCCATGCCGAGCTTGCCGTAGCCGAGGCCGACCGTCGTTTGAAACCCGGTGACGCGCGCCTTGGGATAGAGGAACAGCAGGCTGACCTCGCCGACGTTCCAGATCGGCCAGCCTTCAGGGCGGCCACCCAGGTAGACCTTGCCGTTCGGCAGAGTGCGGGGCGCACTCAGGCCGAATTGTCGGAACGTCAGGGTCTGCGCCTGGGCGCCGCGAAAGCGATCGATCACCCGCACGGTCACTTCGGTGTACGGCATGCCGGCCGCGGTGAAACCGTCGGCGACGTGCTCGACCCGGCCGGCGACGATCGTGTCGGCGCGATCGATGAGATCGAGAATGTTCATGGGCCGGACTGTGGTAGCGTGACCGCTCGCGACCCAGCACAGACAAAAGAGCAGCGCGGACGCGCGTGCGCGCTTTCCGGTTCGTGGCATCTGCAGAGTCCCCTGATTGGATGCGCGGCTGGCAGCGCGCGTTATCGGGCCTTTCTACACTTACGAGCTACCGAGGACTGCACACGCTTGTGCAGTTGACTTGTCATGGCCAGAAAATCCGGCGCGACTTCGGCACTCGGGGATCATGGCTGGCTGTCATTCACGCCCCCGCGCTTTCGCGCGCAAGTGCTGTCGCGGCTGCGGGTGCACGAATACAAGAAGGGCGCTGCCGTATTTCACGCCGGCGATCCGCCGGGCGGCTTGTGGGCAGTCCTCAAGGGAGGGGTCGAGATCGAGTGGCCGCCCGAGGAAACCACTCCGCACCTGCTGTACTTCGGCACCCCCGGCTTGTGGTTCGGCGAGGGGCCGCTGATCGTCGGCAACGCGCGGCTCGTGACTGTAATCGCATCGCGGCCTTCGACACTCGCGACGCTGCCGCTGTCCGCGTGCTATGCCATCCTCGAAGACGATCCGTCCGCCTGGCGCTGGATTGCGTTGATGAGCCTGATGACGACAGAGCTCAGCCTCGGATTCGCCGCCGATGTGCTCTTGCGCGATCCGGCGAAGCGCACAGCGGCCGTGCTGCTGCGACTGGCCGGAGTGCGCAACCGCGTGTTCGCAGCGAGCAAGCCGGCGCCGATCTACCTGAGCCAGGACAAGGTCGGCCAGCTCGCCAACCTGTCGCGCAACTCGGTCGGCCCGATCCTGCGGCGCTTCGTCGCGCGCGGCTGCATTCGCATCCGCTACGGCGCGATCCTGATCACGAACGTGCGCGCGTTGTCGCAGACGATTGCAGGCTGAGCGTGCGCTGGGCAACCGGGCAATAAACAAAACTTCACGCGCGGTCTCATATACTCGCCGCTCCCGTGAATCACGCCTGGTGGACGCATCATGAAATTTGCCGGCCCGTTCGCACTCGCTGCCCTGCTCTGGTTCGCCGTACCGGTCGCTGCGCTCGCAGCTGACTCACCCGCCGCCGAGGGGCAAGACAAGGAGAAGAAAGAAGAGAAGCCGATTCCCGAGCCGAAGGTGTGGACATCGAAGCATCAGATCCGTCTCGGCGGCAAAGCGATCGACTATGAGGCGACCAGCGGCACGCTGATGATGAAGGACGACAAGGACGAGCCGATCGCGCTGTTCGGCTTCACCGCGTACGTGCGGCAGGGCCAGGATGCGCGCACGCGACCGATCATGTTCGCGTACAACGGCGGACCGGGCTCGGCCTCTGCGTGGCTGCACATGGGCATCCTCGGACCGCGACGCGCGGTGATCGAAGATCTCGCCAGCAACACTCGCGGCCCGTTCAAACTGGTGGACAACGAGTACAGCTTCCTCGATCGCGCCGACCTCGTGCTGATCGATCCGGTCGGCACCGGCTTCTCGCGTCCGGTCGGCAAGGCCGAGGGCAAACAGTTCTGGGGCGTCGACAACGACATCCGCTCGGTAGCGGATTTCATCGTGCGCTACCTCGGCGAATACAGCCGCTGGGGCAGCCCGAAATTCATCCTCGGCGAGAGCTACGGCGGCATCCGCACCGGTGGCGTCTCGTACGATCTGCTCACGCGTCACAACGTCGCGCTGAACGGCATCATCCTGGTGTCGCCGTACCTGGACTACGTCACGGGCACCGCGGGCGGCAACACGGATGCAGGTGATGCGAACTTCATCTCCACGTACGCCGCGACCGCCTGGTTTCACAAGGCGCTCAATCCGCAGCCGCCCGAGCTGCAGCCGTTCCTGAGCGAAGTCGAGCAATGGGTCGACGCGACTTATCGTCCCGTGCTGTACAAAGGCGCGCGCGCATCGGCCGAGGAGCGCAAAGCAGCGCTCGAGGGTCTCGCCCGCTACACCGGCGTGAGCGCCGCATACTGGGACGCGGCCAATCTGCGCGTCGATGAAAACCACTTCCTGCAGGAGCTGATGCGCGGGCAGGGCAAGACCGTCGGCCGCGTCGATTCGCGCTTCGCCGCCGGCATGCCGAGCCGCATCGGCGAAACGACCGCCTTCGATCCGTACACGAGCGCTGTCGCGCCGGCGATCGTCGCGACCTACAACGACTATGCGCGCCGCGAGCTCAACGTGGTCTCTGAATTGAAGTACGAGCTCTCTGCCGGTCTCTACAAGGATTGGGACCTAGGCCACGCGCAGCCGGATTCGAACGGCCGCAAGACGCCTTACCCCAACGTGCTGCCCGACATCTCGTACGCGATGACGCTGAATCCGCGCATGAAGGTGCTGGTGCAATCCGGTTACTTCGATCTCGCATGCCCGTACGGCACGGTGAAGGACGCGATCGACCATCTCACCATCACGCCGGAGCTGCGCAAGAACATCGAGATCGAGTTCTACGATGCCGGCCACATGATGTACGTGCACCCGGGCTCGATGGGCAAGTTCAGCGACACGATCAAGCGCTTCATCGATGACAACGTGAAGTAGAGGCACAACAGACTCCGCATTCGCGTCGTTTTGCACCGTGCAGGCAATGCCGTCATTATGCAAGCAT
>DATEKT010000300.1:0-27195 GCA_035277305.1 Steroidobacteraceae bacterium | reverse complement strand
TCGTCGGCGCCGGCCAGACGCCCGGCGACACCATCGGCAACGGGCGCGCCACGGCGATCCTGTTCGCGCGCGAAGGCGCGACGGTGCTGGTGGTCGATCGCAATCTCGAGTCGGCGCAGGAAACACAGCAGATGATCAAGGACGAGGGCGGCGTGTGCAGCGTGCTGCGCGCGGACGTCATGGTCGAAGGCGACTGCAAGGCCATCGCCGATACCTGCATCGAGCGCTATGGACGCATCGACGTGTTGCAGAACATCGTCGGTTCCGGCACCGGCGATCGCGGCATCACCTCGCTGTCGGAGGAGACCTGGGACTTCCTGATGGACGTGAACCTGAAGAGCGTCTTCTTCACGTGCAAATACGCCCTGCCCTCCATGCGCGAACGCAAGGCAGGCAGCATCATCAACGTCACGTCGGGCGCTGCCGTCGGCTCGGTCGGGTACGTCGGCTACAAGGTTTCCAAAGCCGGCGCCAACGCGCTCACTCACAGCATCGCGATGTCGAACGCGCGCTTTGGCATCCGCGCCAACGTTGTGATGCCGGGCCTGCTGGACACGCCGATGGCAATGGAAGGTCACTCCGCCGCCAAGGGTATCGATAAGGAAACCCTGCGCCGCGAGCGCGACGCGCGAGTCCCGCTCAACAACAAGCAGGGCACTGCCTGGGACACGGCTTATGCCTCGCTGTTCCTGGCCTCGGACGAATCGAAGTTCATTACCGGCGTGATCCTGCCGGTCGATGGCGGTCAGTCCGCGCGCATCGGCTGATGATTCCCGCATGAGCGGCGCCGACGCAGACCTGACAGCGCTCATTGCCGAGCAGCAAAGCGTCAATCAACGTCTGCTGCGGGACTGGCAACGCATGCCGGCGCCGGGAACCGTGCCCGTGGATCGCCTGCGCCACGCGAAGCGCTTCAATCCAGATGGCAGCCAGAAGATGGCGCGCGTCGAGCGCGCAATCGATCGAACGCTCACCTCCTCGCGCGGACAGTTCGCCGTACGCGAGTTCCCGATCGAAGACTGCGCGGGCCTCTATTTGCACTTCCACGGTGGCGGCTGGGCGCTCGGCTCCATCTACGAGCAGGATGAATTGCTCGATGCGTTGGCGCAGGCGACGCGCATGACCGTCGTATCGATCGACTACCCGCTCGCCCCCGAACATCCGCTGCAATCAGCGCTGGCTCACGCCAAGGCCGCTGCACAGACAGCAATCGAAACGTATGAATACCGAAACGTGTGTCTCGGCGGAGAGTCTGCGGGTGCGCACATCGCCGCGACGGTCGCGCTGGATCTGGTCGCCGAACGCGAGCACGCGTCGAAGTTGCGCGGACTGAATCTTTGCTACGGCATCTACGATCTCGCGATGACGCCGTCGCAACGCCGCGCGGGAGACACGTTCGTCGGGATCTCCCGGCCGTACCTCGAGTGGTTCTACAGCCTGACGCTGCCGGGGCGCTCTGCAGATGACCGCCGCAATCCCGCACTGTCTCCGCTATATCGCGATCTCGCCGGCATGCCTGCGTGCGCGTTCACCATCGGCGATCTGGATCCGCTGCTCGACGATACGTTGTTCATGGCGGCGCGTTGGCGCGCCGCCGGCAATCCGACAGAGCTCTATGTGTATCCGCAGGCACACCATGGCTTCAACGGACTCGCAACCGCGATGGCCGGGCTTGCGAACCAGCGTATCCACGGATTCCTGGCGAAATGTATCGAGGAGCGTCGGCCGTGAGCATCGACTTTACGCAGTACCGCGCGTTTCGCGTTCTCGGGCCCGATCGGGTCGATTCGGGCGCGAATGCCATCGAGCGCTTGCCCAAGATCGCCCGCGACCTGAACGCGAGCCGCTGGCTGCTGGCGACCTCGACGAGCGTCGCAACCAAGACGCCCAACGGGCAGCGCGTTCGCGACCTGCTCGGCAATGCCATCGTCGCCGAGTACACGCGATGTCGCGAGCACGCGCCGGAGCCTGACATCCAGGAGCTCGTCGCGACGCTGGACGAGAACTCGGTCGAGGCTGTCGTGTCGATTGGCGGCAGCAGTGTCTTCGATGCCGTGAAGGTCGCACTCAGCCGCAGAGCCAACGCGCAGGGAATCGACCCGATTCCACAAATCGCGATTCCGACAACGCTGTCAGCCGGTGAGTTCTCGCCCGGCGCCGGATTCACCGAGGGCAAGACCGGCAGCAAGCAGTTGCAGCTCGATCTGCGCGTCTCGCCCCGGTACGTGATTCTCGATCCGACAGTCACGGTCCACACGCCGGCGGCGTTGTGGCTGTCCAGTGGCATCAAGGCAGTCGATCACGCGATGGAGGCGGTGTGGTCGCGCAAGCCGCATCCCTACGTCGATGCGCTCGCGCTCGAAGCGATTCGTCTGCTGGTCGAATACCTGCCGGAAAGTCGCGACGCGTCCAACCTCGATGCGCGCGCCGCGTGCCAGATGGCTGCGTGGATGTCGATCTCGGGGGTGGGCGCCGCGGGCATGCGCCTGAGCCACTTCCTGGGTCATCAGATTGGCGCCCACATGCACATGCCCCACGGCATCACATCGTGCGTGCTGCTGCCTGTGGTCATGCGCTATCTGCGCGATGACACGCTCAGCGCGCAGCTTCGCATCGCACACGCCATGGATATCGATCGCGCAGGACGCAGCGATCGCGAGCTCGCGGACGCCGCTGCCGACCGGCTGGAAGCCATGATCCGGGAACTGGGACTGCCGACGACGATCTCGGCTGCGGGCGGCACACTCGAAGCCATCGATGCCGTCGCGCGCTCGAGCTTCGAAGCATCCAAGGCGCTCGGCCTCACTCAGGATCTGCCGGACGGCGTCGAGAGCATCCGGCGAATCCTGATGAAAGCGTGGGCATAGCGCTCGCGTCAGTGCTCGATTCCGTACTCGATGGTGACGACCACCCGCGCGATCTTGTCGATCGTGCTCTTGTCGTATGTGCCGCCGTAGCCGTAGTCGTCCGCGTCCGTGCTGGCGCCGACCGGCAGAATATAGAAAGAGCCTTGCGAAGCCGTGCGCATGTCGCCGACCTCGACGCCGCCGTGCTTGGCGAACTCGCCGGCGCGCACTCTGGCATTGTCGGTGGCTGCGCCGATCAGTGACATCTTCACTTCTTCCAGGTTCGACACCAGATACAGCGGTTTCTCATAGGTCACCGGGTGCCCTTCCGCCTCGAACTGCACGATAGCGCGGTAGGCAGTCTCGATTTTCGGCAGGTCGGGGCTCGTCAGAACGATGTCCTGAGAGGACTGGTAGCCCTGCGGCACACTGCGCACGCGCCCATCCGGCATCTGCTTCTCGACGGAGTATTCGCTCACGCGCTCGGGCGAATCCTTCATGACGTTCGGGTCGAATCCATGCGCGGCGAGAAACTGCTTAAGATCAGGTAGCGCGGCGCGCGACTTCTGCAATGCTTCTGCGCGCGTTGCGCCCGTCACGTGCACACCGACGGTCCACTCGGCCACATCTGCCTTGACGGGCTTCTCCGCCAGACCTTTGACAGAGATGCTCTGGCGGTTGCCGCCGATCTGCTTCGCCTGATATCCGAGCACATACGCGCCCGCCGCCATACCCAATGCGAGCAGCGCACCCAGTCCGATGAGCGCGCGCGAAGAGACGCCAGTCATTTTCTTATCCCCGCTGAGAGTTGTTATTCGTGCATCTCAATGATCTTCCGATCGTCGGGACCGAGCAAATAGAACGCGACGAACGTCGCGGTCGCGTCGCCCGCAGCATTGTCGAAGCTCACGACCGTGGCATCCGCCGGCTCAAAGAATGCGCTGCCCTCGGTCAGCAGCTGCGCGGGCTGTCCCTCGACCTGAAAGCGGATCGAGCCGTGCGCGACGTAGCCGACCACCGGGCAGGGATGACTGTGCAGACCCGTTCGCTGCGCCGGCGCCAGTTCGATCTGCTTGATCTCGACCCGCGCCACGTCCTTGCGTCCTGCGATCGCCGCGGTCAGCAGCTCCTTGCGAATGATCGTGCTCGATGCGCTCATCGTTACTCCTGTCGGGCAAAGATCTCCTGCACCGCGACCAGCGAGTTGCGCACCGCCGGGCCGCCGGCATAGAACGTCAATTGGAGGATCGTTTCGACGATTTGTTCCTTCGTCGCCCCGACTTTCAGCGCCGCCTCCGTGTGGGCCAGTAGCTGCGGCACCGCGTGACCCATCGTCACGCATGACGCCACGAGGATCAGCTCGCGCGTGATCAGGTCGAGACCGGGCCGCGCCATGATGCCGCCGAGCGCCCACTCGATCGTCATATCGGCGAACGCGGGACACACGTCCTTCATCTCCGCGACCATCGCGGCGCCGGCGTGACCGCCATGAAGCTTCTCGAGCAATTGCAGTCCGGCGCGGCGCAGTTCGTGATGGGTGTTCATGGCCGTCATGCTGAGGCCCTATGCGCCGCTGATAAACTGGCCCGCGGTGATTTCAGTTCGAACCCGGAGTGCGCAATGGCCGACCGGCTGACCAGCATGCAGGTCTTCGTCTCCGTCGCCGAGACCGGCAGCTTCACGGCCGCTGCCGCGGCGATGGGCATTTCCGCCACGATGGTCGGCAAGCACATTCGCATGCTGGAGAAGCGGCTCGGCGGGCCGCTCATCGAGCGCACCACGCGGCGACAGGCGCTGACCCAGACCGGCAAACTTTACCTGGAGCGCGCGCGCCAGGCGCTCGCAGCGGTTGCTGCAGCGGAATCCGCCGCCGAGGAAATGGCGAGCGAACCGCGCGGCCTGCTGCGGGTCCACGCGACAGTCTCTCTCGGCGCGCACGTGATCGCACCGCTGGTCGCGCGCTACCTGAAACTGTATCCGCAGGTCTCGATCGATCTCATGCTCGCGGACCGCGACGTCCGCCTCGTCGAAGAAGGATTCGACCTGACGGTCAGCGTCGCGAAGCGCAACGATCCCGCCCTGATCGGCCGCGAGCTCGGCCGCTACCAGATGTGGCTGTGCGCGTCGCCCGCCTATCTCGAGCGCCGCGGCACGCCGCGCAAACCCAGGGATCTCGAAGCGCACGACTGCCTGAGCTTCGCGTACTGGCGGCGCAAAGATGCATGGCGTCTGACCCGGGGCAAGCGAACCGAGACCGTAAAAGTGCAAGGCCGGCTGACGATCAACAGCGGCCAGGCGCTGAAGAACGCGGCCGTGCAGGGAGCGGGCATCATCATGCAACCCGCGTTGCTGCTGGCCGATGAGGTGAGCGCCGGCCGTCTGGTTCGGGTGCTGCCCGCTTACACTCCGCCGGCCCGCCCGATCTCTCTGCTGTATTCGCCCGCGGGCAAGCGGACGCTCAAGGTCCGCACGTTCGTCGATTTCATGGTCGAGGCGTTGCGCACCGAAGCAGGACCCTCGCAGAATTGACCCCCCACGACATCCGGCCCGAATGAGGAAGAACAGCAATGCCGAACAACTTTGATCGTCGCGAGTTCCTGACCGCCGCCGCGCTCGCGAGCGCGAGCGCAATGGTCTTCGGCCCGAACGCCGCGTCGGCAGCAGCCGAACGCTACCCTGCAATTCGCAAAGCTGCCGAAGCCGGTCGCGACGCCGCCGTCAAACGCCTGCAGGACTGGATCGCCCTGCCCTCCATCGCTGCCGAGAATCGCAGCATGAAAGAAGGCGCCGAATACATGGCAAACCTCGCGCGCGAAGCAGGCTTCGACACCGCTACGATCGTGCCGACCGACGGCCATCCGGGCGTCTTCGCGACGATGGACAACGGCGCGAAGCGCACGCTCGCGCTGTACTTCATGTACGACGTCAAGCAATTCGATCCCGCCGAGTGGACTTCGCCGCCGCTCGAAGCACGCATCGTCGACAAGCCGGGATTCGGACGCGCTGTGGTCGGCCGCGGCGCCGTGAATCAGAAAGGTCCGGAAGCGACGGTGCTCTCCGCACTGCATGCGGTGCGCGCCGCGAAGGCGAAGCTGCCGGTCAACCTCGTACTGGTGTGCGAGGGCGAAGAGGAAATCGGCTCGCCGCATTTCCACCAGATCGTGCAGCGCCCCGAAGTGTTCGCGGCGCTGAAAAAGGCCGAGGGCGTGTACATTCCCGCGAGCTGGCAGGACATGAACGGCAATGTCGCCGTCAACCTCGGCTCGAAAGGCGTCATCGAGCTGGAGCTGGTTGCGAGCGGTGCGAAGTGGGGCCGCGGTCCGAAAGGCGACATTCACTCCAGCCAGAAAGCCAGCGTCGACTCGCCGGTCTGGCGTCTCGTGCATGCGCTCGACTCGCTGGTCACGCCGGATGGCAATACGCCGACGATCGAGGGCTGGTTCGAGAACGTGCGCCCGCTCTCGCAGCGCGAGAAAGACCTGATCGCCGAGCTCGCGCGCAACGGCAGCGAAGAACAGACGAAGAAGCAGCTGGGCGTGAATCGCTGGATCGATGATCTGCCGTACGCGCAGGCGCTCGAGCGGCTTGCCTCGCAACCGACGGTGAACATCGAGGGCCTCGTCGCCGGCTACACCGGACCGGGCGGCAAGACGATTCTCCCGGGACGCGCCGTGGCCAAGCTCGACCTGCGGCTGGTGCCGAACCAGACGCGTGACGAGGCGGTGAAGAAGCTGCGTGCGCATCTCGACAAGCACGGCTTCAACGACGTCGAAGTCAACGTCAGCGGCGGCTACGATCCGACGGAAACCGCCGAAGACAGCCGCATCATTCGCGCACAGCTGGCGACCTACCAGCGCGCCGGCATCAAGGCGACGCTCAACCCGCGACTCGCAGGCTCATGGCCCGGCGCCGTGTTCACCGCGGCGCCGCTGTCTCTGCCAGCGGGCCACTTTGGATTCGGCCACGGCTCCGGCGCACATGCACCGGACGAGTACTACGTCGTGGATTCGACCAACCCCAAGGTCGCAGGCATCGTCGACGCGATGATGGGACACGTCGACATGTTCCATCAGATCGCCACGATCAAGTAGCTCGCGCGGCAATCATCCAGCAGGATGCGGTGAAGCGCACTTCGGGTCCGTGCACATAGGGATCGAATGCTGCACGGACCGTCGTGGCAACTTGCGCGCGCGTCTGCGCATCCGCCTGCTGGAGCGCGATGCCGACCGGCCCGAAGCGGGTGCCGTAGCGCGTGATTTCTTTCTCGGGGAGCGTGCACGTGACGTCGATCGGACGGATGTCGATCTGGTTCCAGCCGCTCTCCTGCAGGATGGAGCGAACGCGCCTGTCGTCCGCGAAACCGAACTGGCCCGGCGCATCCGGACGACGTGGCTGAAGATTCGGTAGCAGCGGCGCCGCGGCGCGCTCGGCTGCCGTCATGAACGGATTCTCGGCGGGACTGCGCCAGACGATGCAGCGCAGGCTCGCGCCGTCGGCCGCAGCGGCCCGCAGGTTGACGAACGCCTGCACTGAATCCTCGAAGAACATCACGCCGAAGCGCGACACGATCAGGTCGAATTTCTGCCCACCGAACGGATGTTTCTGGGCATCGGCACAGATGAACGTTGCCGGTGAATGTGCCTCTTCGCCGAGCATGCGCGCGGCGTCGATCATCTGCTCCGAAATGTCGACGCCGACCAACGTCCCTTGATCGCCCACCAGCCGCGCGATCGCGCGCGACATACTGCCCGTCCCGCAACCGACGTCGAGCACGTGCTGCGCGCCGCTCGCCGAGACTTCCGCAATGAGCAGATCCTCGAACGGCTGCAGCGTCCGGTCGAGCATCTGTTGTGCCTCGACCCACGCGCATCCCGCGCTGCCGTTCCAACGCTTCGCCTGATCCTCGTCCCGCACCTGCGTGGCCGCCACGTTCGTCTCCTCACTTGCCTTCGAACACCGTTGGACTCACTCTGCCACTTGAAGTCGACTTGAGGTCAAGTTCATGAAGCCGCTGGATATCACCGAGGTTGCCCGGCGCTCCGGGGTGCCCGCCTCGACGCTGCGCTACTACGAGGAAAAGGGTTTGATCGCTTCGATCGGCCGGCGCGGCCTGCGCCGCCTGTTCGATGCGCGCGTCGTAGAGCGCCTGGCGCTGCTCGCGCTCGGGCGCGCGTCCGGGTTTTCACTGGACGAGATGGCGCAGCTTTTCGCGGGCAATGGCAAACCACGCATCGACAAACAGCTGCTCGCGGCTAAAGCGGATGATCTGGACAAGAACATCAAAGAGCTTACGGCGATGCGCGACGGCCTGCGGCATGCCGTCAACTGCCGTGCACCGAGCCACATTGAATGCCCCACGTTTCAGCGTCTGCTGAAAGCGGCCGCGGCCGGCAAGCTGGGTGCGCGCAAGAAGAAGGCGCTATGAGAAAGCAAGGCCCGATCCGCCCGTAGAGGTGGTCTTTGCAAAAAATGGATGACCCGGTGTTGCAGACGCACCCCGTATTTGCCACAGCGTTCACGAGCCATGACGGGGTTGGGTAAACTCATGGCGATCGTGGACCGCAAGATCTCCGCAGCCGTATTTTCCATTGTCGCGCTCGTGGCCGCGCTGGCGGTGCGCTGGCTGCTCGATCCATTGATGGGAGACTCGCTGCCTCTCGTCACGCTGTTCGGCGCTATCGCCCTCGCGGTCTGGATCGGCGGCCCGCGTCCGGCGATCGCCGTCACGCTGCTCGGCTACATTGCCAGCGCTTATCTGTTCATTCCGCCGCGCGGCAACCTTGGCCTCGACATGTGGATCAACCGGGTCGGCCTGGCCGCCTACCTGTTCACCTCCGCAATCATCATCTGGCTCGGCCACGCCGCCCGCGCTGCGCAACGTCGCTCGATCGAGCGCGGCGAATTGCTCCGCGTGACTCTGCGCAGCATCGGCGATGGCGTGATCACGACGGACCTGGCAGCGCGCGTAACGTATCTGAACGACGTAGCCGCCGCGCTGACGGGTTGGTCGCAGGAAGCCGCGCAGGGACAAGCGCTCGATCGCGTGTTCCAGATCGTCAACGAGGATTCGCGGCAGCCGGTGACGAACCCTGCGACGCGCGCGTTGCGCGAAGGGGTCGTCGTAGGCCTGGCGAATCACACGCTGCTCATCGACAAGGCGGGCAACGAGCATCCGATCGACGACAGCGCAGCTCCGATCCGCGACGAGCTCGGCAATGTTTCGGGCTGCGTCCTCATCTTCCGCGACGTCACTCAGCATCGCCTCCTCGAGCGCGAGAAATCGCGGCAGCTGCAGGCCGCGCGCATGCTCGCCTCGATCGTCGAGTCCTCCGAAGACGCCATCATCAGCAAGTCGCTCGACGGCATCGTGCAGAGCTGGAACGCGGCCGCCGAGCGCGTGTTCGGCCATCCGGCAAGCGATGCGACCGGTCGCCACATCTCTCTCGTCATTCCTGCCGACCGCATCGCCGAGGAAGATCACATCATCGCCAACATCCGTGCCGGCAAGCGCATCGAGCATTTCGAGACCGAGCGCGTGCGTCGCGACGGCGAGCGCATCCACGTTTCGCTGACGATCTCGCCGATCAAGGACGAGAGCGGCGCCATCGTCGGCGCCTCGAAGATCGTCCGGGACATCACCGCACGCAAGCGGGTCGAAGCGGAACAGCGCCGCATGCAGGACGATCTGCGCAGACTGGCGGCTGATCTGAGCGAGGCGGATCGCCGCAAGAACGAGTTCATCGCCACGCTCGCGCACGAGCTGCGCAATCCGCTGGCTCCGCTGTCGAACATGCTCGAGGTTCTCAAGCGCACGGATGGCGACGCGACCACGCTGCAACGCGCGCGCGAGACAATCGAACGTCAGGTGCGACAGCTGGTGCGGCTGGTCGACGATCTGCTCGATCTCAATCGCGTCACGCACGACAGACTGGAGCTGCGCATCGCCGACGTGGAGCTGGCAACCGTCATCCAGCACGCAGTCGAGTCAGCGCAGCCGCTGGCTGACGCGGCGGGGCACCGACTCGAGGTGCTGTTGCCGGACGAACCCGTGGTGCTTCGCGCCGATCCCGCACGTCTCGCACAGGTCTTCGGCAATCTGCTCAACAACGCGTACAAGTACACACCCTCTCACGGCACGATCCGGCTTGCGGCGCAGCGCAGCGGCGACCACGTGGTCGTGTCGATCCGCGACTCGGGCATCGGTATCGCGCCGGACAAGCTCGACGCGATCTTCGACATGTTCACCCAGCTGGGCCCCTCGCTCCTGCCCGCGCACGGTGGACTCGGCATCGGGCTCACGCTGGTACGCCAGCTCGTCGCGATGCATGGCGGCTCCGTCGATGCACGCAGCGCAGGTCCGGGACAAGGCAGCGAGTTTCTCGTGCGCCTGCCGGTGCTGACTGGTTCGGCCGCCGTGCGCGCGGAGTCTCCACCGGACAGCGCACGACTGACGAGCGTGCGCCGGCGCGTGCTGGTGGTCGACGACAACCAGGATGCAGCCGTGTCGCTGAAGATGCTGCTGGAGCTACTTGGCCACGAAACCTTCACAGCCCACGACGGCATCGAGGCGCTCGCGGCGCTCGAACGGGAGCGCCCGGACGTGGCGCTCGTCGATATCGGCCTGCCGAAGCTCAACGGGCATGAGGTCTGCCGGCGCGTGCGCAGCGAGTCGTGGGGCAACGGTATCGTGATGATCGCACTGACGGGCTGGGGCCAGGACGAGGATCGCCGCCGCTCGAAGCAAGCCGGATTCGACGGGCATCTGGTCAAGCCCGTCGATCACGATGCGCTCGCGAAGTTGCTCGATTCGCTTGCGACCCGGCGGTCGGGCTAACCGCCACCCTGACCGTTCTTCTCGATGAAGGCCGCGACATTGTCGTGCAGCGCCTTCATGTCTTCCTCGTGCGCGTACACCATGTGCCCCGACTCGTAGAAGTGCATCTCGATGTTGTTCTGGAGCGCGCGCGGGATCGGCAGCTGCTGCAACTCGTAGACCGCCGCAAAGTACGGTGTCGCCAGGTCGAAGTAACCGGCGTTGAGCTGCACCTTGAGATTCGGATTCTGCTTCATCGCGGTGGCGAGGTCCGGCATCACGTTGGTCGCGCCCGGGATCTTGTACGGCGAGCCGGGCGGCTGATGCAGGTAGTCCCACGAGTTGTAGTTGTCGATGCCTTCCTTGTAGGTCCTGCGATCGCCGAACTGCAGCGTGTTGCGCACGTAGTCATTGAACGCCGAGACGTACGCCGAAGAGATCGCGGAGGACTGCGGGTCGTACTCGGCTTCCTTGCTCATCGGATCCAGCGTCGGCCCGGAGAAGCGCGTATCGAGACGCCCGGCCGTCAGCTCATCGCCGAGCAGCGTCTTGTTGAACTCGCCGACATTGATGCGCAGGCTCGCGCGTTCGATGTAGTCGACCGGCAGCCCCGTGTAGTTGTGCAGCTTGACCGCGATCGCATGCTGCTGCTCCGCCGGCAATCTCGGGCCGGCCATCAGCGCGGCCGCGTATTCGCCGACAGCAAACTGTTCGACTTCGCGCAGGAGCGGCGAGAGCTCCGCCGGCGGATTCGGCAGCTTCTTGTGATACCAGGCAGTCGCCGCGTACGTGGGCAACGCCAGCACGTACGGTTGATCGATGCTCGGATTGAACTGCGGCGCATCCGCGCTGTTGTCGAAACACAGGATCTGCGACAGGAAAATCACGCCGTTCAGATCGAGCGACTTGTTGTTCTGCAACTGGTAGGCAAGCACTGCGGCGCGCGTCGTACCGTAACTTTCACCGAACAGATACTTCGGCGAGTTCCAGCGGCCGTGCCGCGACAGGAACTCGACGATGAAGTTGGAGAAGGCGTGCGCGTCGGGATCGACGCCATAAAACGCTTTCTCCTTGTCCGCGCCGCGCAGGTGTCCGAAGCCGGTGCCGGGAGCATCGATGAACACCAGGTCGCTCACGTCGAGCAGGCTGTACTCGTTGTCGACGACGCGATACGGCGCCGCCGGGCTGTGCGTATCGTTCGTCGTCCGCACGCGCTTCGGTCCGAACGCGCCCATGTGCAGCCATACCGTCGACGACCCGGGTCCGCCGTTGAACAGGAACGTGATCGGCCGCGTGCGGTCCGGCTTGTCGCCCTTGAAATACGCGACGTACGACATGCCGACCTCGGGCGGCTGCGGCGGCGGCTTCTCTCCTTCTGCCGGCTGCGGCGGATCGTCGTCCTGAGGATCGGTCACGTACACGACCATGACGCCCGTCTCGGCCTGGTACGCCGTCTTCTTGCCGCCGATGCTCGCCGAGCCCTGCGTCACGCGCATTTCGTCCGACAGGTGCAGGGACGAAAGGCTCTTCGGAGCGGCGTCTTCCTTCTTGTCGCTTTCATCGTGCTTCGGATCCGTCGCAGCGTGCAGCGACGTGAGAGCGAGCACGGCAGAAAGCATCGACCATCGCAAGCGGGCAGCTGGAAAGTTCACCGATCATCCTCCATCGGGACAGAGCGCCGGATTATTCCACAGACGAGGTCCAGATTTCGGACTGGAGGCGGCGTGACGCGAAACGCGACAGTCCCCCCACACCAGCAACTTCGAGCCTTGCATGAAAACGACATCGGGAACCCTCTCGCGCCGCGAAATGCTCGTCGGAGCGGGAGTTGCACTCGCGGCGTCCAGCGCCCTCGCCGAATCCGCGTCCGCGTCCGTGCGGCGGACACTGCGGTTCGACATTGAATCCTTCGTCGAAGAATGCCGGCGCGCGAATCAGGAAGCGGCCGCCGACAAGCAGGCAGCGATTCGTGAGGTCGTGAATCGCGCGATGTCGGATCCACGCTCTGTGCTCGCGGCTGTGGGCGAACCACAGAAGGGCGGCATTCAAACGCTCTATCGCTCGTCCGACCTCACGATCCTCAACATCGTCTGGGCCCCGCTCATGCAATTGCTGCCGCACGAACACAGGATGTGGAGCGTCATCGGCATCTATTCCGGACGCGAGGACAACATCTTCTGGGAACGGCAGCGAGGCCGCATCGCCGCGACGAAAGCGGCATCGCTGTCGACCGGCGACGTCGTGACGCTGCCGCTCGAAGTCGTGCACTCGGTCGCGAATCCGATCGAGCAACTCACCGGCGCGATCCACATCTACGGCGGCGATTTCTTCGCGACGCCGCGCAGCGAATGGGATGCCGGGTCGCTCGAGGAGCGCGCCTGGAGCATCGAGCGTGCGCTGGACCTGTTCGGGCAATCCAACAACCGCTTCCTCGCCTGGCAGAAAGGCGCATGCCGCTGAAATTCGCAAGATTTGTCTCACAGTCGCCCCGGGCGCAACGGAATCCCTGAGCAGGAACGGCCAGAGCCGCTAGACGTGTCGCGCACGATAGATCACGATGCATGCCGGGGAGCGTCGTGGGGGTTCGATGTCCATCCGGAGCGGATTTCTGTTGGCTGCCGTGCTGCTGAGCGCAGCGGCGGCCGGACGCGCCGCCGAACAGGAACCGCCGCAATCCCCGACGCAGCCGCCGCCCGGCGGTGAAGTCGTTCCGAGTACGAAGCCGCCCGGCTTGCGGGATCTCGATCCGATCATCGATGAAGTCCTGGTCGAAGCGCCGCAGCCGCGCTACGTCGCGCCGACTTTGCGCGACAGCATCGGCCGCATCTGGGCGCCGGTTTTCATCAACGGCAAGGGTCCGTTCCGGCTAGTGCTCGATACTGGCGCCACTCGCTCCGCGCTTCTCCCTCGCGTCGCGCGCGCCCTGCAGATTCCGATGCAGGCTTCCACGATGCGTGTTCACGGCGTCACGGGCTCGAGCGACGTGTCGACCGTCGATGTGCAGCAGATCGAGGTCGGCGACCTGCTGATGAAGTCGACGCGACTGCCGATCGTACCCGACGTCTTCGGCGGCGCCGACGGCGTGCTCGGCAACGAAGCGCTCGGCGACAAGCGCATCTTCATCGACTTTCGCCGCGACCGCATCGAGATCTCCACTTCACGCAGCGAGCGACCCGGCGTCGGCATGAGCAAGATTCCGCTGAAGCTGACACGCGGCCAGCTGCTGTCGTTCAAGACGAACATCGGCTCAGTGCCCACGACGGCGGTCATCGACACCGGCGCTCAGCGGACGATCGGCAACCAGGCCCTGCGCACGGCCCTGAACCGGCGTCAGCGCGACTGGCAACAGGAAGAGATCATCGGCGTCACGCTCGACGTGGAGAAAGGCGACAGCATCCCGACGCCGCCGATCAAGTTCGGCCGCGCGACGATCAGCGGCGTGCGCGTGACCTTCACCGACACCGAGATCTTCAATCACTGGCAGCTGACGAAAGAGCCCGCACTGCTGCTGGGGATGGATGTGCTGGGCCTGCTGGATGTGCTCGTCATCGACTACAAGACCCAGGAGCTGCACGTGCGCTTCCGCGGTCCGTCGCTCGACACGCATCGCCTGCGCGATACGATTATCAAAGACTAAAAAAACCGCTCGACCGCTTCCGGGGGCACTCATGCTGACTGTCCACCACCTGGGCATCTCGCAGTCCGAACGCATCGTCTGGCTGTGCGAAGAGCTCTCGATTCCGTACGAGCTCAAGGTCTACCAGCGCGACCCGGTCACGCGGCTCGCGCCGCCCGAATTCAAGGCGCTGCATCCGTTCGGCACCGCGCCCGTGATCACGGATGGCACGACGGTGCTGGCGGAATCCGGCGCGGTCATGGAGTACATCATCGCGCGCCATGGCAAAGGCCGGCTGGCAGTGCGGCCGGACGCGCCGAACTACGCCGACTACCTGTTCTGGTTTCATTTCGCAAACGGCTCGATGATGCCGGTGCAGTTCGCCGGTGCGATCAAGCCGAGCCCGGACGAAACGCCGCGCACGCGCATCGCGCGCGAGCGCTGCGAGCGGACCTGGAAGATGGTCGAGGAGCGCCTCGGCGCGGCGCCCTACTTCGCCGGCGCCGAGTTCACCGCCGCGGACATCATCATGCTGTTCCCGCTGACGACGATGCGCGCATTCGTACCGCGCGACATCTCCGGCAACCGGAACGTGCTGGCCTATCTGCAGCGCATCGGCGAGCGTCCCGCGTACCGGCGGGCGATGCAGAAGGGCGATCCGCAGATGACGCCGCTGCTCTCCTGATCTGCTATTTCTTCAGCCAGTACTGGCTCATCAGTTCCTGCGACCACGCCGGCTGGCGCACAGCGGCGCGCGGCAGGAATTCGCTCATCACCGGTTTGATGTCGAGCACCGGCGTGCCATCGATCGCATCGAGCTCACGCACGACAAGCGTGCGGTCGTCGACGCGCACGAGCGGGCAGATCGTGCTGCCGAGGCGGTTCGGCCGATTCTTGCCGCGCTGGGCAAAGATTCCGACCGCCGGCCATTGCAGGTTGTTGCGGGGGTGGCGCGCACCGGCGACGATCTTCGCCGGATCGACCTGGTGAAAATAGAACAGCACTTCGATGTGCGAAAACTCCGCCAGGCCCTGCAGCGCCTCGGCTGCAAAACCGCCAGCGAGCGCGATACGCGCCTCTTCGCCGCCCCAGAAATCGTCTTCCGCATGCGGACGCACAGCCTGCACGTAACCAATCGGCTCACACTCGATCTTCATGATTTTCCTTCCGATCCCGGCGGCGCGCAGTGTAGCCGAATGCGAAATAGCCATCGCGCATGCAAGGGACTAAGCTCGCGGCCATCGGTGTTGCCAGGAGGAGTGCGATGCGTACCAGCACTACTGTTGTGGCATCAATCTTGTGCGTCGCGGCGCTGGCAGGCTGCTCCCGCGGCGGCACCTTGCCCGACAGCGTCACCGGGGCCTGGGAACAGGCCTTCACCCGTCACGATCTCGCCGGCTGCGTCGCGCTGTTCACCGACGACGCGGAAATCCTGCCGCAACACGGCCCCAAGGTCACCGGCAAGAAAGACATCGAAGCCTTTCTCCAGGACAGCATGAATCAGCGCGTCTCGTACGACACGGACACGCAGATGACGATCGTGCGCGACGATCTCGCCGTCGAGGAAGGTCGCTACGTGGTCCGCAACGTGCGCCGTGGCCTGGACGTCGAAGAGGGAAAGTACCTGCACGTCTGGCGGCGCGTCGGTAACGACTGGAAGCTGTACCGCATGATTTACAACACCGACGTCGAGCCTCGCACCGAGGTCTCGGTCGAGCCCGCGCGCGAAGAAGGTTAGGAGATCGCTATGAGCACTCGCCTGTTCCGACGCAACCGCGAAGACGAATCCGCGAGCGAGACGCCCGCCCCCACCGGTGGCTCGAAATCGCCCCGTGAAGCACTCAATGAGCAATGGTTGCGGATCCGCGCCGGGCTCGGCGGCTCATCCGCGATCGACAGCATGCATGCCGTTTACCGCGCCGAGCTGCGCGATCTGCGCAGCGCCGAGTTGCAGGGCTGCGCGCTCGTCGACGAGATTTTCGTAACGCTGCTCAACGGCCCGCTCGCGGAGCGCGTGAGTCAGTACGTCGCAGCACTCCGCCGGCGCACCGCGGAGCACGAGCGTCTGTTGGAGCCCGGCGAGGAAGCTCGCAGCCATCGCAATCCGGTCATGCGCGCGTTCGTGCACGAGGCCAGCCGCGTTGCCGAGAACTGCACGACCAACATGCGCGACGTCGTGCTGGTCGCGACGCTGCAGCACATGGTTCACTACCTGATCGCGAGCTACGGAACGATTGCGGCTCACGCGAAGGTGCTGGGCCTGCCCGAGCAGGCGGCGCTGTTCCACGGCTGCGCCGTCAGCGACAAGGAGTTCGACGCGGACCTGACCGCGCTGGCGAAGAGCGAAGTGAATCCTGCCGCGCTGACGCCGCAGGAAACACCGCATTGAGAAGAATGAGAAGGGACCGGATGTACAGGATGTACAGGATGGAAGAACTCATCTCGTGACCCCGCATCCTCTTCCATCCTGTTCATCCTGTTCATCCTGTCAATTTCTTCTTCCGGCTCTTCCAAGAAGTAAGAAAAAGAGAATAGACAGGATTAACGGGATTAACAGGATTGAAGAGTGCACCTGTTCGATTCTCAATCCTGTTAATCCTGTTAATCCTGTCAATTTCTTTTTCTTCTCTCAGTGCAGTTTGGCGCAGAGAATAAGCAGGAAGAAGAATGTCAAAATCTCTTGGGAATCACGAGCTGCCGATCGCTCGCGTCGCCCCAGCTCAGCAGCGGGCTCGGAATGTGCCCGCTGTCGCCCACGGCGAGGACTTTCATGGAGCCGTCCGGCTGCACCTGGATGATCGTCAGGCTCGCGTGCGCGACGGACATGCCGAGCCACGAGCGCGGATCCACCTTCAGCGCCTTCACCACGAGATAACGAATCACATTTCCGTGCGCGACCAGGATGTCGTTGCGCTGGGCGCCCTTGGCAACGGTGAAGTATTGCGCGAAGGCCTGGTCCAGCTGTTTTGCGCACTCCGACCGCTCGCGCGCGGTCTCGCCCGTCGCCTCTTCGAATACCGGTGGCGTGCACTCGCTGATGAGCGGCGACTGTCCGAGCGGGACCTTCGCGAGGGTCTCGTGCATCACGGCTGCAGTCTCTCTCGCGCGCAGCAGCGTGCTCGAAGTCATCGAATCGAACGTCACCCCGCTGCCATTGAGACGAGCAGCAATGAGACGCGCCTGCGAAATGCCCAGCGGCGTCAGTCCGGGACCGAACTTCGGATCCGCGTTGCGATCGGCCACGTACGCGCCGTGCCGGACCAGGTACAGCGTCCGCGGCGCGGCCGACTCCGCAGCCGTCGCAATCCCGCTGACGAAAACGAGGCACGCGCAGACGAACACTCTGATCATTTCTGATTTCCGGTTGCGAAGGGATAGTGGCGGCACGGCGGCGGCGGATCCTTCGGCGTGTCGGGCGCGAGCGAGATCTTCGTAACGAGACCCTGCTCCGCGACCACATAGCCGAGCGAACGCGCGATGCCCAGGAACGCCTGGTAGAACTCTTCGGTCGACATCGGCTTGTCCCAGCTGGCGGTGACCTGCGCGCACACACCCGGCTCGAGCTCGAAGGTGCGGCTGGTGAGATCGCTCAGGGATGCGGCGATCTGCCCGAAGTCCGCGTCCACGAACGTCGGCCGATGCAGGACCGAGGTCTGGAGCTTCGTGACCTGTGCCCAGGCGCCGGCAGCGAAAGCCGCGGCCGCAATCGTCACGATGAGTCTGCGCATGCTGCCCGCCCTACTTTATTTTCTTCACGATGCGATCGGTCTCGCCCAGCGCGCGATAGATGTAGTGAGTGACGCGACCGCTGGCGTCCCTGACGAAGATCATCCGCGAGGAATCCCCGCCCGCCGCTTCACCGGGCACGAAGAATGTCGTGGCGTTTTCCGGCAGCCATTCGCCCGTACCGCCGGCGAACTGCTCGAACAGGCGGTCGCCGCGGGGCTCGATCTTCGAGATCAGCGTCGGCGCCCATTCGTATTCGCCCGCGTAGGCAGCGAGCAGCGATGGGTCGATCTTCGCCACCGTCGGCTCGGAAGGGATGAGACCGTCCGCTACGCCAAGCAACTGCCAGCGGCCGTCGCGGCGCACGTGCGTCTCGATCTGCCACTTGTGAGCGGATGTGGTTTGCCCGCCGACCGTCGTGAGCTGCTGCGCATGAAACGTGACGATCGCAGTGTCGCCGTTGATCCGCACCTTGACGTCCTGGAGCGGCCCGTAGCCATAAGTGACTTCGCGCGGCCAGGACTCGTGCATGCGCATCCAGCCCTGCTTCGAGCGCACCGCGCCTTCGAGCGGCGCCATCATGTCGTCGGCGACGAATTTGGACCAGGCCGCGATGTCGTTGCGTCCGACTGCGTCGAGCCGGCCGCGGATCGCGGTTACGACCTCTTCTTCGGCCTGCGCGAATGCGAGCGACGGCAGTTCAAGGACTGCGATGAGCAACAGGGTGAGCCGGGCGGACATGCAGTATATGTACTACATGTCCGGGATCCAGTCTGCGTCGCGCTAGTCGTCGCAGCGGACCTCGACGTCATCGATGTTCTTGTTGCGAATAGTGCCGGAGCCGTGCCGCACCTCGCACTGGCCGAACAACGGCTGCCGTTCGATCGTGACGTTATAGGGCGAACCCTCGGGCAGCCGGGTCGGGAATGTGAACCGGCCCTCCGCTCCGATCTGCAGGTCATCGCCGCCGTTGTTCTGAATGACGAGACCGCCCAGCCCGCGCAGGTGCGTGACGCGACCACCGACGCTGAAGTCGCGTGTCTCGCAATCGACGACGATGCTCGTCACGTTGCCGTCGCCGACGAACCCTGAGCCGTTCGAGACCGTGCAGGTCTGCGACGGATCGCCCGGCTGCCTCGCAATCGTCACGTTGTAGCTCGCACCGCTCGGCAATGCCGTGTCGAATGCGAAGGTGCCGCTGGCGTCGATCCGCAGGTCGTCGCCCCCGTTGTTGCGCAGGACCAGGTTCGTACCTTCCAGATTCCGCACGGTGCCGCCGACCGAGAAGTCGCTGGCGTTGCAGCTCACGACGATGTTGCCGACGTCGCCGCTGCCGATCGTGCCGCGCGCGTTCGTTACCGTGCACGCCTGATTCGGATCCGACGGCTGCGTGCGGACCGTGACGTTGTAGCTCGCGCCGCTGGCCAGCTCGGAGCGGAACGTAAACAAACCGTTGTCGCCGACCGCGAGATCGTCCCCGCCGTTGTTCTGCAGGACCAGGCCGGAGCCCTGCAGTCCGATGACCGTGCCGCCGACCGAGAACGTGGTCGAAGCGCACGTCACACGCACGTTGGTGACGTTGGTGCTGCCGATCGTGCCGGAGCCGCTGGCGACCGTGCACACCTGAGTCGGATTCGACGGCTGCTGCGCCACGTTCACGCGATACTGAGCGCCACTCGCCAGTTGGGACTCGAACGTGAAGGTGCCGTTGCCGCCGATCGGCAGGTCGCCATCGCCATTGAGCTGCAAGACCAGTCCCGTACCCGCGAGACCGCTGACGCTGCCGCCGACCCTGAAGTTGCTGCTCTGGCAATTGATCGCAACGTTGGTCACGTTGCCGCTCCCAACGGTGCCGGAACCGTTGCTGACGGTGCAGGCCTGCGTCGGATTCGTCGGCTGCCGGCGCACGGTCACTTCATACGTGGCGCCAGCCTGCAAAGACGTCTCGAACGCAAACGCACCGTTGTCGACGATCGCCAGCTCGTTGCCGCCATTGAGCCGCACGGTCAGACCCGAGCCCGACAGGCCCGTGACGCGCCCGCCGATCGTGAATGCATTGGAGCTGCACGCGACCTCGACGTTGCTTGCATCCCCGCCTTGGATCGTGCCGGAAGAGTTGCGCACGACGCAGCTCTGACCGCTGGGCTGCGTGCGCACGGTCACCGTGTACGTCTCGCCGTCGGCGAGGCGATTGGCGAACGAGAACGCACCGTTGGCCGGGATTGGCAGGTCGTTCCCGCCGTTGTTCTGGAGCACGAGGCCCGAGCCCGTGAGCCCGGAAACCGTGCCGCGGATGGAGAACTGCCCGGTCGCGCACGTCACCGCGACATTGGAGATGTCGGCGCTCCCGACGCTGCCGCTGCCGCGTGCCACGGTGCACGACTGCGATGGTGATGTAGGTTGAGAGAGGACAGTGACGTTGTAAGCCACGCCCGTGGCAAGGCGCTCGGCGAAAGCGAACGAGCCGTCGGCTGCGACCGGCAGGTTGCCCCCGCCGTTGTTCTGTAGAACGAGCCCGCTGCCGACCAGTCCGGCGACGCTGCCGCCGATCGCGAAACTGTCTTCAGCACCCTGGGTGGGAGGCGGTTCCCGTTGCTCGACGCTTCCCGTGCCATTCGAGCACGCGGCCAGGCCCGACAAGAGCGCCAGCAGGCCGGCAAAGCGCACGCAGCGCAGCGAATCCATCGTTTCCCCACATCGGAACGTTCCTTGTCATACCGACATGGCGTGCGATTTGTTCCCTCCCGGCTGGACCGGCCGGATCAGTTGCTCGTCGTCGTAGCGAAAGGAATTGATGCGGGGGCTGACCGGGTGGGCAATCATCTGCGGCGCGGGGAACGACTTGAGCACGGTGCGCGCAACGGCGGGCGCACCGGTCAGCCACACCGCATAGTCGCGCCGATCGAGGATCGCGGGCATCTGCGACGACGATCCCTGCAGCTCCGCCAGGAGCGGGTTGGGCGAAACCGTGATGAGCGCGCAGCCCTCGATGACGTCATCGCCGTCCTCGGACTCGGTCCGGTCCCACACCGCCGCCACGCCGAACACCGGTCGATTCACGAGACGCACGAAGAACGGCTGGCGGTGTCCCTGCCCCGTCTGCTGCCACGTGTAGAAACCGAACATCGGCACGATGCAACGCCGCCCGAGCTCCCATGCGCCGCGCGTCGCCGGCGCATGCTCCACGCTCGAGATGGACGCGCTGACCGCGCACGCTTTGCTCGCGTCGGCTTCGGCCCAGTCCGGAATCAGTCCCCAACGCAGCATGACGCCCTCGACCTCGCTGTCATGCATGCGAACGACCGGCACGTAGCGCGAGGGGCCGACATTGAAGCTCGGGGAAAACTGCCACCAGCGACGCACGACACCGAACTCGCGTTCGGCCTGCTCCGCTTCCGGCATCACGTAACGTTCGGACACTGGCATCCCCGTTCTCGACGCGGGGATTGTGGCAACGGAGGTCGGGGGCGGCAGGACTTATGTCACAACTATGGCTGAGTAGACAGGCGAAGAGTGGGAGACCATCGCGTTGTTTGCGGAGGTGGGTTGAGTCGACTCGACTAGGGACGGCGCGGGGCGGTCCGATGTAGGGCAACTCAGGTACTCGGAAATGTCTCTCGCCAAGATCGCCAAGACCGCCAAGACCGCCAAGGTCGGAACAGCAGACTTCGAAGGTTCGGACTTCTGAGCACTCAAACTTTCGGCCCTTATTTCTTCCTTGGCGATCTTGGCGATCTTGGCGAGAGATATCTCCGTTTTTAGTACTCAACTCCCCATCGACTGGCACCTCCGCAAACCCCCTCGTGTTCTACGACCCACTACGGCTTCCCCAACGCCTCGCGCAGGCGAACTCTCGCGAGCCGGGCATCAGCGCTGTCGGCAAGCTCACTATTCCCGAGCTGGCGCGCGCACTTCGACAACCCGATGAGCGACTGGCCGCGGCCGGGCGCGATGACCTGCGCCGCCTGGAACGCCGCGCAGGCTTCCTTCGCGCGGGCGAGCTCGAGCAGCACCTCGCCGAGCAGCTCGTTCGCGGGCTTGTCGAGCGATGGCGGACCGAACTCCATCGGGATCGCGCGCTCGCCGGCGGCGGCTTCGGACAACAGCGCGACACCTTCCTGGGTGCGGCCGCGCTTCAGCAGCATCAGGCCGTCGAGTTGCTGCTGTTCGATGATCGGCATGCGCTGCGCAGGATCTTCCGGCGCGATACCAGCTGCGCTGACCGCCGCGACATAGCGTTTCGTCGAATCCTTCGAGCGGGCAATCGCGGCCGTCGCGGCTTCGAGCTTGCCGTAGCGGACGGCGCCGTAAGCGTCGGTCCAGTCGCGCGTGAACTCCGCGCTGATCAGGTTCTCGACGTTGACCTGCATCGCCGCGACAGGTCCGGACCATTCGCCGGAATCGATCAGGTACCGCGAACGCATCTCCGCGAATGAAGCCGCCGAGCTGCTGTCGGAGTCGAGCGCGCTCTGCGGACCCATCGCGTGCTCGGGCATCGTCGGATGAGATTTCATCTCCGCGGCGCAGCCGTCGGTGAGACGGCGTGCATCCGCGAAGCGTCCCAATTGCAGATAGGCGTACTGCAGCCATGTGACCGCGTGCCCGCAACCGAGCGGCGCGGCGTTCTTGTCACGCGCACGCATGGCCTCGTTGGCGAGGCCGATCGTGCGCTCGTTCGCCGCGGCGGTCTCGTCCCACATGCCGAGCGCGAGATAGATGTGCGACGTCATGTGTTGGGCGTGAGGCGAGCCCGGCGCGATCTTCGCGTACGCATTCGCGGCGCGCAGCCCGAGCGGAGCGTGCACGGAATCGTCGACGGAGTGGATCAGGTAGTGCGCGGCGCCCGGATGCTGCGGGTTCTTCTCGAACACCTCCTCCATCAGCGCCGCCGCCTTCATATATGTGGGCACGTCGCGGCCCGCGTTCGACGTGCCCAGCAGCGCGAGCGCGTAGAAGCAGGTGCCGTCCACGTCATCCGGATACTTCGCGTGCAGCTGCTCCATCGCGAGCGCATAGCGATGGTCGCGATCGTTCTTGTCACCGTCGCCGAACAGGATCTCGACTGTGCCGAGATAGGCCTGCTCGCGTGGCGTCTTCGCTTTTGCCGCCCGCGCTTCGGGCGTCGCCCCGAGTTTTGCCAGCGCCGCTCGCGCCGCCTGCAGATCCTGCTCGTGCCAGACCGGGTGATTGTGCGACATCGCTTCGCCCCAGTACGCCATCGCGAAGTCCGGATCCGCTGCCTGCGCGCGCTGGAAGAGTCGCGCGGCGATGGGATACTGAAAGTTGTGGAGCGCGGCGAGGGCGCCGATGAAGTCCGCCTGCGCCGCCGGCGCGCCGGAGTTCTCGAACGAGATGACGCCCATGGCCTGATCGGCGGCATGCGCGGCGGGCACGCACGCGATGAAAGCAGCGAGAGCTGTCACGACGATCCGAAGTTTCATCAGCGTCTCCGGTCTGCGGGCCCGACGATGATAGAGTGCCCACCATGCGCGCTCAATGTGTACTTGCGGCCCTGTGCTTGCTCGCATCCGGTGCTCTGCATGCAGCGGAGCAAGCCGCGCCGCTCGTCATCGGCGAGACGTTCACGCTGCAATCGAAGGTGTTGAGCGAGACACGACGCATCAACGTCTATCTGCCGCCCGGCTATGCGGACGCGCCGGACAAGCGCTTCCCGGTGCTCTACATGCCGGACGGCGGGCTCGCCGAAGACTTTCTCCACGTCGCGGGACTCGTGCAGGTCGGCGCCGGCAACGGCACGATGCGCCCGTTCGTGCTGGTCGGCATCGAGAACACGCAGCGCCGCCGCGATCTGACCGGTCCGACGCAGAACGAGGAAGACAGGAAGATCGCGCCGCGCGTCGGCGGCTCGGCGGCGTTTCGCAGGTTCATTCGCGACGAGCTGATGCCGGACGTGAAGGCGCGCTATCGCACCACCGCTGAAACCGCGATCGTCGGCGAGTCGCTGGCCGGACTGTTCGTGGTCGAAACGTTCTTCCTCGAGCCGGACCTGTTCGATGCGTACATCGCGATCGATCCGAGCCTGTGGTGGAACGACGGCGCCCTCGTCAGGAGCGCGCCCGAGCGGCTGCGTACGCTGCCCAGGGAGAGCAAGTGGCTGTGGTTCGCGAGCAGCAGCGAAGAGCGCGGCGACGGAGCAGAACGTTTGCACGCGGCACTTCAGGCCGCGAAGGAACCTTCGGGATTGCTCTGGCGCTACGAGCCGATGCCCGCCGAGAAACACGCGACGATCTACCATCCCGCCGCGCTCATGGCGTTTCGCGTCGTCTTGCATCCATGAGCTCCGGTCCAGCAAAGGCTGCGCAACTGTGCTGCGCCCGAAGCACGGCGACTGTTGCGTGTTCGGTTCCTACGGCTCCGTAAAATACCCGCCGATCCAGATGAATTCTGGTTGCTGCGGAACCTCCGGTGCGACTGCTGCAGGCAACGACCCCTCACGAGTGGAGTGAAGCGCGGCGTCTCGTGCGCGAGTACGCGGCTTCGCTCGACGTCGACCTGTCGTTCCAGAACTTCGCCGAGGAGCTGCAGCACTTCCCGACCGAATACGGCGCGCCGGCCGGCGCTTTCATCCTGGCCGAAGACGGCGGCCATTACGTCGCCTGCATCGCCGTGCGCCGGTTCTCCGATGAGGTCGGCGAGATCAAGCGGCTCTACGTCGCCCCCGCGGCGCGCGGCCGCGGTCTCGGCCGCGTGCTGGTCGAACGCATCGTCGTCGAGGCCCGCAAGCTGGGCTATGACAGCCTGCTGCTCGACACCCTGCCCTCGATGAAGGAAGCCCAGGGGCTCTATCTCTCCATGGGCTTCAGAGCCACGCCCGCCTATCGCTTCAATCCCATCGCGGGATCGGCCTTCCTGCGCCTCGACCTCTGAAGACCGGCGGACCGTCCGCCACGGCCAGCCGACCGTTCGACACGAACTTCCGTCCGTCGCCCCGCTGGCCTTACAGTCAACGCTGCCGTCCTGTCACTGCGACCCAGGGGATCTCCAATGAAAAGACGCGAAGCGATTCAGTTGTTCACGGCCGCGGCTGCGGCTACCGCCTTCAACGGGCCGACTTTTGCGCAGAGTCCGAAGCTGCGCGTCCTGATCCTGGGTGGCACCGGGTTCCTGGGCCCCCATTTCGTCGAAGCGCTGCAGGCCGGCGGACATGCAGTCACGCTGTTCAACCGCGGCAAGAGCAATCCCGGGCTCTTCAAACACCTCGAGACCCTGATAGGCGATCGCGACGGCAAGCTGGACGCCCTGAAGGGGCACGACTGGGACGTCGTCATCGACGATTCCGGCTACGTGCCGCGCCACGTGCAGCTCAGCGCGGACCTGCTGAAAGACCACGTGCGCCAGTACATCTTCATCTCCACGATTTCCGTCTACGGCACCTTCCCGAAACCCGGTTTGAACGAAGACGACGCCGTCGCGCCGGTGCCGGACGCGAAGGTCGAGGAAGTCACCGGCGCAACCTACGGCGGCCTCAAGGTCGGCTGCGAGCAAGTCGTCGAGAGCACCTATGGTGCGCGGTCCACGATCGTGCGGCCGCACGTCGTCGTCGGGCCCGGCGACAGCACGGACCGGTTCACTTACTGGGTCGCGCGAGTGGCGAGCGGCGGGCAGGTGCTCGCGCCCGGCAGTCCCACCGATCCGGTGCAGTTCATCGATGTCCGCGATCTCGCGGCGTTCGTGCGTCGCTGCGCCGAACAGCGCCCGCCGGGCCGCTTCAACGCGTGCCTGCCGCCGGGCGCCCACACGATCGGCGAGCTGCTGGACACCTGCAAACGCATCAGCGGCTCGAACGCCACCTTCGCCTGGGCGGACGCGGCGTTCATCCAGGCGAACGGCATGATGGAGAAAGGCGAGCTGCCGATCTGGTTGCCGCCGACCGGCCCCTACTCCGGCGCCTCGATGGTCAGCTCGGCGCGGGCCGTGGCACAGGGCCTGCGCTTCCGTCCGCTCGACGAGAGCGTGCGCGACACGCTCGATTGGTACAAGAAGCGGCCGGCCGACCAGCAGAAACTTCAGGCCGGGCTGAAGCCCGAGCGCGAAGCCGAGCTGCTGAAGAAGCTCGCCGGGAAATAGGACCGGGCAGCGGCGATGGCGTATTGGCTGTGCCAGATCCTGGGCTGGGGATTCATCGCCGCCGCTCAGACGCTGACGGCAGTGGCGAGCGAAGTGCAGGCGCCGACACTGCGGATCGCCATCGAAGTCTCGATCGTCGATGCGCTCGCGCTCGTCTATACGCATCTGCTCCGCGCCTACATGAAGCGGCACCACTGGCAGACACTCGGTGTGCCTGCCCTGGTGCCGCGGATTTTCGGCGCGGCGCTGGTCGGCGGATTTCCGCTCGCGCTGCTGATGCGCTTCATGTTCATCGCGACGATGTGGGGCGGCGGCACGCCGGAGCAACAGGCGGAAATCAGTAGCGTCGCCGGGGATATCGGCGCATGGCTGGTCGCGGCCGACCCGCTGTTCCTGCGCACGTTGAACTGGACTGCAATGCTCACGACATGGATCGTCATCTACTTCAGCATCACCTCGCTACGAGATCGACGGCTCGTCGAGCTGCGCCAGTCCGAGCTGGCGCGCGCGCTCAAGGTCGCGGAGTTGCGGCTGCTCAAATCGCAGTTGAATCCGCATTTCCTGTTCAACTCGCTCAACAGCGTGCGCGCGCTGATCGCAGACGACCCCACCGGCGCGCAGAAGGCCGTGACGCAGCTTGCCCGGACATTGCGCTACACGTTGACCGCCGGCCAGGAAGAAGTGGTCTCACTGCAGCGCGAGCTCGAAATCGTTGCCGACTACCTCGAGCTCGAATCGCTGCGCCTCGGCGAGCGCTTGCGCATCGATCGCACGGTATCGGACGAAGCGCGCGTCGCACGAGTTCCAGTGATGTTGCTGCAGACCGTAGTCGAGAACGCCATCAAGCACGGCATCGCCGAGCTGCCGGAGGGCGGCGTGTTGCGGATCGAAGCCGACATTCGCGAGCAGGCGCTGATGATCGAAGTCGAAAACCCGCGCCCGACCACGCCGCTGCAGGTACCGTCGCACGGTATCGGGCTGCGCAATGCAGCCGAGCGGCTGCGTCTGCTGTTCGGTCACGCCGCGCGGCTCGATGTCGATCTGTCGCGACCCGACGTGGCGCTCGCGCGCATCCGAATTCCCCAGGCCGATGAAACCGCCTATGA
>DATEKT010000299.1:0-3725 GCA_035277305.1 Steroidobacteraceae bacterium | reverse complement strand
CGCAGCTGCCGCGCGATCTCGTCCGCGGCCTCGAGGTTGGTGTTGAGCGCGGTCGTTTCGATGTCGCTGCCGCGCGTGGCGCGCGCCGAGTTGATGTCGATCGAGACCAGCGCCTCGGTCGGGTCGATGACGATCGAGCCGCCGGAGGGCAGGTTGACCTTGTGGGAGTGCGCCGACTCGATCTGGTTCTCGATCTGGAACCGCGTGAACAGCGGCACGCTGTCTTCGTACAGCTTGAGCTTGCGCAGACCGGCGGGCATGAAGCGCTGCATGTACTGCTGCGCCTCGTTGAAGACGTCCTGGTTGTCGACGAGGATCTCGCCGATGTCGTCGGCCAGGTAGTCGCGCAGCGCGCGGATGATGGCCTTGGACTCCTGGTAGATCAGGAACGGCGCCGGGCGGCCCTCGGCCGCGGCCGCGACCGCGGTCCACACTTCCTTCAGGTTATCCAGATCCCACTGCAGCTCTTCGGCCGAGCGGCCGACGCCGGCCGTGCGGACGATCGCGCCCATGCTGTCGGGAATCTGCACCTGGTCGAGCGCTTCGCGCAGCTGCTCGCGGTCTTCGCCCTCGATGCGGCGCGAGACGCCGCCGGCGCGGGCATTGTTCGGCATCAGCACCAGGAACCGGCCGGCGAGGCTGATGAACGTGGTCAGGGCGGCGCCCTTGTTGCCGCGCTCCTCCTTCTCGACCTGGACGATGACGTCCTGGCCCTCATCGAGCAGCTCGCGGATGTTGCGGCCGCCGGGCGCCTGGCCGCCCTTGAAGTATTCCTTGGAGATTTCCTTCAGCGGCAGGAAGCCGTGACGGTCCGCGCCGAAATCGACGAAGCACGCCTCGAGACTCGGCTCGACGCGCGTGATGCGGCCCTTATAGACGTTGGCTTTCTTCTGTTCGCGTGACGGTACTTCGATGTCGAGGTCGTAGATTCTTTGTCCATCAACCAGTGCGACGCGCAACTCCTCTTCCTGGGTTGCGTTGACGAGCATTCGCTTCATGAGACCCTTCTGAATATTCGCAAAGGGCCGCGAGCTCACGCACGGCGGGCGGAAGCGTTGGACTAGCGTAACGATCGGGAAACGAATTCATCCGATTGGTGCTTTCGGCAGGACCCTCAGGTCCGGCTGGTCTTTCCGTTCACTTTTTTGGCCCGCCGGTCTGCGCTTGCCGCCAGCCCAAGGCCCCAATTGGACAGGCCTTGGCACCGGCGTTGTAACGCGGCCGGACGATGGTCTGCGCGTTGCCGGGCACCTCAGGCTTGCCGTCCACTGCGAAGGCCGCCAACGCAAACCCCAATGAGTGAGGGGGCGTACGGGGCATCGTCGACTACGGACCGAGGTGAGACAGATTCGAACAGAACCAACTAATATGCGGCGCCTCTTGCGTAAGCCTGGAGACACCGCGGAAATCGTCGCGGAATATAACAGGGCATGCGCGGCCATTCAACGATCGATCAATAGCTTACGTGCACTTCCATCAAGTCAGCTACGTGGAGGCCCAGGAAGGGGACGACGGCCAGCGCCTCGACAATTTCCTGATGCGCACGCTGGGCGCCGTGCCGCGCAGCCTCGTCTACCGCATCCTGCGGACCGGGGAGGTGAGGGTAAATGGCCGACGCGCGAAGCCTGCCTACAGAGTGGTCGCTGGCGATCGCATCCGTCTGCCGCCGATCCAGGGCGCGAAACAGGCCGGGGACGCCGATAGCGTCAAGGCGCCCTCAAAGTCGCTGCGGGAGTTCGTCGCGGCAGCGGTGATCTTCGAAGATCGCGACCTGATCGTGGTCAATAAGCCTGCGGGCGTCGCCGTGCACGGCGGCAGCGGGGTCAGTTTCGGTGTGATCGAGGCGCTGCGGGCGGTGCATCCCGAGCTCAAGGAGCTCGAGCTCGTGCATCGGCTCGACCGGGAGACCAGCGGGTGTCTGCTCGTAGCCCGGCGCCGGGCCATCCTGCGCGACCTGCACGCCCAGCTGCGCGGGCGAGAGATGGACAAGCGCTATCTCGCGCTGGTCGCCGGCCGCTGGCCCTTCGGCAGCAAGACGATCGATCTGCCGCTCAAAACCAATCTGAAGCAGGGCGGGGAGCGCGTCGTGCGCGTGCACGATGAGGGCCAGGAGGCTGTGACCACTTTCACGCCGATCGAGCAGTTCGGAAAGGCTGCGACCCTGCTCGACATCGCACTCGGGACAGGCCGCACGCATCAGATCCGCGTACATGCGGCGCACGCAGGCTATCCGGTTGCGGGGGACGAGAAATACGGCGATCGCGAGAAGGATGCCAAGCTTAAGGAATTCGGGCTGTCGCGCATGTTCCTGCACGCCGCTTCGCTCACGTTCCGCAAGAGCGAGGCTCCCTTCACGGTGACTGCTCCGCTCCCGCCGGAGCTGGAGTCGGTGCTGGAACGGCTGCGAAAGTCAGGCTGAGCCCGACTGCTCAGGGCACGTGGAAACCGTGCTTGCGCAAGGCCGCGGCGAGCCAGATCAACGGCAAGCCGACGAGCGCTGTCGGGTCGTGCGTGTCCACCTTGTCGAATAGCGAAATGCCGAGCGCTTCCACCTTGAAGCCGCCGGCGCTGTCGTACGGCTTGTCGCGCGTGACGTAGCGTCGGATCTCGTCGTCGCTGAGACGGCGGAAGTGCACGGTCGTGACGTCGAGATGCCCTTCGTTCGTGCCGCTGTCGGAGAGGACGAGGTGTACGGCCGTGTTGAACACGACGCGATGGCCGCTCAGCGATTTCAGCTGCGCGATGGCCCGGTCGCCTGAGCCCGGCTTGCCCAGCACATCACGGCCGCACATCGCGAGCTGATCGGAGCCGATCACCACGCTGTGCGTGCTCCGGCGCGCCACGACTTCCGCCTTGGTCCGGGCCAGCCGCCCGACCAGGTCCGCGGCCGACTCGCCGGGGAGAGGGGACTCGTCGACGTTCGGCGCGGCGACCGTGAAGGGGATGCCGAGCCGCTCGAGCAGCTGTTTGCGGTAAACGGAGGTCGACGCCAGGACCAGCCGCAGCTTGGGGTCGCTTTTCGCACTCATGACCGGTGCGCGCCCTGTGAGCCCGCCGCGGCGCCGCCGGTAAAGACAAGCCCTACTAAAACAATCATTTACGCCCTTATTGTTTTTGACACTGCCGGGGGTGGCCGCTAGTATACGCGCCCCATGCCGCGACCCCCGGCCGTCTCCTCCGACACGATTGTGGACGCAGACGTCTGTGCGCGGGCGGGCAGCACCATCGAGCGTCAGTTTTCCGTGGCCGAGATGCCGCGTCTGCAGGAGTCGGGCGCGCAGGACGGATCGCGCATCGACGTGCGGTTGCAGTTTTCGCTGTTCGACGGCCTGCCGGTCATCGACGGCTCGCTGCACGGGACCGTGAGCGTCGGCTGCCAGCGCTGCATGCAGCCGGTCGCGGTGCCGGTCGACGAGAGATTCAAGGTCATCGTGGTGGCCGAGGAGCGGCCAGATGAGCCCGGCGGCTACGAGCCGGTGATCGCTGCAGCAGCGCGCTTCGACGTGCGCTGGCTGGCGGAAGAGCAGACGCTGCTGGCGATGCCGCTGGTGCCGATGCATGCGGAGGGCGAGTGCGACGAGGTTGCGCCGCCGTCGCGGTTGGAGCAGGAAGCGAGCCCTGGCTCGCAGAAGCCGTTCGAGAATTTGCGGGATTTGCTGGAGAAATGAGCCATGGCAGTTCAGAAGAGCCGAAAGACACCTTCCAAGCGCGGCATGCATCGTTCG
>DATEKT010000298.1:0-5479 GCA_035277305.1 Steroidobacteraceae bacterium | reverse complement strand
ATTTCGAATCGCCGAATCCGAAGCTCGGCATCGAGAGCACGCCGTTCTTCGTCAATGCAGCGCAACGCAACTGGCCCGAGGGGCCGACACCGCGCCGGGCCGGCGTCAGCTCGTTCGGCCTCGGCGGAACAAATGCGCATGTCGTGCTCGAAGAGGCGCCGCGCGCGGAACCAGCGCCGTCCGCGTCGCGCCCCGAACAGCTGCTGCTGCTGTCGGCCCGCGACGCGGAAGGCCTCGATCGCGCCGCGCAGAACCTCAAGGAGCATCTCGAACACGACGCGGGCACCGAGCTCGCCGACATCGCGTACACGCTCCAAGTCGGCCGCCGCCGCTTCAATCATCGGCGCTCCATCGTCTGCCGCAATCGCGCCGATGCGATAGCGCTGCTGACAACCGCCGATCCGAAGCGCGTGCACGATTTCACCGGTGACGCTGAGCCGTCGCCCATCGCGTTCATGTTCCCGGGCCAGGGTTCGCAATACGTCAACATGGGCCGCCGGCTCTATGAATCCGAGCCGCTGTTCGGCGAAACGATCGACGCCTGTGCGCGCGTGCTGCAACCGGAGATCGGCGTCAATCTTCTTGACGTGATTTATCCGAGCGAAGCGGACCGCGACAGCGCGCAGGCGAAGCTGACACAGACCGCGATAACGCAGCCGGCGCTGTTCGCGATCGAGTACGCGATGGCGCAGCTCTGGATGTCCTGGGGAGTAAAGCCGGATGCGATGATCGGTCACAGCATTGGCGAATACGTCGCCGCATGCATTGGTGGCACCTTCTCGCTCGACGACGCTCTCATGCTCGTCGCGCACCGCGCGCGCCTGATGGAGTGCATGCCGGCCGGTGCGATGCTCGGCGTGCGCGCGTCTGCGGACCTAGTCACGGCTGAGCTGACGCCCGACGTGTCGATCGCCGCGCTCAATGCACCGAAACACACAGTGGTCTCCGGAAACCACGAAGCCATCGCCGCTTTCGAGACGAGGCTCGAAGCGAAAGGCATCGCGCACCGACGCCTGCATACATCGCACGCGTATCACTCACCGATGATGGAAGCCGTCGCGGAGCCGTTTGCGAATATGGTCGCCGAGATACCCTGTCGCGCACCGGAATTGCGCTGGATCTCGAGCCTCACCGGCCGTCCGATCACCGATGATGAAGCGGTCGACCCACGTTACTGGGCACGACAACTGCGTGAGCCGGTGCAGTTCTCACGTGGCGTCGGCGAGCTTGTCGATGCACATCTCACGCTCGTCGAGGTCGGTCCCGGCCAGACGCTCGCAGCTCTGTCACGTCAACACGACCGGCGTCTCCCGCAGCAGCTGATCACGACGTCGCTACATCCAGGCCAGGATTGGGGCGCGGATATCGAGCACCTGCTCGCGGCCGCGGGCCAGCTCTGGGCCCGCAATGTCGACATCGACTGGCACAGATTGCACGGCGATGTGCCGCGTCGTCGTGTGCCGCTGCCTACGTACCCTTTCCGACGCCGGCGTCACTGGGTTGACCCGATCCCGGAGAGCGACGCGCTCCCCGCCGCCGTACCACCCGTTCCTGCGGCGACTACTCCGACTTCCGTTCCGCCCCAGGACATCACCGTCGCGACCAGCGACCGATCCGCAGTCCTACTTTCGCGCCTGCAAACGGTGTTCATGGATCTTTCCGGCTTCGACCCGGCGCTCCTCACGCCGGACGCGACCTTCCTCGAGATCGGCTTCGATTCGCTGTTCCTCACGCAGGCGAGCAACGCGCTGCAGAAGCACTTCGCGACGAAGATCACCCTGCGTACATTGCTCGAGGATGCTCCGACGTTGAACCTCTTGGTCGAGCACATCCTGCCGACGTTGCCCGATGACGCGTTGCCAGCGGCCGCGTTCGCGATGCCGACAGCCGCCCCGGCACCGACGCCCAGCCCGACCGGCGGCCTGACCGATCAGCAGCAGAAGCACCTCGCGGCGATCGTCGAGCGCTACAACCGCAAGACCGCGAAATCGAAAGCCGCGACGGACGCGAACCGCGCACATCTCGCCGATCCGCGCTCGGTGTCGGGCTTCCGCAAGAGCTGGAAGGAGATGGTCTACCCGATCGTCTCCGTGCGCTCATCCGGGGCACACCTCTGGGACCTCGACGGCAACGACTATGTGGACATCACCAACGGCTTCGGCTCGATCTTCTTCGGCCACAACCCGGAGTTCATTCGCGAGGCTGTCGACAAGCAGTACGACGCCGGGATTGAAATCGGTCCGCAGACACCGTTGGCGGGCGAAGTGTCGAAGCTTCTCTGCGAGATGGTCGGCATGGAGCGCGCCGCGTTCTGCACCACCGGTTCCGAAGCCGTGATGGCCGCCATCCGTCTCGCGCGAACGGTGTCTGGGCGCGACAAGGTCGTGATGTTCACCGGCGCGTACCACGGCGCCTTCGACGAAGTGCTTGTGCGCCCGACCAAGGGCACCGACGGCCGGGCAATGCCGATCGCACCCGGCATTCCGGCCGAGATGACCGACAACATGCTCGTGCTCCAATACGGCACACCGGAAACGCTCGAAACGATCAAGTCGCTGAACGGGCAACTGGCCGCGGTGCTCGTCGAAACCGTGCAGAGCCGGCGCCCCGAGTTCCAGCCCCGCGAATTCCTGCACGAGTTGCGCAGAGTGACCTCGGAAAGCGGCACCGCGCTGATCTTCGACGAAGTGCTCACCGGCTTCCGCGTGCATCCGGGCGGCGCACAGGCGCTTTTCGGCGTGCGCGCCGACATCGCAGCGTACGGCAAGGTCATCGGCGGCGGCCTCCCGATCGGCATGATCGCCGGCAGCGCGAAGTACCTCGACGCACTCGACGGAGGCGGCTGGCGCTTCGGCGACGACTCCGGCCCCGAGAGCGGCGTCACCTACTTCGCCGGCGCATTCGTGCGCCATCCGCTCTCGCTCGCAGCAGTGCACGCGGTGCTACTGCGCCTGAAGCAAGAAGGTCCCGCGCTGCAGCGCGGCCTCAATCTGCGCACGACGGCGTTGGTCGGGCGGCTGAAGAAGGTTGTCGCCGAGCTCGGCGCACCTGTGCAGGTCAATCATTTCTCGTCGTGGTTCCTCGTGTCGTTCCCGCACGAACTGCCACTCGCGCCGCTCTACTACACGCTGATGCGCGAGAAAGGTGTGCACACGTGCGAAGGCCAATTGTCCTTCCTGACACTGGCGCACAGCGATGCCGATCTCGACCGCGTGGTCGCCGCGTTCAGCGCGACGCTCGCGGAAATGCAGGCCGCCGATTTCCTGCCCAAACGCGCCGACGCGCCACGCAAGGGCCGCGACCCTTCCGGGCGCGAGGCGTGGTTCGTTCCGGACCCAGATCGTCCGGGCAAGTATCTGGAGGTGGCCGACATCAATGCTTGACGAAAGTCATTACAAGCCGGTCGATTTCGATCCATTCGCGGAAGTCGAGGCACATTTCCCGCTAACCGAACCGCAGCGCGAGATGTGTGCCGCGACGCTGATGGGCGACGACGCGAACTGCTCGTACAACCAGTGCTTCATATTGAAGCTGCACGGTCCGCTGTCGGTGGAATCGCTGCACACAGCGCTCGCCGACGTCGTTCGACGCCATGCTGCCCTACGCATTTCGATCGATTTGATCGGCGAGTCGCAACACGTGCTGCCCGACGTCGCAGTGGAGCTTCCGCTCACCGACCTCGCAGCGCTGGACGAGCCGGAGCGCGATGCTGCGATCGCGCGCATCGTCGATCGCGAGACGCGCACGCCGTTCGATCTAGGTGCCGCGCCGTTGTGGCGTGCGGCAGTCATCCGCGAAGCGCCCGACCGGCATCAACTCGTGTTCATGGCGCATCACGTCATCGTCGACGGCTGGTCCTCGACGGTGATCTTCGACGATCTTGCGAAACTCTATGCCGCCGATCGTGTCGGCCTGCCGGCGACCTTGCCTCCAGCCGCATCATTTCGCGAGTTCGTGGATGACCAGCAGAGCCCTGCCGTCGTCGCGGAAATGGATGCGGCGCTTGAGTTCTGGGCGGCGCAATACGCGAACGACGTGCCGGTGTTCGAACTGCCTCTCGATCGCACGCGCCCGGTGTTCAAGACCTACCCCGCCGGCCGGCAGATCCTTACGATCGACAAGGCGCTCTTCCAGGCCGTTCGCGCGGGTGCTGCCCAGCAGGGCACGACGCCGTTCGTCGCGTTGCTCGCCGCATTCGAAGTGCTCGTCGCGCGCCTCACCTCCGTCGACGACTTCATCATCGGCGTGCCGATGGCGAGCCAGGCGCTGCAGGAGAACGGTCACCTCGTCGCACACGGCGTCAATACGATTCCCTTGCGCTGCCGCGTCGATTCGCAGCAGACGTTCGCCGAGCACCTCCGAGCGGCGCGCCGATCATTTCTCGATGCACAGGCACATCAGCGCCTCACCTTCGGCACGCTCGTGCAGAAGCTCAGGCTGCCCCGCGACCCGGGCCGCATGCCGCTGGTGTCGATATTCTTCAACGACAAGTTCAACAGCCGGTTCGATTTCGGCGAGGTCACCGTCGCCGGCGTCGAGATGCCAAAAGCCTTCTACAACTTCGAGTTCGGCCTGACCGCGACCGCCGACGGTGACAGCGTCGTGCTCGAAAGCGAGTTCAATGCAGACCTTTTCGATGACTCGACAGTCGCGCGCTGGCTTACGCAGTACCGCCGGCTGCTCGAACAGGTCGTGGCGGAGCCGACGGTTCCGCTCGCTGCCTTGTCGCTGCTGACACCGGCCGAACACGCCGAGTTGGTCGGCGAGTCCCCGATCCCGACGTTGACCACCCGCGATGCCACATTGCACGCCGGGTTCGCCCGCCAGGCCGCAGCGACCCCGCAGGCGATCGCCCTTAGCGCAGAGACCTCCGCCGGGCGGGTGCAGTTGAGCTACGCCGAACTAGACCACCGCGCCGAGGCGCTGGCCACCTACCTGCGCACCCTGGGTGTGGGCGCCAACCAGGTCGTCGGTCTTCGCGTCGAACGCAGCCCCAACGTCGTCATCGGCATCCTGGCCATCCTCAAAGCCGGCGCCGCCTACCTCCCGCTGGACCCCCTCTACCCCACCGAACGCGTCGCGTTCATGCTCCACGACGCCGCCGTGCACGTGGTACTGACCCAACGCGCGCTCGCCGGCGAACTGGCCGCCCTGCCCGTCGACTGCGTGTGCCTCGACGAACCACTGCCACCCACCCCGGCCGACCCACCACCGACAGTGGCCGGCAGCGGCCAGGACCTGGCCTACGTCATGTACACCTCAGGCTCGACCGGCCAACCCAAAGGCGTACGCGTCACCCACCACAACGTGCTGCGCCTGTTCGCCGCCACCGTGCCCCGGTTCGGCTTCGGCCCACACGATGTCTGGACCCTGTGGCACTCCTACTCCTTCGACATCTCGGTCTCCGAGCTCTGGGGCGCTCTGCTGGTCGGCGGGCGCCTGGTGGTCGTGCCCCACGACGCCAGCCGCGACCCGGCCG
>DATEKT010000297.1:0-9125 GCA_035277305.1 Steroidobacteraceae bacterium | reverse complement strand
GGGCGGCGCTCGACTGTGAACTGGTAGATCTCGCCCAATCCCGTACTAATCGGACCGAGTTCAGGCGCGACGCCGGCGGGAAGCTCGCGTTCCGCTTCGGCGAGCCGTTCCAGAACGAGCTGTCGTGCCCAATACACGTCTACGTCTTCCTCGAATGTGACCGTCACCTGCGAAAGACCAAACTGTGAGATCGACCGAATCTCCTCCTTCCGAGGAAGACTGCTCATCGCGACCTCGATCGGAAACGTTACGTACTTCTCCATCTCCTCGGGGGCGAACGCTGGGGCGAGGGTGTTGATCTGCACCTGGTTGCTGGTAATGTCGGGCACCGCGTCGATCGGTAATCGCGCGGCGGAATAGAGGCCGGCCACTGACAGAAGGACGCCCCCTACGATCACAAGCATTCGGTAGCGGATGCTGAACTCGAGCAGGCGTTCGATCATTTCTTCTCTCCCTCTTCTTCCTCGACGCGAAGCTTCAGCTTCGACTTCAGCATGAGGGCGCCTTCCGTCACGACCCGTTCACCGCTCTTCAAGCCTTCGGCGACTTCAACGGAATCGCCGACCGCTGAACCAATACGGACTGGACGCGTTTCAAAGTGCTCTTCGTCGACACGAACGAACACGGTTGGAACGCCGTCGATGTCTTGCACTGACGCTGCCGGAATCACGATGGACTCTCTGGGAGCAGACACAGGCAGGGCCAGTGTCGCGAACATCTGGTGCTTGAGCCGCCCGTCGCGGTTCGCGACTTCGCACCGGACTTTAGCGGTGCGTGTGCCAGAATCGAGGACGTCGCTGATGTGTGTGACGCGTCCGGTGAATGTTTCTCCAGGATAGGCGTCAACGGTCACCTGCGCGTCCTGACCGACTCGGATCTTGGCAATGTCCTTTTGGTAGACATCTGCTTGCAGCCACACGCGACTGAGATCGGCGACCGTGAACAGTTCGCGCTCTGGATTGATGAGTTCACCTGGTGCCGCGTGGACTTCCGTCACGACACCGGCGAACGGTGCCGTCACCGTGCTTCGCGATGCCGCATTGGGGTCAGCCCCCTTGCGGAAGCCTTCGAGCTCGTCCGGCGACACGCCCAGTCGACTCAACTTGCGCTCGAGGCTCGTGACGACGGCGCGGGCGCTATTCACTTCGGCGAGAGCGCGCTGATGTTCTGCTGCCCGCCGTTCTCGTTCTCCCTTCGCAACACCGCCCATTTCCAGCAGATTGTCCGCACGGTCCAGTGAACGCTTCGCGACGTCGGCATCGGCGGTCGCCCTTTCCAGGCTGGCTGCCGCAGTCCGATACTCCGAAATGAGATCGCCGGCCGTGATGCTGTCGTAGGTGAGTAGGGTCTGGCCGACTGCGACGCGGTCGCCAACCCGAACGGCCACCGCGGTGACGCGCCCGTCAGCAAGAGGACGAATGCGGGCGAGGCGCGTTTCGTCTGGACCGACAACACCAGTCGTCTGAATCGTCTCGGCGACGGCGCGCTGTGCAACGGGAACGTCCTTCAAACCTACCGCACGCTGGACGTCTGGTTCGATCTCGAGCGCGGCCGGGGCCTTGCTCGCGGCCTCGGCAACCTCTCCGCTTTCTCGTGCTTCAGGACTTGGCGATGGACCGGACCTTGCCCAGAACGCGGCAACGACTACGATGAGCGCCGCAACAACCGCGACCATCCACCAGCGGCGGCGCGACGACGAGTCCTGCGTAACGTTATGAAGTGTGTCTTGCGGCATCTCGATTCACCCTTTACTGGAGAGGAGCGCCGACGGCGCGCTCCAGCGCCACACGCGCGAGCGCTTCCTGCCGAATGGCCTCGGTGTACGCTTTCTGCGTGTCGATCAGACGGCGCTGCTCCGTGAGCACATCAAAGAGCCGCACTTCACCAGCGGTGTAGCTCGCTCTCAACACCTTCACACTCTCTTCCGCGGGGCGAATCACAGAGGCATCGAAGGCTTGCACGGCTTCACGAGCTGCGATGTATCGCCCATAAGCGCCCGTAATCTGCGCACGGATCGAGCGCTCAACGTACTCGCGCCGCAAGGTCGCCGCCGCCTGCCTGGCGCGGGCCGCTTCGATGTTGCCCTGATTGCGAGAGAGCAGGGGGAGTGTGATCGAGAACCCACCCGTCAGTACTCGGTCGTGATCACGTATTGGTGAAAGCGTTCCAGGGGTCGTCAGGCCGAACAGCGGGAACTGCGACCTTGAATCGGTGTACCGGACGAGTGCAGCTATATCTGGCGTGCGCTCCGCCTGCGCCAGTTGCACCTCGCCGCCGACGCGTGTCTCTTCCTGCCTGGCCGCAGCGAGGTCTGGCCTAGTGGCAAGACCGCGTTCAATCGCAACATCCATCGCAAGCGTGAGCGGCGGCCGATCGCCGTCCGATCGCAATTGAAGAGGCTCGTCGAGATCCAGACCGACGACGACCCGCAGATCCAGCATCGCCTGCTGTGCTTCGCTGGCCAACAGCAGGCGGTCGGCAGAAAGCCGCCCGACTTCCGCCTGCAACACCATTTGCTCGACACGTGGTGACTCACCTTCGGTCACTCGTCGCTGCGTAACGGTGTAACTCTGTTGAGTGATTTCAAGTTGCTGAGCAATGGCTTCGAGGTTCCGAACCGCGGCCATCGCGGCGATGTAGCGCTCCTGGAGTTCCGCACGGAGCGTCCGCTCGCGATCGGCAACTTCCATCCGCGCGAGATCGAGACCCGCCTGTCCGACATCGATACGACGCGCGCGCTTGCCCCCAAGTTCGAACGTGTGTGCGTAGCCGATGCTGAATGCCCGCTCACCCGAACTCCCCGTCGGCGAGCCGGTTGTGTACTCGGTTTCGATGACCGGGTTCGGACGAAATCCCGCCTGACGCAAGAGTCCTTGCGCCTCCATCGTTCGCTGCCGGGTTGCGAGCAGGTCGGCGTTTCGGGACAGCGCCATCTGGACAAGCTGCTCAACCCCCACGCCATTCGCGGCACTGACGAACTGACTGGCCGGAGGACTCGCGCTTGCCGTGGCAACGCGTGCCACCGTGTCCTGCGCGAACAGGTGTGTCTGTCCGCTCTGTACCACGATCGAAAAAAGGACGCACAGCGGCGCCCGCGTTTGATAACGCATAGAAACCCTTCGTGAAAGACACCTATGACGGGCCGGTCGAATGACCGGTGGTGCAGCGCTCGGTTAGGACCGAGGAGGCGGGGACGTATTCGAAACTACGAAGTCTGGAGTGTTCGGAGCAGGCTGTGGTGCCACGATCGCCGTCACTGCTTCGACGGACAGATCGAACGTCGTGGCTTCGGCACCGCTCGAACAGCAAAAGCAGTGATGCCCACCGCAACAGGAGGCGCCGTCGCCACCGCTATCGGCCGCAGTAATTACCGTGGACCCGGTCGCGCCGACGGCCAACGGACCATTGCAGAAGCCAAACGCGGCCACGTCCGCCGTCAACCAAAGGACGAGCAGGAGGACTCCTGCACGACGTAGACGTGTGGCCGCCATTCCGATTGACTGTATCATCGGCCAGCGACGGCGGCAATTGACGGTCACGGCAGGCCTCGCTCGGTTTGAAGCGGGACGACCGTGCGGTACTTTCCGCCGGAACCTTGCTCCGGCGGTTCGGAGGCGCGATCGACCGCCACGTGTTTCAGACGATGCTCCGACAACAAACGTAGGATTGCGTCCTCCACCGCCTGCCACATGCGCTCCTGGTCCGCGCCAGCGGCTGGACGCAGCCTCACGCGGAGATTCGTCGGCGTGGTCTGGACGATCTGGAACAGTTCCACTCCGGGGACGTGATCAACCTCGAACGCCAGAGGCGCGATCGCCACCTGCTCGCCGCTCTCGGTGCGGAAGGAGAGCACGTCTGCAGAGCGACCCTGAACACGAATGGCCGGCAGCGGGTTACCGCAGGGGCAGGGATCGGGTCGCTCGACAATGCTGTCGCCGAGGTCGTAGCGCACAATCGGCTGTACGCGATTCGCGAGATTCGTCAGCAACACCGTGTGCGACTGCGTGCCTGGCGCGACGCGTCGGTAGCTGGCATCAACGGGTTCTATGACAACCCAGTCGGCATTGACGTGGAGCCAGTGCTGCTCGCAGCTGTAGCTGAGGAAAGGGCACTCGGTCGCCGCGTAGCTGTTGCCCAGCTTGCTCTCGAATACCTTGGCGATACGGTCGTACTCGCGCAAAGGCAATCCTTCGGCCGCGAGAATCATCACCACAGGATGGATCCGCAAGCGGCCTGCTTCCTGCTCCGAGGCCATGAGCCTCGCCATGCTGGCGTAGGGCGCGACGAGCGTCGGCTGGAACGCGTTCAATTGAGCAACCAATTCCGGAAGCGGCGTGCGAACGCTGAGGAGCTGAACTCGCTTGCGGCGCGACGGCGACTTGAGGAGACGCGCCGCAGCGACGGAGGTCGCTGAGTGATGGCCGATGTCCGCCACCATCGCCAGCCGTCTGCGTCCAGCCACGATCCTGGTGACGTCGCCAACACCGAGCCATGAGCGGATCATGCGCAACGCCAACGCACTGGTCACCCGCATGGCACCATCGTCGATGATGAAGATGCCGGGAGTTCCAGTTGTTCCGGAGGTGGTCGCTAACGTGTGTTTCCCAAGAAAACGATCGCCAATCAGGTCCGGGTTTGACGCGAACGCGCGGGCCTTCTCGAGCGTGACGTCCCGGTCGGTCGCCCAATCGTCGAAGCGCGCCATCAGCGCCTTCTTGTCTGTCACAGGCAATGTTGTTGGGTCGTCAATTTCGCGAGGGACGTCCCTATACAGATCGCGATAGTACGGCGATGACGTCCGCGCGTACGTAACGATCTCCGCAAACCGCAGGCGTTGACGTTGAGCGATCGCCTCGCCGCCGCCTGTCGATGCGCGCCGCAGGTCGAGCAGCAATCGCAGAACGCTATCAGTCATGCTCGTTCCCTTCGAGTCGGACATCGCACCGTGTCGCGCGCTGCCATGCCGAAGGGCGCGATCTCGATTGAGCACGCGTCACGCTCGCAGCATTCTCAAGCCGCTGCCGATGACAACGAATTCGCTGATCTCATGCGCCAGGACGGCAATCGGAAGCGACAACACACCGGCAACGGCTGCGACGATCAGCACACCAATAACGACCGCCGAGAGCGCGAGATTCTGTCCAACGACGCGTTGGTTGCGCCGCGCCAGGTGGAGGGCCTCAACCAACTTGGAGAGGTCGTCCGCCATGAGCGCGACGTCAGCGGTTTCGAGCGCGACATCAGTGCCGGCTGCGCCCATGGCCACGCCAACGGTCGCTTCGGCCAGGGCCGGCGCGTCGTTGACACCGTCGCCGACCATCGCCACGTGTCCGACTTCCCGCGTGAGTTCGCGGACCTTGATCGCTTTGCCCTCAGGCGACAGCTCGGCGAACACATCATCGACGCCGACCTCGCGGGCAATGGCCTCGGCCGTCCGGCGATTATCACCAGTCAGCATGACGATCCGCTGGATGCCTTCCTGCCGGAGGGCCTGCATCGTCGCCGCGACATTAGGTCGCAGGGCGTCTCGAATCGCGATGATGCCCCACACACCTTTCTCGTCGCCTATGACCACCGCTGTTTTGCCCTGAGCCTGGAGGTTCGCGATCTCTTCGGACTGCGGAACGTCCACGTGCAGTTCCTCACGGAAGAAATCCGGCTTGGCAACGTACACCGTCTGACCCTCGACCCTCGCCATCGCGCCGGCCGCCGTCAAGCTGCGAAAGTCGGACGGCTCGGTCATCTGAACTCCCTGAGCTTCAGCATGGCGCACAATCGCTGCGGCGAGCGGATGCTGACTGCGGCGTTCGACACTTGCCGCCAGTCGCAACACGCGCGACGGATCAACTGATGAGGATGCGATCGAAATGACGTCCGTGACCTCCGGTTCGCCGCGTGTCAGCGTGCCGGTCTTGTCGAGGGCAACGACCCGGACTCGGGCGAGCTCTTCGACGAACAGCCCCCCTTTGATCAGGACTCCTTTCCGCGCGGCCGTCCCCAAAGCCGCAACCAATGTGATTGGGATGGAAATGACGAGAGCACAGGGCGCCGCGGCAACGATGAAGACCGTGGCGCGTGTGATCCACGATTCCCAAGTCGCACCGGCGAGGAGGGGAGGCAGAACGGCCAGCAGCGCGCCTGCGAGCAGCACGAGGGGGCTGTAACGAGCCCCGAACCGCTCGATCCAGCGTTGGCTCACACCCTTCTTCTCCTGCGCTTCCTCGACCAGCTCGATGATTCGCGCGATCGTGTTGTCGGCAGCCGTCCGAGTCGCCCGCACGTCGAGGGCTCCTTCGCCGTTGATCGTGCCGGCAAACACGGTGTCGCTCGGCACCTTCTCGACGGGCACGCTCTCGCCAGTCACCGGCGCCTGATTGACCGAGGACGTCCCGGTCAGGACGACGCCGTCAGTTGGCATCGCCTGGCCCGGCTTGACGATGAAGACGTCGCCAACAGTCACGTCTTCGACCGGAATCTCAGCCTCGCCCCCGTCGCGGCGCACTACAGCGCGCTTTGGCGTCAGATCCATCAAGGCGCGAATGGCGGAACGCGTCTTTGCTTCGGTGTAGCCTTCGGCGGCCTCTGAAATCGAATACAGGAACGCGAGCATCGCGCCTTCGGCCGGCTCACCCATCGCGATGGCCGCAACTGCCGCCACGGTCATCAGCAGTTCGATACCGGCGGCGCGCTGGTAGATCAGCTCTTCGATTGCCTCTCGTCCGAAGTACCAACCACCGAGGATCGCCGACGCCAGGTAAGGGACGAATGTAACGCTCTCGGTAGTGCCGGCGCGATCGGCGAGCCACGTGACGAGCAGTAACATGCCCGACGCCGCGGATGTCAGGACCTTGGGATCGCGCCAGACACGCGGTTTCTCTGCCACGGCGCGACCATCCTGCGCCGGAAATCCCAACGTGCGGAGCATCGAACGATACGTCTCGACAGAACCAGTCGACGGGTCGAACTTGATTCGAACTTTGGCCGCTCGCGGCCAGACCTGCAAGTCGAGCAGTCCTGGCGCCCCCCGGAGGCCTCGCTGAATCGACGACGCATCGTGGTCGCAGTCCAGATTTGCGACGCGGAATTCAAGATTCTCTGCAGTCGGCATGCCCGCGCTCCTCATCGAGGCTCAGTCGGTCCGTGGCCGGCGCGGCGGCTCTCGCGTCGGAGTTCTTCGCGAATCGCGACGCCGGTTCTCACTGCACTTCGTGTTTCGTAGAGCTGCCCACTGGCCGTCTTCATTGAAACGTATCCGATGCGGCGATAAAGGTCGCTGATGTCCGACGCCTTCGTGATGCTCGGATCATCAACGACTTCCACAGCGTGTTGCAGTTCGTGACCGATCGTCGCGATCGTCTCGTCACGCGAAGCCGGCGGACCGCTCAGCACGATACGTAGGTAGCGTCGGCCATCGAACATCCCGACGCTGTGAAGTAGGCAGCCACGGACACGCGGCAAGCGGCAGGCGCCTTCTTGCACGAAGACAATCCAGCCCGATACATTGAGGCCCTCCAGCAAGGAACGGAACGTCGCCGATCGGTCACGGCCCTCTGCGACCAGCTCGGCGATTGACACACTCATGGGCCGCACTCCCACCGCGAAAACATCGCCAAGCTTCGCATCAACGCCGATGTTCGAAGCGACGCAGAACTCCGCGAGGGCCAGCCCAACTAGGAAACCGGTACTGAGAACAGTCATCGGCGCCTCCGTTCGTCAAGCCAGGGGCTTCTCGAGCGCACACGACACCTCTGAAGGCGCAGAAGGCACCAGAGTCCCTCTTGCTACCGACACACCGCGCCGTCAGAGCACCGTCATTGCTTTTCGATCAGCCTGACGTTGATTTCCGTTGCGCGAAGCTTGCCTTCTCCTGCATCGACGTACGTCACGACCACATTGTCGGAGGGCTTCACCAATTCAGCGATGGTCGTGGAACGTCCGTCTGCCTTGATGGTTCGGCTCTTCGTGCCCAGGCCTCTTCCGATGACCTTCGTGGCGCCGTCAACGACGATCGTCATCTTGTCCCTACCGCCCGTCACGATCGTTATTGAATCCTGCGCAATCGCGTCGACACGTCCTGCTGCGCGCATGGATTTCTTGGATGGCTGCGCGACCATCGTGGTGGCGAAGCACACGAACAGAGTCAAGCCAATTGCGACGTGGACCTTCATGGAGCCCTCCTTGGATCCCGTTCTTTCGGTTCTGTGCTGGAACGTGGACTGGAGCGTTCCGCAGCCCATCAATTCCGGTCCTTCTCGGCGAGGAACGATGCGGTGCCTGTCGCTCGATGACATGGCAGCCACGCATCCTTCTGCGTCCTCGAGGTGCGGATCAGGTGTTTCGAGACGGAACCCCGTCAGCGCAAGAGCGAGCCAGACCCACGCGTGTACGGCTGCATGATCGCCGTCGCGAGCGCGTCGGTGGGGCTAGAGCGGACGAAAACCGACTAGAGACTTCGAGGAGGGTGGTCGATCGAAAAACTGGGCGCTACCCAGAGGTGGACGACAGGTGCGTCGGCAGCCGCCTTCAGCACGCCCGTCCGCTCTGGCAAGGAGAATTGGGGTGTCGTTGTGAACGGCACCACGCAGACGACGCAGGCAGAACCGCCAGAGGATTCGAGCGGACCGTTCGAGCGCGCCATCGGGTCGACACAACCGTCGACGCACCACACCGCGCCGAAGCCGACCACCACGAGGACGAGTATCGCGACGACCCGCCGCATGAGCGCTACTCTACCACGTGCCTCGGTCATGGCTTCGCGAAGCGGAAGCGGCGGCCTCGTCCGCCGCCGCTCCCTCAGACTCTAGTGGCAGAACGGGCACGGCGGGCACCAACCGCTCCCGCCAACGCGCGAGGCGGCAAACGCCGTCGTCGCAACAAGGGTGAACACCGCCGCTGCAACCGCCATCAGCTTACGTCTCATGTCTGGACCCCTTTCTGAGATGAACAGTTCCCTTGGCCAACGTGCACGTTGTACGCCTTGAACACGAGTTCAACGTCAAGGGCTTGACCTTGAAGTCGACTTCAAGGTGCCATACTGGTTGCATGTCAGGGCTCCGAATCGGGGAGGTCGCGAACCAGGCGGGGGTCAGCACTGCGACAATCCGCTACTACGAGCGCGCGGGACT
>DATEKT010000296.1:0-4382 GCA_035277305.1 Steroidobacteraceae bacterium | reverse complement strand
GAGCAGCACTTCCGAGGTCGGCGACGCGTCGAGCCCGCGCTCGACGATCTCCTCGAACTCCTCGCGGTTGTAAGCGATGCCGCCGCCGGAGCCGCCGAGCGTGAACGACGGACGGATGACGCACGGGAAACCAATGTGCGTCTGAACTTCGAGCGCTTGCTCGAGGTTGTGCGCGATACCCGAGCGCGCCGATGCGATTTACATCTAGCCCATCAACTGGCGCACGGTGGAACGCATCATCGAAAAGGAACGTCCCAGCGCGTTGCTGCCGACGATGGGCGGACAGACCGCGCTCAACTGCGCGCTCGATCTCGCGCGCGAAGGCGTGCTGGAGAAATACGGCGTCGAGCTGATCGCAGCGTCGCGCGAAGCGATCGACATGGCGGAGGACCGCGAACGTTTTCGCAACGCCATGCGCGAGATCGGCCTCGAGTCGCCGCGCTCGCGCATCGCGCACAGCATGGAAGAAGCGCACGCGGTGCAGGCCGAGATCGGCTTCCCGACCGTGATCCGTCCGTCGTTCACGCTCGGCGGCTCCGGCGGCGGCATCGCTTACAACCGCGAGGAGTTCGAGGAGATCGTCGAGCGCGGGCTCGACGCGTCGCCGACCTCGGAAGTGCTGCTCGAGGAGTCGGTGCTCGGCTGGAAGGAATACGAGATGGAGGTCGTGCGCGACCGCCACGACAACTGCATCATCATCTGCTCGATCGAGAACCTCGATCCGATGGGCGTGCACACCGGCGATTCGATCACGGTCGCGCCCGCGCAGACGCTCACGGACAAGGAATACCAGCGCATGCGCGACGCGTCGATCGCGGTGCTGCGCAAGATCGGCGTGGAGTGCGGCGGCTCGAACGTGCAGTTCGCGCTCAGCCCGACCGACGGGCGCATGCTCATCATCGAGATGAACCCGCGCGTGTCGCGCTCTTCGGCGCTCGCATCGAAAGCGACCGGTTTCCCGATCGCCAAGGTCGCCGCGAAGCTGGCCGTCGGCTATACGCTCGATGAGCTCAAGAACGACATCACCGGCGGCGCGACACCGGCGTCGTTCGAGCCGACGATCGACTACGTCGTCACCAAGATTCCGCGCTTCACGTTCGAGAAGTTCCCGGGCGCGAACGACCGCCTGACGACGCAGATGAAGTCGGTCGGCGAGGCGATGGCGATCGGCCGCACGTTCCAGGAGTCGCTGCAGAAAGCGCTGCGCAGCCTGGAAGTCGGCACCGACGGCCTGGACCCGATTCTCAAGCTGCCGCTCGCGGAGAGCGAGCAGCATCGGATGCGCGAAGAGCTGCGCATGCCCGGGCCGAACCGCATCCGCTACGTCGGCGATGCATTCCGCGCCGGACTGTCGCTCGAAGAAGTGCATTCGCTGTCGCGCATCGACCCGTGGTTCCTCGCGCAGATCGAGGATCTCATCCGCGAAGAGAACGCCGTGCAGTCGCAGGGCCTCGAAGCTTTCGAGCGCGACCGCGTGCGGGTGCTCAAGCGCAAGGGATTCTCGGACCGGCGGCTCGCGACGCTCCTCGGCATCGACGAGAACAGCGTGCGCCGGCGTCGCATCACGATGGGCATCCGTCCGGTCTACAAGCGCGTCGACACCTGCGCCGCGGAGTTCGCCACCTCGACCGCGTACATGTATTCGACGTACGACGAGGAATGCGAAGCCGCGCCGACCGATCGCAAGAAGATCATGATTCTCGGCGGCGGCCCGAATCGCATCGGCCAGGGCATCGAGTTCGATTACTGCTGCGTGCACGCCGCGCTGGCGCTGCGCGAGGCGGGGTTCGAGACCATCATGGTCAATTGCAATCCCGAGACCGTCTCGACCGACTACGACACGTCCGATCGCCTGTACTTCGAGCCGCTCACGTTCGAAGACGTCATGGAGATCATCGACAAGGAGAAGCCGGTCGGCGTGATCGTGCAGTACGGCGGCCAGACGCCGCTGAAACTGTCCCGCGCGCTCGAAGCGGCCGGCGCGCCGATCATCGGCACGACGCCGGATTCGATCGACGTCGCGGAAGACCGCGAGCGCTTTCAGCAGCTGGTGCAGACGCTCGGCCTCAAGCAGCCGCCGAATTGCACGGCGCGCACGGAAGAGCAGGCGATCTCGATGTCCAAGGCGGTCGGCTTCCCGCTGATCGTCCGGCCGTCGTACGTGCTGGGCGGTCGCGCGATGGAGGTCGTGTTCAACGAGGACGATCTCAAGACGTATATGACTGATGCGGTCAAAGTCTCGAACGACAGCCCCGTGCTGCTCGATCGCTTCCTCGACCTGGCGATCGAAGTCGACGTCGATGCGATCTGCGACGGCGAAGACGTCTATATCGGCGGCATCATGGAGCACGTCGAGCAGGCGGGCGTGCATTCGGGCGACTCCGGTTGCTCGCTGCCGCCGAACAGCCTCAGCGCGGAAACGCAGACCGACCTCAAGGAGCAGACGCGCAAGCTGGCGCGCGCGCTCAAGGTCGTCGGGCTGATGAACATCCAGTTCGCGATCCAGAACGGCATCGTCTACATCCTCGAAGTGAATCCGCGCGCCTCGCGCACGGTGCCGTTCGTCTCCAAGGCGACCGGCGTGCCGTTGGCGAAGATGGCTGCGCGCGTGATGACCGGCAGCAAGCTGAAGGATCTCGGCCTCACGGTCGAGCGCGTGCCAGAGTTCTTCGCGGTGAAGGAGTCGGTGTTCCCGTTCGCGAAGTTCCCGGAAGCCGATCCGATCCTCGGTCCGGAAATGAAATCGACCGGCGAGGTGATGGGCACCGGCCGCTCGTTCGGCGAAGCGTATGCGAAGGCGCAGTTGGCTTCCGGCGTCGTGCTGCCAACGCGCGGCGTGTGCCTGCTCAGCGTCCGTGAGCGGGACAAGCCCGCGGCGGTGACGCTCGCGCGGCGCCTGGTCGCGCAGGGTTTCGAGATCGTCGCGACCTCGGGCACTGCCAAGGCCATCAGCGAGGCCGGCATCGAATGCCGCTCCGCCAACAAAGTGCGCGAGGGCCGCCCGCACATCGTCGACATGATCAAGAACGACGAGATCGCCCTGATCGTGAACACGACCGAGGGCAAGCAGGCGATCTTCGAGTCGCGCTCGATCCGGCGCGAGGCCGTGCACAAGCGCGTCACGTATTACACGACGGTCGCGGCCGGGCTCGCGACCTGCGATGCGATCGCACACATGAACGAAGTGGACGTGAATCGGTTGCAGGATCTGCACCAGGCCGTTTCCGGAGGGAAAGCGTCATGAAAAGGATGCCGCTGACGCTGAAGGGCGCGGAGCGCCTGCGCGGCGAGCTGAAGCGCCTCAAGACCGAGGACCGGCCGCGCATCATCCAGGCGATTGCCGAGGCGCGCAGCCATGGCGATCTGAGCGAGAACGCCGAGTATCACGCCGCGCGGGAGCAGCAGAGCTTCTGCGAAGGGCGCATCAAGGACATCGAGGCGCACCTGTCGAATTCGGAGATCATTGATATCACGCGCCTGCCCGCGAGCGGCAAGGTGGTGTTCGGCGCGACCATCGACCTGGAAGACCAGGACAATGGCAATGAAGTCGTCTACCAGATCGTCGGCGACGCCGAGGCCGACATCAAGAACGGCCTGCTCTCGGTGTCCTCGCCGATCGCACGCGCGCTGGTCGGCAAGTCGCAGGGCGACGTCGTCGACGTGGTGGCGCCGAACGGCACGCGCACGTACGAGATCGTTGCCGTGAAATACGTGTGAGCCGACTCGCCGCAGTGCTCCTGACGTTGTGGGCCGGGAGCCTGTGGACCGTGTGCGGAATCGCCGCGCCTGCTGCCTTCGCGGTGCTCGACGACCGTCACGCCGCTGGCCGCGTGGCTGGCGCGCTGTTCGAGATCGAGACTTGGCTCGGCGCCGCCTGCGCGCTGCTGCTATTCGCCACGGCGCTCGTGCACAAACCGCTCGCTCTTCGAATCGGACCGCCGTGGCTGATTGCTGCCACTGCTGCTGCACCGCTCGTGAGCGAGCTGGTGTTGTCGCCGCTGATGGCCGCGGCGCGCGCCGCCAACGACATGAGCCGCTTCGGACTTCTGCACGGCATCTCGGCCGTGCTGTTTGTCGCTGCCGCGCTCGGTGCGCTGGTGCTGGTGCTGCGATTCAATCGGCCGGCAGGATGATGCGCGGCTTGTCCTTGCGCGCGCGGTAGAAGACGCCGACGTTGCCGATGCGCTGCACGAGCGAGCTGCCGGTTTGCTGCGAGAGTTCCGCGAAGATGCTGTCGCGCGCGTCGCGATCGCCGACGCGGGCGCGCACTTTCACCAGCTCGTGAGCGCCCAGCGCGGTCTCCAGCTCGGTGGTGACGGCGGGCGACAGGCCGCCCTGTCCGATCAGCACAACGGGTTCGCGCGCGTGGGCGAGCCCGCGCA
>DATEKT010000295.1:0-5060 GCA_035277305.1 Steroidobacteraceae bacterium | reverse complement strand
GGCCTGAGACCGCTTGGCAGTGGCTGGTTCGAGCAGGTCCTGAGGACGCCGTCGAACAGGGGTGGGACGCACGGCCCTGAGAGCGCGTGCGTGGTGACGGGAAGATTGATCAATACAACCATGTGCCTTCAGAGTCAATAGAAGACTTCGCGATTCTTCATTGCCGAGATACGAGCATATGCATGAGGTGACTTCATAGAAGGCCACCCTGAGGCTCGCGCCCATATCGCCTCGCGTTCGTAACTTTCTGCCGCAGCTCGCGTTCCGACCACGGCGGCTCGCATCGCGCGTTCCACTCACTCAGTGCGTGCACGGCTTCGTCGTCCGAGAGATCAAATCCGCGCACGATTCGACAGCAGACCCGAAATGTCTGCAGATCGCCCTGCTGTCCGGCGACAGCGGGATCAACGCGCTGGAGAAATGCGCGTGCGCGCTCCACTGAGCGCGCGGCCGGCAACGGTTGCCGCACCTTCGGCATGCTCGATGGAGTTGTCCCGACGCCGACGGCTGGCAGATCCGCCGCCACGAAGACGTCTCGCCAGTGGAGGTACTCAATGCCGACACGAACCGATGGCTGTCGCTTGTGATTGAAAAGTCCCGGCAACCTCGTGGTCTGCGTGCACGACGTTGCGGCCCGATCCGTGAGTAGCTCGCGAGCGAGCTGCTTCTGCAACTGCTCGACTCGGGAGGGCGCGATGGCCCGGACGCGCCATAGCACGTGTAGCCGACCAGGCGACGAATGCAGCACGTACGACGGCGGCGGCAGATCCGGTCGTGTGGACAGAGTGGCGAGTAGTCCTGGACCGTCGAGATCCTCCTCGAGGAACAGATGCCGCACATGCGCGACGGCCTCGCGAGCGCGCGATCGGCCTGGCCGGTACGCATTCACGCCGACGTACACATTCCAGCCGTGTGCGTTCATGTGACGAAGCCACGCCTGAAAGCGGTCGCTGATCGCTGTTGTGACAGGCACAACCCGCTGAATCACCTGGCCCGTGCGATACGTCTTCAGGAGCACACCTATCGAGTCGTTTGGAGCGAACGCTGCTCGGAGGAAGCGAACCGGGACGCCGAGGTCAATCGAGACCACCTCGTTCACTCCTTCGTGAGCGTGACCATTCCCGTGAACGGCACGGGGCAGTCGACTCCGGTAATGCTGCCCTGAATGGTGCGGGCCTCGGCCGTCGCGAAACTCCCGAATGTCCCACGGCATCCGCGTGGGGAGTCGTACTCGCCCTGGGTGCTGATCTGCGCCGGCGGCGTGTTGCCCGGGATCATCGATGTCGATGACGTCAAGGTGATCGGCAGCCAGCCGTTGTCGGAGCGGATCGTGGTGCGGAACGACTGCAGATTCGTTTGGGGGACAACCTCGAACGTCCAGGTCACGGTGCCGCTGACCGGGGATCCAGGTTGCGCACCCGTGGGATCGGGTTGAATTGTCATCGTGCCTCGCCAAGTTCCGGCGAGGAACGACTGCGCTGGCGTTGGTGAGGTCGGCGCGGAACCACCGTCTCCGCACGCGATCAGCGGAAGGAACAGAAACAAGACAGGCAGCTGACGGATTACTGGTCTCATGACAAGGCTCCCTGCGGCACCGGATGGTCCAGCAGCCGCGATTCAAGCAGGAACCGATCGCTTTGAACGTCGTAACCGCGCACTGCCGCGACCTGTGTAACGCGACGGTGTCCGCCAATTCGACCGATGTGCACGACGAGGTGAATCGCCAGTCCGATGGCTTCGCGGATACTCCGGTGCGGCAGACCCACGTTCGCTGTCAGCACACAGTGCGCCAGACGTGTGAGGGCCTGTTCTGCGGAGTTCGCGTGGATCGTGCTGAGACTGCCGAGGTGTCCGGTGTTTAGCGCCTGCAGCAGGTCGAACGCTTCCGCGCCACGAACCTCACCAACCAGGATGCGATCGGGCCGATGCCGCAGGGCCGCACGAAGGAGGTCCGCTATCGTGACTGGAGGTAGCGGCGCCTCTTGGCCGAGCGGTGGCTGCGCACGCCGTGCTTCGAGTCGAACTACGTTCGGTTTGGTCAGATGAATCTCTGCGGTCTCTTCGATCAGGACAATGCGATCGTGATCGGGAATGTGCGCGGCCAGCGCGTTGAGCAGCGTGGTCTTGCCGGTGCCGGTACCGCCGGAGATCAGGACGTTCTGCTCAGTCGCGATGGCGCCGGTCAACTCCCTCGCGGTTGCTGCAGTCAGCGAGGCGATCCCAACGAGGTCGTCGAGGCTGTAGCGGCGTGTGAACTTTCGGATGGTCAGGACCGGACCCGCAACAGCGCACGGCGGGAACATCGCCGCTACTCGGGAGCCGTCCTCGAGTCGTGCATCCAGGAGCGGCTGTGCGTCGGAGATCTCGTCGCCGCACGCCCGTGCGATGTTCTTGATCGCGACCGTCAGGTTTCGCGTTTCGAGGGTTCGATCCGCCACAGCCTCGATGGTGCCGTCGCGCTCCACGAAGATGTGCCGACCTCCGTCGTTGACCATGACCTCGGTGATCGTCGGATCGCAGAGGAGATCCTCGATTGGTTTCAGGAACGGCAGAATCCGGTCAAGGCTGCTCACAACTGCCCCCGCGCCACCTGGTCGAAGTAGCTCGTCTGGACATCGAGGTAGTGCGGCTTCAGGTAGCAGAACTGCGGAGGCATCGGATTGAGGCCGTCGTACGGCAACGCAATGGCCTGCCCGTTCTGCAACTCGGTGAAGACGCGCGGGGAGAAGATGTACTCGTGATGCGGCGCGTAGCTCTTGCTCGCGCTCACCGTGTTCCTTGCTGCGGTGGCCCGGCCCGTCAGCAGGGAGATGTGTGCGCCCTGACCGCCTTCGGACAGTGTGTAGTGGGCTTTGAGACGGTCGCGCCGACCGCAGAGATCCGCTGCGGCCCTCGCGGTGAACTCGTCGCTGGTCGCGAGGAACAACTTGGTCCGGAAGCACTGGAGCAAGGTGCGCCAACTCTCGTCACCGGGAAGCGCGGAACGAAGCGAGCTGACGCTCTGAGTCGCGACGATGGGAATGAGCCGTGCCTGGCGTGACAGCGCGAAAGTTCGCTCGTCGCCGGTCGGGTCGGTTTCGCCGACGGTCGCGAACGCGTGGTACTCGTCGCACACGAAGAGCAGATCACGCCATGTCCGCTCAGGATGCGCCGTGATCTTCGGGATGCGCTGGATGACTGCGCGCTGGAAGTCCAGCTTCAACATCACGCCCACGGCGCGCGCAAGCCCGGGGTTCAGACCGACCGGGAAGTTGAGCGCCAACACATGGCCCGATTCGAGCAGTTCTTCTAGCGGCGGAAGAGGCTTCGGTTCTCCCGGTTTCGGCGGGCTGGCGTAGACGCTTCGTGGAGGACAGAATGTCCGGTGAACGGCCGGATTCTCGTCAAACAGCGAGAGGAACACGACGATGCCTTCTGTGATCGAGGACCGCAGGCGATTGTCGAGTCGTTTCCAGCCGTACGTGAACCATCGGTCAACCGCTTCGATCTGATGCTTCCGATCGAGCCACGCGGTCCCCTTTGTTCTCCGTACCTCGTAGGGAATCTTGTGCTCCTGCAGATGTGATTCGAGGTCGGCGCTGTACTGCCGCGCCATGTGCTCTGGACCTTCCTGGAACCAGTCCCTCCAGCCCGCAGTCGCCAGATCTTGAAGCTCGTAGTTCGCGAGCGGCACGACGACCACTTCCGGCGGCTGACTCAACGCGGCTTTCAGCTTTGTGATCTCTGCCTCAATCTTTCCGTCTTCGAGGACGTAGCGATACACCTCAGCGAGGGTCGTATAGCCGTCCGCAAGGCGCCGAAGTAGGATGACGAACTTGAGCAGATCCGTGTACGCCTGCTGCCAGAACGGCTCCTTGGACTTGCCGAACAGGTTGTTGACCAGCGTCGAGACCGCATAGGCGACGGCGTACGGATCCAGGTCGTTGTGGAGCGGGTTGTAGCAGATGTCGCCACCGAGGCGGATCTCGGTGTAGTCCGAGGCACGTCCGGCACGGGTGAGCATCCCGTTTACCTGCTGGCAGAAGTCGCCTTTGACTTCGAGGACAAGGCCGCCAATCTTGCGTTCGGGATCGCTTGCCTTCCAGCGGAGGAGTTGGTCGGTGTACGGGAACATGCATGCGGATGTTTTTCCTGTTCCGACGGCACCGATCACCATGACGCCCGTGTAGAGCCCGCGCTGAGGAATCGTCAGCCACGAGGGCTGCGGTGCGCGTCCGCTCATCGTCTCGAGATGACTCTCCCCGAGTACGAGCGTGGGTGCCGGTCGCCGTTCCGGTGCGACGTAGGCCGGCAGCGACCGCTGTTTGGCGCGAGCAGGTCGACGGTACGCGACGATGGTCGTGAGCGAACCGAGCATCGAGGCTGCGAAGAACGGCGTCGTGAACCAGAGCGTCGCGTAGCCGTACACCAGCACCAGGAAGGCGGCGGGATTCCGCAGTTCGATGATCTGTAGGTACACGTTGCCTCGATCGACGGGATAGGCGTGGACACCAGCGGCGCCCACACCCAAGGCGATCAGCATCGCGACCACGACGCGTTGTTCCACCAGCATCCGGATCACGGTGGCCTACTTTCCTGCCTGCCCATCAGGCGAGCGCGGCGGACGGCACGACGGCGGCCTCCGCTGCAGACGGCTGCGAATCTGCGCGGCGCTTCGGGCGGCTCTTCCTGACCGGTTGGTTGGCCGGTGGCGGCGGCACGAACGACGCGCTGTTCTCGGCACGCCAGGCCAGAAATTCCTTGTCCTTGGCCAGGACGGCGTCGATAACCTCATTGAGCACGTAGTCGGTGGACTCACCGAGGAAGTGCGCGTAGGCAAACAGCGTCTCGTTCGTTTCGCGATCGAACCTGACGATCCGACGGACCAACTGCTTGCCACGGGTGCGCGGTTTAATGAGCGGCATGGTTCCTCCTGCACAGGGCTAAACACGAACACATCGCCCGCTGGTTCCACGGCACTGAGCGCGGCAGAATCGCGGCAGGATGCAGCGACGCTTCCGCGGTGGTGACCACCGGCGGATCTCGCTGCAGATAGACCTCGACGGGTACTGACTGCCGTG
>DATEKT010000294.1:0-4638 GCA_035277305.1 Steroidobacteraceae bacterium | reverse complement strand
TGGATATCGTCGTCCTCGACCATGTCGGACAGCCCGTCCGAGCACAGGACGAAGAAATCCCCCTTCTGCACCGGCTGCTCGTGCACCTCGACCTCGACCGTCGGCTCGACGCCGAGCGCCCGGGTGACGTAGTTCTTGTTGGTGGCCCGTTGCGCCTCCGCCTGCGAGTAGAAGCCCCGGTCTACGAGCTCCTGCAGCAGCGAGTGGTCCATCGTCATCTGCTCGAAGCGATTCGCCCGCAGGCGGTACAGGCGGGAGTCGCCGACGTGGGCGATGGCCACGCGGTTGTCGAAGAACAGGCAGGAGACGATCGTCGTGCCCATGCCTTCGCATTGCGGCTGGGTCTTGGCGGTCTGGTAAATGATCTTGTTGGCCCGGGCGATCGCGTCGCGCAGCACGATGCTCGGGCGGGCGAGTCCGCTCTCCGGATCGGCCGAGCTCATGTCCTGGTGCTCGACCGCTTCCTTGACCAGGCTCATGACCGTCTTGACCGCGATGCCGCTCGCGACTTCGCCCGCGTTGTAGCCGCCCATGCCGTCGGCGAGGACGAACAGGCCGATGTCGGCGTCGACGCCGATCGTGTCCTCGTTGTGCTCGCGGACGCGGCCGACGTCCGTCAGGCCGACCGAGCGGATCTTGCCGCGCACTACTGGGTCCCCCGGTGCGCGCTCACGGGATCAGCCACTCGTGCTTGGGCTCCGCAGCCTGCGGTGCGTCCGCCGGGCCGGCGCAGGCCCGCAGCGCGCTCGCGAATTCGCCACAGTGTTGGTAGCGGTCGTCTGCCGATTTCGACAGCACGCGCGCGATGATCGGATCGATGCACTCGGGCAGCTCGGGGCGCACCAGCCGGACGGCGGCATGCGGCTCGGTTGCGATCTTCTGCATCAGCCGGGGCATCGACTCGGCGCGAAACGGCAGCTGTCCGCAGAGCAATTGATACAGGCTGACGCCGAGGGCGAACTGGTCGGAGCGTCCGTCGAGCGGTCGACCTTCCAGCTGTTCCGGCGACATGAATGAGGGTGTGCCCAGGACGATTCCCGTTTTGGTTCGGCTTGTATCGGTGAGGCGTGCGATACCGAAATCGGTGATCTTCAACTCATCCGTGTCGGGATTGAACATTATATTAGCCGGTTTGATATCGCGGTGGACCACGTTTTGGCGGTGCGCATAGTAGAGGGCGTCCGCCAGCCGCGCGACCAACAGCATCGTATTTTTGAAAGGAAGGATGCGCGCAGCTTCTGTAAAAGTGCTGAGGTGCGTGCCGCGCAGGTATTCCATCGCGATGTAGGCCAGCCCCTGGTCCTCGCCCGCATCGTAGACCGTGACGATCGACGGATGATTGAGCCGGCCGGCCATCTCGGCCTCGCGGAAGAAGCGCGCGCGCGCTTCCTGCAGATCGTTCTCCTCGAATTCATCGGCGAGCGGAATCGCCTTGATCGCCACCACGCGATTGATCTTCGGATCGCGCCCCAGATAGACGGTGCCCATCGCGCCCTTGCCGAGCTCGCGCTCGATCTCGTAGCGACCGAGCGTGCGCGTCGCGCGCGCGTGGCGCGGCGCGGGATATGCCATATCGGGATCGGACGGCTGCGTCTCCAGCTCCGGCGCAGCAGGCGGCGGCGGTGCAGGCGTCGGCGGGACATTGCGCGTCTGCGGTTGCTCCTTGAGGCGCGCGCGGCGCGCGCGCAGATCGCGATAGTTCGGGTCGCGGGCCGCGATGTAGCTATAGACGTTGGAAGCCTTCTGCACCTGTCGCCGTTTCTCGAAGTCGTTACCGAGCAGGTACAGCAACTCCATCGTCGCGGCGTCGAGCGGACAGCGGCGGTAGGTCTCGAACGCGAGGTCGAGCTGTCCCTGGCGCTGGAAGGTCTGGCCCAGATTGCGCAGGCTCGCGGCCGAGGCGTTCTTCGCGTCCTCGCCGCGGCTGGTCGCGCGGCGCATCAACTCGCCGGGCAGGAACAGTCCGTAGCCGACGAGCGTGCCGAGACACGGCAGCACGAGTCGCACCCACACCAGCGACGAGCTGAGCAGGCCGATCTCGGCGACGATGAGGATCGCGATCAGCAGCACGGCGCCGAGCGCGCCGAAACCGATTCCGGCGAACGGCAGCGCGAAGGCCGCGAATGCGATCACCGCGATTGCCACGATCCACTCGAGCGCGACCGCGAACGCGGGTCGCGAGTAGACCTTGCCGGTGGTCAGGCTGGTCACGGTGCTCGCAGTGGTCAGCACCGCTGGCGATGCGTCGCTCGCGGGCGTCGTCACCGTGCCCGGTGCAGCGAGCGCCGAATCCGTGAAGCCGATGATCACGATCTTGTCGCGCAGTTGCTCGGCGGGAATCGAGCCGGACATGACCTGCCAGTACGGATAGCGCTTGAACGGCGCCGGTTGTGCGGAAAAGTAGTGCGGGCGAATCGTCAGCTGGGGTCCGAGCGGCCGCACCTGCTCGCCGAGATGCAGCACATCGCCTGAGCCGAACGTCAGGTCGGCCGGCGCGGCGCCGAACGCGCGCGCGGCAATTGCGGTCGCGATAGACGGCACCATTGTGTCCTCGCTGACGCGCAATGCGGCCACGTCGGCGCGTACGGTTCCGTCGCCGTCGGCGATCGTCTGAGTGTGACCGACAGCGGCAGCCGCGCGCGCCAGCACCGGGCCTGGCGCTGCGACGATTTCGGCCGGCCGCGCGGCTCGTAGCGCTGCTGCTTCGCCTGCCGGGAAAAGACGTGCGGGCAATTCGGGCTTTCCACCCGCACCGTCGGCGAGACGGACGTCGACGGGTAGCACGACGTTGCCGTGCGTGGCCATGGCCTGCGCGAGGTGCGCATCCGGATCGCGGCCGGCGCTCGACTCGCCGAGCAGTCCGCGCAGCGACTCCGCCTGCTCGGAGCCGCCGAGGTCCGAGGATTCGAGCAGCGCGAGCGCGGCGCGGAGGCGCTCTGCCTCGCTGGTCCGCGGCGAGGTGTCGATCGGCACGGTGAACGCCACGACGCGCGCGCCGGCGGAATTCAGGTGGTCGATCAGGGTGGCGTGGACGTCGCGCGGCCAGGGCCACGCGCCGAGGCGGGAAACGCTGGCGTCGTCGATTGCGATCACCACGACATCGGAGGCGGGCGTCGCGGGCGTGGCGCGCATCACGCGGTCGTAGAGCATCAGCTCGACCGGTGCGTACGTCGTGGAGGAGATCAGGCGGCCGACGACGATGACGAAGGCTGCTGCCAGCCCCCCGGGAAGCCAGGAAAATCGCGCCAGTCTTGCCGCCACCCAGGCACCTCGAGCGAAAACCGGCGCGAGTATAGACGAATGGCCCGCCGGCAAATCGCAGGAAAGCGTCACAGCCCGCGTCGACAGTGGCACCTGTCCGACAGCAGCATGCGCTACTGTAGGAACGCCGATCACGTCTCATCCCAACCGGAGAACCATGGCGAAATCCCGCGAAGTGTTCGTCTGCGACCAGTGCGGCAACGAAAGCCTGCAATGGCAGGGCCTGTGCCCGATGTGCGGCGCCGGCGACTCGCTGCGGCGCGTGGCCGTGGCCCGCGGCAAGCCGGAGCGGCGCGCGCTGGCCGCGACCAGCGGCGAGCCGCAGCGCTTGTCGCAGGTCGCGGAGAGCGACGAGCCGCGCGTGTTGACCGGGCTCGAGGAGCTCGATCGCGTTCTGGGCGGCGGCCTGGTGCTGGGCTCGGTGACGCTGCTGGGCGGCGACCCGGGTATTGGCAAGTCAACGATGCTGCTGCAGGCCGGCGACGCCCTGAGCCGCGCGACGCCGACTCTCTACGTCACCGGCGAGGAATCGCTACGCCAAGTCAGCTTGCGCGCCAGGCGCCTGGGTCTGGCCGGGGACACGCTGCAACTGCTCGCCGAAACGTCCGTCGACACGATCATCGAGCACGCGCGCGGCGCGGGCTCGCGGGTGCTGGTGATCGACTCGATCCAGACGATGTTCGCGACCGAAGTCGAGTCCTCGCCGGGATCCGCTTCGCAGGTGCGCGAGTCCGCCGCTGCGCTGGTGCGCTTCGCGAAATCCACCGGCGTGTCCGTGCTGATCATCGGTCACGTGACCAAGGAAGGCGTGATCGCGGGCCCGCGCATCCTCGAGCACATGGTCGACACCGTGCTGTACTTCGAGAGCGATGCAGGCAGCCGCTTCCGCATGGTGCGCGCGGTCAAGAACCGCTTCGGCGCCGCCAACGAGGTCGGCGTGTTTGCGATGACGGAGCAGGGTCTGCGCGAAGTGAAGAATCCGTCCGCGATTTTTTTGTCGCAGCACGCACAGCCCGTCAGCGGCAGCGCAGTCATGGTGGCGCGCGAAGGCAGCCGGCCGATGCTGATCGAAGTGCAGGCGCTCACCGACGATGCTCAGGGCATGAATCCGCGGCGCGTCGCGGTCGGTCTCGAAGCCAATCGGCTCGCGTTACTGCTCGCGGTGCTGCACCGGCACGGTGGCGTCGCGACTTCCGGGCGCGACGTCTTCGTCAACGTCGTCGGCGGCGTGCGCATTTCGGAAACGGCCGCCGATCTGCCCGCCGTGCTCGCGACTGTGTCGAGCGCGCGTGACGAGCCGCTTGCCGGGCGCCTGGTGTGTTTCGGCGAGCTCGGGCTGGCAGGAGAAATCCGTCCGGTGCCCTACGGCGAGGAGCG
>DATEKT010000293.1:0-36621 GCA_035277305.1 Steroidobacteraceae bacterium | reverse complement strand
ATCTCGACGGTGCGCTGACTCAGCTTCAGGTCGCCGGCGATCACCTTGTTCGCCTTGCCATGCACCACGAGGTCGAGCACCTCGCGCTCGCGCGGAGTCAGCGTTTCCAGACGGCGGCGGATGTCGTTGCGCTCGCCGAGTGCAGCGCGATTGCTGCTGTCCTTCTCCAGTGCCTGGTTGATGCGATCGATGAGGTCCTGGTCGCGGAACGGCTTCTGGATGAAATCCACCGCGCCCGCCTGCATCGCTTCCACCGCCATCGGCACGTCGCCGTGACCGGTGATGAAGATGATCGGCAGGATCGAGTGCTTTTCGTTCAGTTTCTGCTGCAGCTCCAGGCCCGACATGCCCGGCATGCGGATGTCGAGCACCAGGCAGCCGGCGCGATCCTCGCCATAGGCGTCGAGAAACTCCTGCGCCGAGCCGAACGTCTCGACCGCGTGTCCGACCGAGCGCAGCAACAGCTTCAGCGCATCGCGAACCGCGGCGTCGTCGTCCACGACGAAGATGGTCGGCCGTGCATGATTGGAATTTCCCCTCATTGATCAACTCCCTGCTTGTGCCGGAACTGCCGGCAACGTGAAAAAGAAGCGCGCGCCGCCGCCCGGATTCGCGCCGCACCACAGTTTGCCGCCATGTGCGCGCACGATCGAGCGGCTGATCGACAGGCCGAGGCCGGTGCCGCCCGGCTTGGTCGTGAAGAACGGGTTGAACAGCTCCGCCATCGTCGTGGCGTCGACGCCGACGCCGCGGTCCGCGACCATGAACTCGACGTCGCCCTCGCTGTCGACGAGCGTGCGCAGCACGATCTCGCGCCGTGCTTCCGGCACTTCGACCATCGCATCGATGCTGTTGCGAACCAGGTTGAGAATGACCTGCTGAATCTGCACCGCGTCCGCCTGCACCAGCGGCGCTTGCGGCGCCTGCTCGAGCAGCATGCGCACGCCGTTGTGCCGCGCATCGGTCTGCGCGAGCGTGAGCACGTCATCCAGCAGGCGGTTGGCCTCGACCAGCTCGCGCCGCACCTCGCGATTCTTCACGAACGTGCGCAGCCGGCGGATCACTTCGCCCGCGCGCAACGCCTGCGCGCCGATGTGCTTGAGCGCAGCTTCCACTTCCTCGTTGCTCGCGTCGGCCTGCGCGATGAGGCGCTGACATGCTTGCGCGTACGTCGCGATCGCGGTGAGCGGCTGGTTCACTTCGTGCGCGATACCCGCCGCCATCTCGCCCATGGTCGAGATGCGGCCGAAGTGTGCGATGCGGTCCTGCATCTGCCGCGCTTCATCCTCGGCGCGACGGCGATCCGTGATGTCGTGCAGCGTGCCGACCTGACGCAAGGGCCGTCCGTCCGCCGCGCGTGTCGTCTGCGCCAGGTGATGCACGTAACGCAACGAGCCATCGGGATGAATCACGCGATACTCGATATCCATCTGTCGTCCGGTCGCGTCCAGCTCCGCGCGCGCCTGCTGCCAGCGGGCGCGGTCCGCGGGATGAACCATCGGCTCCAGGTATTCGTAGACCGCGATGTACGGCTCGCCGTAACGACGGCCGAGCACGCGGTACAGGTGCGGCGACCAATAGTCCTCGTACTTGCCGTCGAAGTGCACGACGTAGTTGCCGAGATTGGCGATCTCCTGAGCGATCGTCAGCTGCGCCTCGCTCCGGCGCAGCGCTTCCTCTGCATTGCGCCGCACGGTGATGTCGCGGATGAAGCCGACGAAGCGCGGCGGCTCCGTGCCCTGCACGCGTCCCACCGCCAGCTCCGCGGAGAACTCGCTGCCGTCGCGCCGCTTGGCGATCAGCTCGCGGCCGATGCCGATGATGCGCGGCTCGCCGGCCTCGATGTAATGACGCAGGTAGTCCTCGTGCTGCGAGCGGTACGGCTCGGGCAGCAGGATGTTCACCTTCAGTCCGATGACCTCCTGCTCGTTGTAGCCGAACATGCGCTCGCCGGCGTGATTCAGCAGCTCGATCCGCCCCTCGTGATCGAACAGCACGACAGCGTCCACCGCCGCGTCGAGTACGGCCTGAAACTCCCGTTCCAGCCGGTGCGCCCGCTCCTCCTGAAGCTCCGCGACTCGCAGTAGGGTCATGGCGGAGGATTATACTTCCCGTCGGCAATGACGCATGCGAACGTTCTGCTGATCGACGCGAACACGGACGACGAGCGTCTGTTCCGCGAGGAGCTGGCGCTGGTGCGCGACCAGCCGTTCGCGCTCGAGGTCGTGCGCACCCTGGGCGCGGCCCTCGCGCGGCTCAGGGAACAGACGTTCGACGTCATCCTGCTCGACCTCAACCTGCCGGACAGCCTCGGTCTGACGACCTTCCTGCGCCTGCAGCCGAAGGCCGGCCTGCAGCCGATCGTCGTGCTCGTGGGCCAGGCGGACGAGGACGTCGGCGTCGAAGCGGTCGAGCGTGGCGCGCTCGATTTCCTCATCAAGCAGCAGATCGTCAGCACGCTGCTCGCGAAGGCGCTGCGCTACGCGACGGAGCGCACGCACACGATGCTGGCGCTCAAGGCTTCGGAAAGCCGGTATCGCGAGCTGTACGAGAATGTCGTGGCGGGCGTGTTCCAGACCACGCCGGACGGAAAGTTCATGGCGGCGAACCCCGCGCTGGTGCGCCTGCTCGGCTATGCCTCCGAGGACGAGCTGCTGGAGCTCAACATCGGTGAGGATTTATACGTACACGAAGAGGACCGCACCAACTGGTTGCGCAGCATGGCGACGGCTGGCGAGATCCGGAACGCCGAGCTCGTGCTCCGGCGCAAGGACGGTCGCAAGATCGTGGTACTGGAGAATTCGCGCACGGTGCGCGACGAGCACGGACGCACTCTCTACTACGAAGGCACGCTGACCGACATCACCGAAGCACACGAGCTCTCCCGGCAACTCTCGTATGAGGCGAGCCACGATGCGCTGTCCGGCCTGATCAACCGCCGCGAGTTCGAGCTCCGCCTGCAGCGCGCGCTCGATTCCGCGCAGGCGACCGGTGCGTTTCACGCCGTGTGCTATCTCGACCTCGATCAGTTCAAGGTGATCAACGACACGTGCGGTCACATCGCCGGCGACGAGCTGTTGCGACAGCTCGCGCAGGTTTTGCAGAGCCGCGTGCGCAACAACGACGCGCTCGCGCGGCTCGGCGGCGACGAATTCGGTTTGCTGCTGCACGACTGTTCGGTGGACGACGCGACGAACATTGCGAACGCCCTGCTCAAGGCCGTCGAGCAATATCAGTTCGTGTGGGGCGCGAGCACGTTCACCGTCGGCGCGAGCATCGGGCTCGTGCCGCTGACCGCGAGTTTTCGCCGCATCACCCAAGTTCTACAGGCGGCGGATGCGGCGTGCTACGCGGCCAAGGATCAGGGCCGCAATCGCGTGCACGTGTACCAGGAAGACGATACGGTCGTCGCGCAACGTCACGGCGAGATGCAGTGGGTGGCGCGCGTCAAGCGAGCGCTGAGCGAGAACCGCTTCCTGCTGGAAGCACAGCCGATCGTGCCGATCGCCGGCGATGGCGCCACCGCAGCGGCGCCGTCGTATGAGTTGCTGCTGCGAATGCGCGACGAGAGCGGGCATATCGTACCGCCCGGCGCGTTCCTGCCCGCCGTCGAGCGCTACAATCTGTCGCTGCGCCTGGATCGCTGGGTGATCTCGAGCGCGCTGCATTGGCTCGCGGCAAATCCGGGACCGGCCGCGCGCATCGCGCGTGTCTATGTGAACCTGTCGGGCGATTCCGTCGGCGATCCGCAGCTGCACGAGTTCATCCGCGCCACGCTCGACGAGACGCGTGTCGTGCCGACGAAGATCGGCTTCGAGATCACCGAGACCGCGGCGATCGGCAACCTGACGCGCGCCAACCAGCTGATCGCGGACCTGCGCCGCCTCGGCTGCTCGTTCAGCCTCGACGACTTCGGCAGCGGCGTCTCGTCGTTCGCGTACCTCAAGGCGCTCACGGTCGACTGGCTCAAGATCGACGGGCTGTTCGTCGGCAACATCGTACACGACCGCATCGACTACGAGATGGTGCGCTCGATCACCGACATCGGGCATGTGATGGGCAAGAAGGTGGTCGCGGAGTCGGTGGAGAGCGCAGCAGTGCTGGCGCGCCTGAAGGACATCGGCGTCGACTACGCGCAGGGCCACGCCCTCGGCGCGCCTCAACCCCTGGCCTCGTTGTAGACCCTTACGCCAGCACGACCAGCAGGTCTTTCGAATCGATCGGCTCGCCTGCGTGCGTCACTACTTCCGCGACGGTCGCATCCCGATCGGCGCGCACGGTGGTCTCCATCTTCATCGCTTCGATCGTCACCAGCACGTCGCCGCGAGACACACGGCCGCCCTGGCTCACCGGTACGGTCGCGACTGTGCCCGGCATCGGAGCGGCGACGTGATTCGCGTTGGTCGGATCCGCCTTGCGGCGCGGCGGCTTGACCGCGACGTGACTGCGGTCCTGCACTTTGACGGACCGCGGCTGACCGTTGAGCTCGAAGAACACCGTGCGCGTGCCGTCATCCAGCCCGTCGCTGACCGCGACGAAGCGCACGATCAGCGTCTTGCCGCGCTCGATGTCGACACTCACTTCGTCGCCCGGCTCGAGGCCGTAGAAGAACATAGGCGTCGGCAGCACGGTGACCTGTCCGAAAGTCTGCCGCGCCTGCATGTAGTCGAGAAAGACCTTCGGATACATCAGATAGGAAGCGAACTCCTCCTCGGTCGTCTCGCGCCAGGTCTTGCGGTTGAGATCCGCATGCGCCTGCGCCAGATCGATCGCCGGCAGCACTTCGCCCGGCCGCACCTTCAGCGGCGGCGCGCCCTTCAGCACTTTCTTCTGCAGCGCCGGCGGGAAGCCGCCGTACGGCTGGCCGAGATCGCCGCGGAACAGCGAGACCACCGACTCCGGAAAGGCGATCTGCGTGTGCGGATCCAGAACCTGCTCCGGCGTCAGCCCGCTGGTCACCATCAGCAGCGCGAGGTCGCCGACGACTTTCGAAGTCGGCGTGACCTTGACGATGTCGCCAAACATCTCGTTGACCTGCCTGTAGGCGCGCGCCACTTCCGGCCAGCGCGTGTCGTCGATGCCGAGCGAGCGCGCCTGCTCGCGCAGATTCGTGAACTGCCCGCCGGGCATGCCGTGCACATAAACCTCGGACGCGCCTGAGCGCAGATCGCTCTCGAACGCCGCGTAGCAGTGACGCACCTGCTCCCAGTAGCCCGACAGGATGCGCAGGTTTTCCGTGTCGACGCCGCTGTCGCGAGGGCCGTGCCGCAACGCCTCGACGATCGAGCCGAGATTCGGCTGCGACGTCAGACCGCTCATCGAGTCGAGCGCGCCGTCGACTGCATCGGCGCCTGCGTCGACTGCCGCGAGAACGCTCGCCGCGGCGATGCCGCTGGTGTCGTGCGTGTGGAAATGAATGGGCAGGCCGGTCTCTTCTTTCAGCGCCTTGACGAGCGTGTACGCGGCACGCGGTTGACACAGGCCTGCCATGTCCTTGATGCCGAGAATGTGCGCGCCGGCGCGCTGCAGCTCGCGCGCGAGCGTCACGTAGTACTTCAGGTCGTACTTGGTCTGGCGCGGATCGCTGAGATTGCCGGTGTAGCAGATCGCCGCTTCGCAGAGCTTGCCGGACTCGCGCACGGCGTCGATGGCGACGCGCATGTTCTCGACCCAGTTCAGCGAATCGAAGATGCGGAACAGGTCGATGCCGCCGCGCGCCGCCTGCTGCACGAAGTAGCGCACGACGTTGTCGGGATAGTTCGTGTAGCCGACGGCATTCGCGGAGCGCAGCAGCATTTGCAACAGCAGGTTCGGCATCGCCGCGCGCAATTCGTGCAGGCGTTGCCATGGACATTCCTGCAGGAAGCGCATCGCCACGTCGAACGTCGCGCCGCCCCAGCATTCGACCGAGAACAGGTTCGGCATGAGGCTCGCGTAGTACGGGGCGATGGCGGCGAGATCATGCGTGCGGAAGCGAGTGGCAAGCAGCGACTGGTGCGCATCGCGCATCGTCGTATCCGTCAGCAGCACGCGCTTCTGCTCGAGCATCCAGCCGGCGAAGCGCTCAGGGCCCAGCTCGTCGAGCTTCTGCTTCGTGCCCGCAGCAGGCGCCGGCAGATCCAGCTTCGGCAGCTTGGGATTGGTGAGCCGCGCCGGGCGTATCCGTCCCTTGACCTCGTCGTTGCCGTTGACGATTACTTCGCCGATGAAGGTCAGCAGTCGCGTGGCGCGATCCCGCCGGCGCGGGAAGCGGAACAGCTCCGGCGTCTCGTCGATGAACTTCGTCGTGTACTGCGCCTGCGCGAAGCGCGGATGCATGATCAGCTGATCGAGGAAGCGCAGGTTCGTCGCCACGCCGCGCACGCGGAACTCCCACAGCGCACGATGCATGCGCATGATCGTGTCCTGCGGCGTCTGCGCCCAGGCCGTCACTTTCACGAGCAGCGAATCGTAGGAAGGCGTGATGATCGCGCCGGAGTACGCGGTGCCGGCATCGAGCCGGATGCCGAAGCCCGCCGGGCTGCGATACGCGGAGATGCGTCCGTAGTCGGGAATGAAATTGTTCTCGGGATCCTCCGAGGTCACCCGGCACTGCATCGCGTAGCCGTTGAGCCGGATGTCTTCCTGGCGCGGCACGCCGCTTTCGGGAGTCCCGATCGCCGCGCCCTCGGCGATGCGGATCTGCGCGCGCACGATATCGATGCCCGTGACCGCCTCGGTCACGGTGTGCTCGACCTGCACGCGTGGATTCACTTCGATGAAGTAGAACTTGCCGGTGTCCGCGTCCTGCAGGAATTCGACCGTGCCCGCGTTGAGATAGCGCACGGCGCGGCCGATCTTCAACGCCTGCTCGCACAGGTCGCGCCGCTGCTGCTCGTCGAAGAACGTCGCGGGCGCGCGCTCGACGACTTTCTGGTTGCGCCGCTGCACGGTGCAATCGCGCTCGAACAGGTGCACGAGGTTGCCGTGCGCGTCGCCCAGCAGCTGAACCTCTATGTGCCGCGCGCGTTGCACCAGCTTTTCGAGATAGACCTCGTCGTTACCGAACGCCGCCTTCGCTTCGCGGCGCGCGGTCGCGACGTTCTCGGCGAGCTCGGACTCGCTGCTGACGACACGCATGCCGCGACCGCCGCCGCCCCAGCTCGCCTTGAGCATCACCGGATAGCCCACTTCGGCCGCGAGCTTCGCCGATGCGGCATCGTCGCGCGGCAGTGGCGGCGTCGCAGGCATCACGGGAACGCCCGCCGATACCGCGAGCTCGCGCGCGCTGACCTTGTTGCCGAGCTTGCGCATGATCTGCGGCGTCGGGCCGACGAAGATGATCCCCGCGGCGGCGCAGCCTTCAGCGAATGCGGGATTCTCGGACAGGAAGCCGTAGCCGGGATGGATCGCATCGACCTGCGCGGCCTGTGCGATGCGCACGATGTCGGCGATATCCAGATAGGCATCGACCGGCGTGCGGCCGGCGCCGACGAGGTAGCTCTCGTCCGCCTTCATCCGGTGCAGCGAGAAGCGGTCTTCCTGGGAATAGATCGCGACGGTGCGAATGCCGAGCTCGGTGGCCGCGCGCATGACGCGGATCGCGATCTCGCCGCGATTGGCAACCAGCAGACTGCGGATGGGCCCGGGCATGGCCGGAGCATACCAAGGGGAACTTGCTCATTTCGCGTCCCGCGCCATCGCAAATAACGATGGCCCGATCGAAATGAGGAATGTCCCCTTTATGCTTGCCGGCGCTCCGGCGGCGCAGCGCCCTTGCGAAATTCGCCGGTGTGCAGCTGCTCGTATTCCTTGTCCATGATCACGACGCAGTTGCGGCCGCGCTCCTTCGCGTCGTACAGCGCTTCGTCCGCCAGCTGGATCAGGCCGTAGTGCGTGCGGCCAGGTCGCGGCACGATGCACGCGGCGCCGATGCTCACCGTCAGCCGCTTGCCCGGCGCCGGCGATGCGGGATGCACGATGGCGAGCGATTCGATCTCCATCTGGATACGGCGCGCCGCGGCTTCGACGTGGCCGCGGTCGGCTTCGTACAGCACGATCGCGAATTCCTCGCCGCCGTAGCGGGCCGTGATGTCGAGCGGCCGGCGTGCGCAGCGGCTCAGGCACCACGCGACCTGGCGCAGGCATTCATCGCCGGCCTGGTGCCCGTAGTAATCGTTATAGGCCTTGAAGTGGTCGATATCGATCAGCAGCATGCCGAGCGCCGCGTTGTCACGCGTTGCCTGCGGCCAGATGCGATCGACGTGCTCGTCGAACAGCCGGCGGTTGTGAATTCCGGTCAGCCCGTCGCGGCTGGCGGCTTCGATCAGCAACCGCTCTTCGAGATAATTGGTGCGCGTCGCGCGTTCGAGCGTGTAGCAGACCATCGCACCGATCACGTTGGTGAAGATCAGCACGCCGCCGTCGATCACTTGCACCGACGCGGGCAGTCCGACCGCGGCTGCACTGATGAAGTATGAAGCGAACACAAGCAGCGAGGAGCCGAACGCCGCGTAGAACGTCATGCCGAGCATGAAATAGATGTAGATCGACACGAGCACGACGGTTGCGATCAGGCTGACGCCGTGCGACGCGGCGATCACCGCCAGGATGGTGACGCCGATGCCGAATGCCGGCGCGCCGATCTGGCACACCAGCGGATACAGCCGGTGGTACAGGCGCGAGTACACGACGGCGAGACCGATGATGAGGATCGGCGTGAACAGCGCGAGCCGGATCAGGTCGAGCAGCCGGCTGACGCGCACGTCCAGCACGAGATGCGTGAGCGCGGAGAACGCGACGACGAACGCGATCGCCAGCCACAGGTTGCGGCGGATCTGCGGCAGCGTTTCGGCGAGGTGAACTTCGCGGAACTCCGCTTCGAGCGGCGCGGCGAATCGCAGGCGGGGAAAGCCGCGCTGCAGTTGCAGAGCGTGCGGCGACGGCGGCGGAGCGCCCGGCGGTCGAGCGGTGTCCCGGCCCGAGGTCAACTCATTCCTGGTGCTGGCGTCGGTCCCGCGCGTCCTTGATGAATCGGCGCCAGACTTCATAGGAATCCCAGCCGGCGGCAGTATCGGTGAGGGCCGGAGCAGGGACAGCGCTGCGCTCGCCCAGATGGTCGGCGTTCGCAGCCGAGCCGGAGGCAATCACGTGAGCGGGCAGAGCGGGTGATACGTTGTTCATATACTTGCCGGACGCATCGCTGGGAGGTCCGGGTGGAGTGAAGACGGTGTTCATCGTAGTGACCGGCGTCGCTGCTTAAGCGTGCGCAGTTCTCAGTTTGAGGAGTTTCAGTCGGCCGCTGACGGCGATTTCGCCTTTTCGATGCTCGACGGCTTCCCCATTCCCGCGGCAATTGCCCCATTATGTTCAAGCAGTTGCGACGCCGCGGAAGCCAGGCGAGCAAGATTAGCCCTCGTCGTCACGGTTGGCCAGTGCTCGAGCACGGCTGGCGCGAAAAAAATCTCGCGGGCCGTCGCAGCCGACTTTATGTCCGGAAGTAGTTGGCCAGAAACTGGTCGAAAGTCACGCGATCCGCAGCCTCCACCGAAAGTTGGCGCTCCAGCGACTCCGCGGCTTCCGCCGCGAATTCCGCGAGACGCTGCTCGTTCGGCGGATACAGATCCAGGAAGTACGCCTTGTGCACCCGGGACATGCGCAGCGCGATCTGCGCGAACGACTCGCCGGTCGAGCGCAGCTCTTCGAGAGTCCGCGCTGACGGCGTCAGCCGCGGATCGTCGATCTTCGCCTGTTGCAGCTCGAGCGCGGCCGCGTACGGCCGCTGCGGATCGCCGTTGTCCAGCAACTCGCAGATCCCGCGCATCGAATCGATCAGCTCCAGCGCCCATGCGCGCAACTCTATCGGCCTTCCGTTGCGGTTCAGTGTCAGTCCCGGCTCACGTCCGCGATGGGCGACCAGCGCATGGTTCGCATCGAGCAGCTCCCAACTGGCCGCATCGATCGGATCGCTCGGCTTCAGCACGCACAGCGCGGCGAACGCTTCGAGGAATCGCAGCTTGTTCTGATTCACGCCGACCGGGTCGAACGCGCTGACGTCGAGCGCGCGGAATTCGACGTACTCGACTCCGCCCCGGCGCAGCGCGCTGGTCGGACGCTCGCCGGAGCGCGCCACGCGCTTCGGGCGAATGTAGCTGTAGTACTCGTTCTCGATCTGCAACAGGTTGGTGTTGAGCTGGCGATATTCGCCGTCGACTTTCACACCGATACGCTCGTACTCGGGATGCGGCGTGCTCACTGCAGCCGACAAATCGCGCACGTACTCTTCGAGACTGTTGACCGAGATCTGTACGCCGGCCTGGCTCTTGTTGCGATAACCGAGATCGCTCATGCGCAACGACGTCGCGTACGGCTCGTACAGGGTGCCGGGAGCGAACTGCTGCAGCTTGTGCTCGCGTCCCTTGACGAACGACGCGCACAACGCCGGCGAATTGCCGAACAGGTACAGGACCAGCCAGCCGTAGCGGCGATAGTTGCGCAACAGGCCGAAGTACTGCGCCGAGACGAAATCCTGGTCGGCGTTCTTCGCCTGCAGCGTCGCGGCGAGCACCGGCCAGAAATGCGCCGGGAACGAGTAGTTGTAATGCACGCCGGAGATCGCCTGCATCATCCGGCCGTAGCGATGCCCAAGCCCGCGGCGATACACCTCTTTCATCTTGCCGATGTTCGAGCGCCCGAAGCGCGCGATCGGAATGCTCGGATCGCCATCGATGATGCAGGGCATGCTGGTCGCCCACAGCAACTGCTCGCCGAGATGTCGATAGACGAACTGGTGCAGGTCGCACAGATACTGCAGCAGCTCCCACGATTCCTTGAACGCCGGCGTCACCAGCTCGATGAGCGCTTCGGAATAGTCGGTGGTGATGTGCTCGTGCGTGAGCGCGGAGCCGAGCTCGCGCGGGTGGTCGCTCTGCTCGATGTAGCCGTCGGGCGAGACGCGCAGCGACTCCTTCTCGACGCCCTTCAGTCCGCCCTGCAAGACGCCCGGCTCACGGGCATTCACCAGCGAGGCGAGCCGCCGCTCGAAGGCGCGATCGATGCCGGGGCTGTTCATCGATCAGAACCGGATGCGGCCGGACAGCATGTCGCGAAACAGGACGAAGTCCCCGACCAGGCTGTACCAGGGATGCGTGAAGGTCGCGGGCCGGTTGTGCTCGAAGAAGAAGTGACCGATCCACGCGCAGCCGTAGCCCGCGAGCGGCGCGGCCAGCAGCCACCATGCTTCGCCCGTGACAGCGGCTGCGACCAGCGATGCGAGCACCAATACGGTGCCGATGAAATGCAGCCGGCGACACACCGGATGACTGTGCTCCGACAGGTAGAACGGATAGAAGTCCGCGAAGCTGCGGAAACGGCCCTGCGAGGCGGAAGGCGCGGCGGGATTCATGGCGGGCCGGGTCGGGTTCCAGTGGGCGTCCAGTTTCCTCAGCGGCATCAAAGGCGTCAAGCAAGAGGCTGAGGGAGATTGCGACGTTTGCATCATTTCAGTGTTGCTCGGACCGCCGGGACGTTCCGTCAAGTCACCCCCTGTGCCCGGGCAACGTGTGCGACCCTTCCCGCCCATGTCTGGCTTCGGGCTCGCATTGCTTTTCCTGCTCGCTGCCGCGGTCGGCGGTGCGCTCGCACGCGTGCTGTTTCTGCAGGCGCGAATCGCGCGCCGCACGCGCGAGCTGGAGAGCGAGCTGGCGCGACGCCGCGAGGTGGAGAACGAGCTCAACGATGTGTATCGCGATCTGCAGCGTCGCTTCGTCGAGCGCACGCAGGCGCTCGAGACTCGCAACGAAGAGCTGACGCGACTGCGATTCGCGCTGGAAACGGCGAACCGCCGGCTCAAGCATCTCGTCGGCGTCGACGCGCTCACCGGCATCGCGAACCGCCGTCATTTCGATCGCGCGCTCGAGCGCGAGATACGCCGCGCACATCGCGAGGCGCAGCCGCTGTCGCTCGTGTTCCTCGATCTCGATGAGTTCAAGCTGTTCAACGACAGCTACGGCCACACGCGCGGCGACGAAGTGCTGCGCCGGGTCGCGCAGACGCTCGATGAAACATTCCGCCGCGGCGGCGACCTGGTCGCACGCTACGGCGGCGAGGAATTTGCGGTCGTGCTGCCGGGCGTCGATGGACGCCGCGCGGGCCTCTATGCGGAACGGCTGCGTCGGCGCATCTGGCGGCTGGCGATTCCGTACAACGCCTCGCAGCAGACGGACCGCGTCACGATCAGCGGCGGCGTAGCGACGATCTACCCGCCCGCGAGCGTCGCACCCGACGAGCTGTTGTTCGCGGCAGACCAGGCGCTGTACCGCGCGAAGTGCCTGGGCCGCAATCGCATCTGCACCGCAGAGGTGCAGCACGCCCACGCCGACCAGGCTTCCGCCTAGGCTCCCCCCTCCCCTGTCCGATCGTGCCGCCCGGCGTATAGTGGCCGGCGCCCGATCGGCAAAGAACAATGGGGAGAGTCGCATGACTGACAAGAAAACCGTCGGCAGCGTCACGTACCAGAATGCCGGCAAGGAATACTTCGAGAAGCGCGGGCTGCGGCGTCACGCACGCGTGTGGTCGCTGTGGGCACTCGGCGTCGGCGCGGTCATCTCCGGCCATTTCTCGGGCTGGAATTTCGGCATCGGCGCCGGCGGCTGGGGCGGTCTGTTCATCGCCGCGATCATCATCGCGGTCATGTATCTCGGGCTGATCTTCAGTCTCGCGGAAATGTCCCCCGCGCTGCCGCACACCGGCGGCGCGTATTCGTTCGCGCGCAGCGCGCTCGGCCCGTGGGGCGGCTTCATCACCGGTCTCGCGGAGAGCATCGAATACATCATGACGCCGGCCGTCATCGTGTTCTTCATCGGCTCGTACCTGACGAACATCTTCGGCACGCCTCCCGCTTATCAGCCGTTGTGGTGGATCGGCAGCTACCTGCTGTTCGTCTCGCTCAACTACTGGGGCGTCGAGCTGTCGTTCAAGATATCCGTGACTGTCACGCTGCTCGCGCTCGGCGTGCTGATCGTGTACTGGATCAGCGCGATTCCGTATGCCGACTTCACGCGCTGGGCGCTGAACATCGCCGTCGGTCCCGACGGCAAGATCATGGAGCTGCCGGACGGCAACGGTCCGTTCCTGCCGATGGGATTCGGCGGCGTGCTCGCAGCGCTGCCCTTCGCAGTGTGGCTGTTCCTTGCGATCGAAGAGCTGCCGCTCGCCGCGGAGGAATCCGTCGATCCGAAACGCGACATGCCAAAAGGCCTGATCTTCGGCATGTTCACGCTGATCGTCTCGGCGCTGATGATCATGCTGCTGAACGCCTCGATCGGCACGCCCGAGCAAGGCCGGCTGCACGGCTCGTTCTCGCTCGCGACTTCGGCCGAGCCGCTGCTCGACGGCTTCCGCGTCATCTATCCCGACCAGTTCGCGAAACTCCTGTCGCTGTTCGCGGTGATCGGCCTGATCGCCAGCTTCCACACGATCATCTTCGCGTACGGCCGGCAGATCTATTCGCTGTCGCGCGCCGGCTATTACCCCGGAGTGCTATCGGTGACGCACGGCTCGCGCAAGACGCCGCACCTCGCGCTGTTCACGGGCACATTGATCGGTCTCGCCTTCATCATGGCGGTGTGGTTCGCCCTCGGTGCAGAAAAAGGCGGCGCGCTGATCGGCGCCACGTTGCTGAACATGGCGGTGTTCGGCGCGATGATCTCCTACGCGTTCCAGGGACTGTCGTTCATCCAGTTGCGGCGGAAGATGCCGAACATCGAGCGGCCGTACCGCAGCCCGCTCGGCATTCCCGGCGCGGCGGCGACCGTGGTCATCTCCGTCGTCACACTGTGGTATCAATTCCAGGATCCGTTGTACCGCCGCGGCGTTTATCTGGTGCTCGCGTGGTACGTGCTCGGTGTCCTGTACTTCGCCTTCATCGGCCGGCACAAGCTGGTGCTGTCGCCCGAAGAGGAGTTCGCGATCACCGGCGGGCAGCACGGCCACCCGGAGCGCGAAGGCTACGGCACAACCAAGGTGTAATGCACCAGGAAAGAAGATGATTGAACCGAGGCAAGTCCAGACGATCGCCGACGCCAAGGCGATCGTCGAGCAGCGCAATCTCTCGCACGTCAAGGTCGGCGTGTTCGACGTCGATGGCATCATGCGCGGCAAATACATGTCGCGCGCGAAGTTCCTGTCGGCGCTCGAGAGCGGCTACGGCTTCTGCGATGTCGTGCTCGGCTGGGACTGCCAGGACCAGCAGTACGACAACGTGCAGTTCACCGGCTGGCATACGGGCTACCCGGACGCGCCAGTGCGAATCCTCCCCGAGTCGTGCCGGCCGTTGCCGTTCGAGGACACGAACCTGCTGTTCCTCAGCGAGTTCGCGTCGAGCGCCGAGCAGGTTTGCCCGCGCGGCATCCTGCGGCGGGTGGTCGAGCGCGCGCGGACGATGGGTTTCGAGCCGTACGCAGGCTTCGAGTACGAAGTGTTCTTCTTCAACGAGACGCCGCAATCGATCCGCGACAAGAACTACCGCAACCTGCAACCGATGGCGCCCGGCTGGTTCGGCTACTCGGTGATCCGCAACAGCGTCCGCGCGGATTTCTACCGCGAGATGCTGGCGATGTGCGAGACCATGGATTTCGGCATCGAGGGCCTGCACGAGGAAACCGGCCCCGGCGTCATCGAAGCGGCGATCGGCTACGACGCTGCGCTCGCCGCGGCCGACAAGTCGGCGCTGTTCAAAACCTTCATCAAGGTGCTGGCTCAGCGCAACGCGATGATGGCGACGTTCATGGCGAAGTGGTCGCGCGACGTGCCAGGCCAGAGCGGTCACATTCACCTGTCCCTGCGCTCGCGCGAGGGCAAGCCGGTGTTCCACGATCCGTCGCAGCCGTACTCGATGAGCACGACCATGCGTCATTTCGTCGGCGGGCTGCAGCGGCTGATGCCGGAGCTGCTCGCGATGGTCTCGCCGACCGTGAACTCCTACACGCGGCTGATCCCGGGATTCTGGGCGCCGACCGACGCGACCGTCGGCGTCGAGAATCGCACCTGCGCACTGCGCATCATTCCGGGCAGCGCCAAGGCGCAACGCGTCGAGTACCGCGTCGCCGCGGCCGATGCGAACCCGTATGTGGTTTTGGCCGCGGCGCTGGCCTCGGGTCTGGCCGGCATCGAGCAGCGCATCGAGCCCGAGCCGATGATCGAAGGCAACTCCTACGATCGCAAGCATTCCGAAGCGCTGGCGCTGCCGCGCACGTTGTGGGAAGCGGCGCAGCGGCTGAAACAGTCGAAGGTGGCGCGCGAATATTTCGGCGATGCCTTCGTGCAACACTTCGCCGCGAGCCGCGAGTGGGAAGAGCGCGAGTTCCGCAAGCACATCACCGATTGGGAACTTGCGCGGTACTTCGAGATTATCTAGAGATGATCAAGGTCATCTCCCCCGTCGATAACAGCGTCTACGTCGAGCGTCCGCTCGCGAAGGCGGCCGAGGTCGATAGCGCGCTCGAACGGGCGCGGATCGCGCAGCGCGCGTGGCGCACCGTCCCGCTCGGCGAGCGTGCCCGGATCCTCAGCCGGTTCTGCGATCTGTTCGAAGGCAAGCGCGAGGAGATCGCGCGCGAGCTCACGTGGCAGATGGGCCGTCCGATCCGCTACGCGCCGAACGAAGTTCGCGGCACGCTGGAACGCGCGCGTCACATGATCGCGATCGCGCCGCAGGCCCTCGCCGACATCGACGCCGGACCGAAAGAAAACTTCAAACGTTTCGTGCGCCGCGAGCCGCTGGGTGTGGTGCTGACGATCGCCGCCTGGAATTACCCGTATCTCATCGCAGTGAACAGCGTCGTGCCGGCGCTGATGGCTGGCAATGCCGTAATCCTCAAGCACTCGGCGCAGACGCCGCTGTGTGCGGAACGGTTCGCGAGCGCGTTGCAGGAAGCTGGTTTGCCGCACGGCGTGTTCCAGGCGCTGCACTTGAGCCACGAGGACACCGAGCGCGCGATTCGCGATCCGCGCGTGGACTTCGTCGCGTTCACAGGATCGGTCGCAGGCGGTCATGCCGTGCAACGCGCAGCGTCGGAGCGTTTCATCGGCGTCGGGCTCGAGCTCGGCGGCTGCGATCCGGTCTACGTGCGCAACGATGCGAACCTCGCGCATGCGGTCGAGAACATCGTCGACGGCGCCTATTTCAACAGCGGCCAGTCGTGCTGCGGCTTGCAGCGCATTTACGTGCACGAGCGGCTGTACGGCGCGTTCGTCGACGGATTCGTCGACCTGACGCGCAAGTACGTGCTCGGCAATCCGACCGACGAAGCGACGACATTGGGACCGGTCGTGCGCAAAACTGCGGCCGACACCATTCGCACGCAGATCGCGGCGTCCATCGAAGCCGGCGCGAAGGCAGCGATTCTGGAAGAGGATTTCCCCGCGAGCGATCCCGGCACGCCATACATCGCGCCGCAACTGCTGCTCGAAGTCGATCACTCCACGCCGGTGATGCGCGAGGAGATCTTCGGTCCGGTCGCGGGCATCATGAGAGTGCAGTCGGACGAAGAGGCGATCTCTGCGATGAACGACAGTCCATACGGGCTGACCGCCGCGATCTGGACGTCCGACGCGGAGGCCGCGCTATCGATCGGCGATCGCGTCGAGACCGGCACGTGGTTCATGAACCGTTGCGACTATCTCGATCCGGCGCTCGCGTGGGTCGGGGTCAAGGATTCGGGCCGCGGCTGCACGCTGTCCGTCGTCGGCTACGAGCACCTCACGCGCCCGAAATCGTTTCACCTGCGAACCACGGTCTGAGCGATGACGACTCTACGCGGCAACTGGAATTATCCGACTGCGATCCGCTTCGGCGCGGGCCGCATCGCGGAGCTGCCCGACGCATGCAAGACGCTGCGCATCTCGCGCCCGCTGCTCGTCACCGATCCCGCGCTCGCCGCGCTGCCGATGATCGCGAAAGCGGTCGAGTCGTGCCGCGCCGCCGGGCTCGCGTGCGAAGTGTTCTCCGATGTGCAAGCGAATCCGGTCGAGGCGAACGTCACGAACGGTGTCGCTGCATATCGGCAAGGCAAGCACGACGGCGTGATCGCGTTCGGCGGCGGTAGCGCGCTCGACACCGGCAAGGCCATCGCGCTGATGGTCGGCCAGTCGCGGCCGATCTGGGATTTCGAGGATCGCGAGGACTGGTATACGCGCGTGAACGTCGCCGGCATGGCGCAGACGATCGGTGTGCCGACGACGTCGGGGACCGGCTCGGAAGTCGGACGCGCCTCGGTCATCACCGATCTGCGCGATCACACGAAGAAGATCATCTTCCATCCGCGCATGCAGCCGGCGCTGGTGATCGCCGATCCGGAGCTGACGCTCGGGCTGCCGGCGAAAGTGACCGCCGCGGTCGGCATGGATGCGCTCTCGCACAATCTCGAAGCGTACTGCGCGCCGTTCCATCATCCGATGGCCGACGGCATCGCCGTCGAAGGGATGCGGCTCGTCAAAGAGTGGCTGCCGATCGCGGTCGCGGACGGCAAGAACATCGAAGCACGGGCGCAAATGATGGTCGCCTCCGCGATGGGCGCGACGGCGTTCCAGAAAGGCCTCGGCGCGATGCACAGCCTCAGCCATCCGTGCTCCGCGAATCTCAATACGCATCACGGGCTCACCAACGGCGTGGTGATGCCGTACGTGCTCGCGTGGAATCGCAGTGCACTGGAAGAAAAGATGACGCGACTGGCGGCCTATCTCGGATTGCCGCGGCCGTCGTTCGACGCGGTGCAGGAGTGGATCCTGGCGTTGCGCGAGCAGATCGGCATCCCCGGCACGCTCGGCGATCTCGGCATGGAAGCCGCGCACGCGTCGGCTTTTGCGCAGCAGGCGTTCGACGACCCCTCGACCGGCGGCAACCCGCTGCCGATGACGCCGGAGAAATTTGCGCAGTTGTATCGAAATTGTATCGACGGCAAAGGCCTGTAGAACTGCCGCCGCTGGCGCCTGCACATACGAAAGTCGGGCTGCAGTCCGACATTCTGTTCATTGGCAATTCATCGCCCCAGGGGCATAGTGACGCCATGCGCGCCCTCGTCTCCACTGCTCTCGCTGCCCTGCTCCTTGCCGTCGCGGTTCCGGCCAGCGCCGACGGCATGCGTTGCGGGAACAGGCTCATGACTCATGGCGATCCGCGCGCGAAAGTGCGGCAGTTCTGCGGTGAGCCCACGGACATCCAGACGCGATCGATCCTGCGCCGTCCGACCTACAACTTCGGCGGCCGCATCCTCAGCTACGGCGACGGCTACGTCGAAGTGCCGGTCGAGATCTGGACCTACAACTTCGGCCCGTACCGGCTGATGCGCCAGGTGCAGTTCGTCGACGGCGTGATCGAGGATATCGAGACGCTCGGGTACGGCTATCACGCCACGCCGGCTTCCACTCCCGAAGGCGACAGCGATCGCCGCGACACATACAAGTAGCGGGTCACGAGCAGCACTGCGCTGACCGTGAGGCCCGCGATGAAGCCGATCCACACGTAACGCGGACCGCCGCCGTTGTGCACGCCGAACGTGTACGCGAGCGGAAAGCCCACCACCCAGTACGAGAAAATGCACATCGCCATCGGAATGGCGGTGTCCTTGAAGCCGCGCAGCGCACCTTGCGCGCCGACCTGCACACCGTCGGACAGCTGAAAGATCGCCGCCATCAGCAGCAGGCCCGCTGCAACCTCACGCACCGCGCGATCGCGCGTGTACAGACTCGCGATCGCGTCGTCGAACAGCAGGATGCCGATGGCTGACAGCGCCATCACGCTCGCGCACATGCCGATGCCGAGGAGTCCCGCAAAGCGGCCACGCTCGTGATCGCCGCGGCCCAGCGTATGGCCGACGTGAATCGTCGTCGCGGAGCTGATCGCCAGCGGCACCATGAACATGAATGACGCGTAGTTCAGTGCGATCTGGTGACCCGCTGTGAGCGTCGCGCCCATGCCGCCGATCATCAGCGCCGCGGTCACGAACAAGCCGCCTTCCGCGAGAATGCTGCCGGCGATCGGCGCGCCGATCCGCGTCAGGTCGCGCAGCACGCGCCAGTCCGGCGGATCGATGCGCGCGAAAAAGCCGAACTCGCGATACGCGCGCTGCGTTCGCATGTGGATGAACATCGCGGAAAACATCAGCCACTCGGAGATCGCGGTCGCGACGCCGCAGCCGATCGCGCCGAGTTGCGGCATGCCCCACTTGCCGTACATGAAGACCCAGTTGCCGAGCACGTTCGCGGACAGGCCGAGGAAGCCGAAATACATGATCGGCTTGGTGCGTCCCAGGCCCTCACTGGTGTAGCGCAGCGCCAGGAACGCGAGCAGCCCCGGCATCCCGAACGACATTGCGTGCACGTAGCCGACTGCGGTCGGGATGATTTCCGGCGCGATACCGATCGCCGGCAACACGCGCGCGACTTGCCACAAGCCAGTGACCAGCACGACGGCGAGCGCAAGCGCGAGCCACCACGCCTGGCGGCAGTAGCGCGTGACCTTGTCTGTGTCGTTCGCGCCGAACGCATGAGCAACGCTCGGCGACACTGCCATCAGCGTGCCGAGACCGAACAGCAGGAACAGATGGTAGTAGCCGACGCCGACGGCAAGTGCGGCCAGATCGCGGGCGCCAAGCTGCCCCGCCATCACCGTGTCGGCGAATTGCATGCCCATGATGGACAGGTTGTTACCGAGCAGCGGCAGGCCGAGAACGCAAATGGCCCGGGCGTCCGCTGCAAGGCGGCTTGAGGTGGAGATGGTCATGGCTGTAGCGGTCGAGCGATGGCATGCTCGCCGGAGGTCGCCATTCTCTCACAGCGAGGCCGCCATGCTCGTCGGATCTTCAGTACGCCGGGTCGCCATCCTCGGCGGTCTGCGCATCCCGTTCGCGCGCTCGATGGGCGCGTACGCCGAAGCGAGCAACCAGGAAATGCTGACGGCGACGCTCGCGGCACTGGTCGAGCGCTACCGGCTCAAGGGCGCGACGCTCGGCGATGTGGGCGCCGGTGCGGTCCTGAAGCATTCCCGCGACTTCGGCCTGACCCGCGAATGCGTGCTCGATTCCGGCCTCGCCCGCGAAACGCCGGCCTTCGACCTGCAGCGCGCCTGCGGCACCAGCCTCGACACCGCGATCGTCATCGGCCTGAAGATTGCGATGGGGCAGATCGATTCGGGCATCGCCGCGGGCGTGGATACGGCCAGCGACGTGCCGATGGTCTATCCCGATTCCTATCGGCGCATCCTGCTGCGTAGCTCGCGCGGCAAGTCGTTGGGCGCCCGGCTCGCGCCGTGGCTCGGATTGCGGCCGCGCCACTTCAAGCCGCAATTGCCGGCAGTTGCCGAGCCGCACACCGGGCTGTCGATGGGCCAGAGCTGCGAGCTGATGGCGAAGACCTGGCAGATTTCGCGCGTCGAGCAGGATCAGCTGGCTTTGGAGAGCCATCGCAAGGCCGCGGCAGCGTCCGACGAAGGGTTCTTCGACGACCTGATCGTCGAATTCCGCGGTCTGAAGCGCGACAACAACGTGCGCCGCGACAGCTCGATGGAGAAGCTCGCGGCGCTCAAGCCCTCGTTCGACAAGCAAGGCACGCTCACGGCGGGCAATTCCACGCCGATGACGGATGGCGCGGCGGCGGTGCTGCTCGCGAGCGAAGAATGGGCGAAACAGCGCGGCTTACCCGTGCTCGCCTACCTGAGCTTCGGCAAATACGCAGCGGTCGATTTCATCGATAAGGAAGGTTTGCTGATGGCGCCGGCGTACGCGGTGCCGCGCATGCTCGCCGACGCGGGCCTCAGGCTGCAGGACTTCGACTTCTACGAGATTCACGAAGCGTTCGAGGCGCAGGTGCTGTGCACGCTCAAGGCCTGGCAGTCGCCGGAGTTCTGCCGCGACCGGCTTGGGCTCGCGCAGCCGCTCGGCGCGATCGATCGCAGCAAGTTGAACGTGAAAGGCGGGAGCGTCGCGATCGGGCATCCGTTCGCCGCAACCGGCGCGCGCATTCTCGCAACGTTGGCCAAGTTGCTGGCAACGCGCGGTAGCGGGCGCGGACTGATCTCGATCTGCACCGCCGGCGGAATGGGCGTGACCGCGATTCTGGAGAGGTAAGTTGGAAAGCGGCCGGCAGCATCCGGGTCCGCAGCGAACTGCGGCCCTGACACTGCCGACCGCCGTCCAGGCGGCTGCAAAGGTAGGAGTTCCTTGCAGCCTGCCGCCGACCGAAGCCTTCGCGATCCCGGGGAGGGGGCAGTAACGATCGCGAACCCCGATACAGCGGGCAACTCGACTGGAGACTGGCTGACCGAAGCTGTTCTGACCGGGCTTCCTGCCCAAGCACGTTGTTCCTATCTTTACTAAGCGACAGATCCGGGTGTTTTCCCTCACAGTGCACCGGGTCTTTCGCTGATTTTGTGCACTGGCTTCCACTCGGCGACACTACCGGACATGGCTTCCTACCTGGGCGACCCGGCGTTCGAACACGGCACCACGGCCGCGACCGGTGCGCTGCTCGTGAACCTGGGCACGCCCGACGCAGCGACGCCGGCCGCGATCCGACGCTTCCTCGCCGAGTTCCTCTGGGACCCGCGGGTCGTCGAAGCCCCGCGCTGGCTGTGGTGGCTCGCGCTGCACGGGGTGATTCTGCGATTCAGACCGTCGCGCAGCGCTCACGCGTACCGGCAGATCTGGACACCCGAGGGGTCCCCGCTCCTGCTGCACACTCGCGCGCTGGTGGACCGGGTCCGCACGACGCTGCAGCGCCAGTTGCCGGCGACTGTCGTGCTCGGCATGTCATACGGCTCGCCCGGAATTCCCGATGCGCTCGAACAACTGCGCCGCGCGGGCGTTCGACGGCTCGTCGTCCTGCCGCTCTATCCGCAGTACTCGTGTACGACTACAGCATCGGTCTTCGATCGCGTGACGGCGCAGTTGCAACGCTGGCGCTGGGTGCCGGAGCTGCGCTTCATCGGTCACTATCACGATGATCCCGCTTACATCGAAGCGGTTGCCGCAAGCATCCGCGAGCACTGGCGCACGCACGAGCGCGGCCACCTGCTGTTCTCGTTTCACGGCGTGCCGCAGCGCTATCAGCTCGCTGGCGACCCATATCACTGTCAGTGCCTGAAGACCGCGCGTCTGGTCGCAGATCGGCTCGGGCTCGGCGAGGGTGCGTGGACCGTCAGCTTCCAGTCGCAGGTCGGACGCGAGGAATGGCTGCGTCCGTACACCGACGAGACCTTGCTGCGCCTGGCGCGCGAAGGTCAGAAGCGCGTCAGCGTCGTCTGCCCCGGCTTCGCGACGGATTGTCTCGAGACGCTCGAGGAAATAGCGATTCGCAACCGCGCGCTGTTCATGGCGCACGGCGGCGACTTCTATGACTACATCCCGGCGCTCAATGCCAGCGATGCGCACGCCGGATTGCTCGCCGATCTCATCGGCCGACACGCGAGCGGCTGGCCGGCGGCCGAGGCGGCCGCGAAGGGCGAGCTCGACGAATCGCGCCAGCGCGCACTGCGCCAGGGTGCCGCGCGCTAGCGCGGGATGACGTTGCTCAGCGCGCCTCTCGGCCGGTTTCTCGAGATCAGCATCGGCACTCCGGTCATCCGCGAGTCGCTCGATTTCTACGAGTCGCTGGGCTTCGTGCAGGCAGCCGTCGGCGAGACGTGGTCGCATCCGTATGCGGTCGTCACCGACGGACATCTGTTCATCGGTCTGCACGGCCGCGAGATCGCCTCGCCGTCACTGACGTTCGTGCTGCCGGAGCTGCAGCTCGGCGTGAGCCGGCTCAAGGAGCGGGGCATCGAATTCGAAGAAGAGCGCCTCGGCGACGAGGTGTTCAACCAGGCGCAGTTGCGCGATCCGGGCGGGCTCAGCGTCATGCTGCTCGAAGCGCGCACGTTTTCGCCGCCGCAGCTCGATGCGCCGATCGAATCGGCCTGCGGCTACTTCAGCGAGCTCGGCATTCCGGCGCGCGCAGCGGCCGACGCCCGCGGCTTCTGGGAATCGATCGGGTTCGTCGCACTCGACGAGGAAACGCAGCCGTTCCCGCGGACACCGCTGGTCAGCGATGGACTCGACCTGGCGCTGTACCGCACACGTGCGCTGCGCCATCCCGTGCTCACGTTCGAGGACAGTGAAATGGCGCAGCGGCTGGCGCGCCTGCGTGCCCGCGGCGTGCAAGTGTCCGATGAGATGCCGGACACCCTGGACGATTCCGGCAACGGCGTCCTGATCGCGCCCGAAGGCACACGCCTGCTGCTACTGACTGCGACAGACTGAAAATAGCAACGTAAGAACTCCCGAGCGCCCCGCGCCGCGTCTTACATTGACGTCACAACTCCAGAACAGGACCTGGCTCATGAAGCGACTCTGCCTGCTGCTGCTTGCTTGCTTCGCCTCCGCCGCCCCTCTGCAATCAGTGTGGGCGGACGAAGGCATGTGGACGTTCGACAATTTCCCGAAAGCGGCCGTCAAACAGAAGTACGGCGTGGACATCGACGATGCCTGGCTCGGGCGCTTGCAGCGCTCGATCACGCGCCTGGAAGGCGGCTGTACCGGCTCTTTCGTCTCACCCGAGGGCCTGGTGTTGACCAATCATCACTGTGCGCGCGCCTGCATCGGCGACCTGTCGAGCGCCAGCGAGAATTTCATCGAGAACGGCTTCAACTCCGGCACCCGCGCGGGCGAGCGCAAATGTCCGAGCGGAATCATCTCGGTGCTGGTCGCCATCGAGGACGTCACCGCGAAAGTGAATGCCGCGACGGCCAGCCTTGCCGACGCCAAGGCGAATGAAGCACGCAAGCAGACGCTGAGCCGCCTGGAGTCCGAGTGCACCGCCGCAGCCTCCAGGGGCAAGGCGGGTGCGCTCGCGTGCGAGTCCGTGACGCTGTACCAGGGCGGCCAGTACTTCCTCTACAAGTACAAGCGTTACGACGACGTGCGGCTGGTGTTCGCACCCGAGCAATCGATCGCGGCGTTCGGCGGCGATCCCGACAACTTCAACTTTCCGCGCTGGTGTCTCGACTTCAGCCTGATGCGCGTCTACGAGAACGGCAAACCCGCGCGCACGCCGGATCATCTGCGCTGGCGCATCGAAGGGCCGCGCGCCGCCGAGCCGGTGTTCCTCGCCGGCCATCCCGGCAGCACCGCGCGGTTGCTGACGACGGAGCAGCTGAAGTTTCAACGCAGCGTCAGCGCACCTGCTTTCATCGCGCGCAACTCCGAATTGCGCGGCCGCATGATCGAGTGGGCGAAGACCGGCGACGAGCCGCGACGCATCGTCGATGAAACGCTGCTCGGCCTGGAGAACGGGCTGAAGGTTTATCGTGGCCTGCAGTCTGCATTGCTGGATGACGCACTCATGCAGCAGAAGGCGACGCAGGAGCGCGATCTGCGTGCGCAGGTCGCCGCCGATCCGAAACTCTCGCAGCAAAGTGCGAGCGCGTGGGACGACGTAGCCAGGGCGCAGGCTCGCTATCGCGAGATCTACGATCGTTACGCCTATCTGGAGAGCGGCACGGGCTTCAACAGCAAACTGTTCGCCTATGCGCGCCAGCTGGTGCGCGGCGCCGCCGAGCGCGCCAAGCCGAACGAACAGCGCCTGCGCGAGTACGCCGACTCGAATCTGCCGAAGATGAGCGCGGGCATGCTGGCGACGGTGCCGATCTATCCGCAGTACGAGCAGCTCACGCTGTCGTTCTCGCTCGACAAGATGCGCGAGGTGCTCGGCCCCGACGATCCGATCGTGCGGCGCCTGATGAGCAAGGAATCGCCGGAGTCGCTCGCGTCGCAGCTCATCGGCGGCTCGAAGCTCGCCGATCCCGCGGTTCGCAAAGCGCTGTGGGAAGGCGGCGCCGCCGCTGTCGAGGCCTCTGCGGATCCGATGATCGCCCTCGCCCGCTCGATCGATCCCGATGCGCGCGCCTTGCGCAAGATCTATGAGGACGAGGTGCAGGCGCCGGTCGCGACGGGCCAGGAGAAAATCGCGAAGGCGCGCTTCGCGGTGCTCGGCACGAAGGTCTATCCCGATGCAACCTTCACGCTGCGCATGAGCTACGGCGACGTGCGCGGCTGGACGGAAAAAGGCGAGCAGGTCGAGCCCTTCACCAAGCTCTCGCGTCTCTACGAACGCACGACAGGCCAAGACCCGTTCCGCCTGCCGCAGCGCTGGCTCGACGCACGCAGCAAACTCGATCCGAACACGCCGTTCGACTACGCCACGACGCATGACATCGTCGGCGGCAACTCCGGCAGTCCGCTCGTCGACGCGCAAGGCCGCTTCGTCGGCCTCGCATTCGACGGCAACATCCACTCGATCGCGGGGAGCTACTGGTACGACGAGCGCATGAACCGTGCGGTGGCCGTGCATCCGGCGATCATCGTGACGGCGCTGCGCGATGTGTACGGCGCGAAGGGGATTGCGGCGGAGTTGATCGGTGATCGGGAGTAGTGAGTACTCACTTCTTCTCCGCCACAATCCTGAACTTGATATGCAGCCTGTCCTGCACCTCTAACGCGCCGAGCGCCACACTGAACGGCTTGATCCCAAACTCCGTCTGCAAGATGTCGAACTCCCCGCTCGCAGTGAGCTGCTCACCGGCGACCTCCACCTTCACGGGCACTTCCACCTCACGGCTCTTATCCTTGATCGTGATCTGCGCCGTCACCTGCGGCGCTTCCATCGTGCCGCCGACCTTCGCCGACCGCAGCTTTACCTGCGCGTAGTGCTCGCCGTCGAGCACCTCCGGCTTCAACATATTTTTACGTGTGCCGTCCTTATCCGATTGCGGGATGTCCGGCGGAAAGTCCGCGCCCGCTGCGCGCCGCGCGTCCGCATCGTCGACGACCAGCTGCGCGACGGGGAACGACAGCTCGAATCCCGAGCGCGCGAACTGCGGATGCACCCAGGCGCGTCCGGTCAGGTCCCGCGAAGTCATGACGTGATTGTGGCCGAGCTTGGAAAATTTGCCGCCGCGAAACACGTAGATCGCGAGTTGCGAGCTCTGTGAGCTGACCTCGTACACGGTGGCGCCGCGCATGTCGGGCGCGGCAGGAGCTTGCGGCTGAGCAGGCGCAGGCGGCTCCGTCGGCGTGGGCGGCGGCGGACGCAGCGGGCGGGGGCATGCAGCCAATAACAGGCACAGGCCGATCAGACCCCCCACTCGAGTTAGCTGACGCATGCTGTCTCCTGTATGTGTGCCATTCAGGTTAGTCGCTTAAACTACCGGCTGCCTGCGCGGTACTAATGCCCATGCACTTTAAGAACACCCTGAAGCGGTATGGCGCGGTGGCGCAGTTGTTCCATTGGGCAATCGTCGCGCTGGTCATTACGCAGTTCGTGCTCGCCATGCGGGCCAAAGGTTTATCGCCGGTCGCGAAGATCGGCATCCTGGCCACGCACAAGTCCGTCGGCATCACTATTCTCGCCCTGGCGCTGCTGCGTCTCGCGTGGCGCTGGTTCACGCCGGCGCCGCCGCTTCCTCCCGGCGCGCCGCAGTGGCAGGACCGCGCCGCACACGTCTCGCATTTCCTGCTGTACGCGCTGCTTTTCATCACTCCGGTGCTCGGCTGGCTCATGTCCTCGGCACGCAATTTCAGCGTCAGCTGGTTCGGGCTCGTGACGCTGCCCGACTTCATCGAGCCGAGCAAGGCTGCATTCGGGACGCTGCACGAGGCGCACGAATTCATGGCGTACAGCCTCGCGGCGCTCGCGATCGTGCACGCGGCGGCCGCGCTCAAACACCATTTCATCGATCGCGACGACGTCCTGCGGCGGATGCTGCCGGTGCCGTCCGATCGCAGCTCCCATTCGTAACACGGTCCGGCACTTCAACATGCGCAAATACCCGCACCTCTCCTACCTGCTCGCCCTCGTCCTGGTCTGCGGCAGCGTGGCCTTCGCCGCCACGCAGTGGACCCTGCAGCCGAAGGAAAGCAAACTGACTTTCGTCGGAACCCAGGCCGGCGCCGAGTTCGAAGGCGCCTTCCAGCGCTTCACCGCGGACATCAGGTTCGATCCGCAGGACCTCGCCGGCGCCCGCTTCGACGTGAAGATCGAGACCGACTCGGTCGATTCGAAGGACAGCGAGCGCGACGACACCATCAAGAGCGACGACCTGTTCGCGGTCAAGCAGTTCCCGACTGCGCACTACGTGGCCGACAAGTTCACCGCCAGGGGCGGCAACAAGTTCAGCGGCACCGGCAAGCTGACCCTGCGCAACGTCACGCGCGACGTGCCGATCGAATTCACGTTCGAGCAGAAGAGCGGCAGCGCCTGGCTGAAAGGCTCGGCGCAGCTGAAGCGCCTGGACTTCGGCGTCGGCCAGGGCGACTGGAAAGACACCGAGAACGTCGGCAACGAGGTCAAGGTCGGCTTCGTACTGCTCCTGAAACAGTAGGCAAGAACTACAACTCACCGCGCGCGGCGAGCGCGCGGCGCCAATTGCGGTTACCCTTCGGTCTCAACAACCAAGGAACTCGATTGGCGGCATGAATCAGCCGGCGCCGGTCCGCTACACCAGTCCCGAAGATTGCGTCGAAGCCACCCTGAGCCGCGTCGGCAAGCACGTGGTGATGGGCCTGCCCGTCGCGATCGGCAAGCCGAACGGCCTGGTGAATTCGTTCGTCGCCCGCGCGCTCGCCGATCCTTCCATCCGTCTCACCATCGTCACGGCGCTATCGCTGCGCCGGCCGCGCGGGCGCTCGGAGCTCGAGCGGCGACTGGTCGAGCCGCTCGCGCAACGCATTTTCGGCGGCTTTCCCGAGCTGGAGTACATGCGGCTGATCGAGCAGGGCCGGCTGCCGGACAACATCGAGGTCGTCGAATTCTTCCTGGAGCCCGGCGCGTGGCTGAATAGCGAGGCGCTCCAGCAGCGCTATCTCAGCTCGAACTACACGCACGTCGCGCGCGATGCCTTGCGGCGTGGCCTGAATGTGATCGCGCAGCTGGTCGCGCGTCCGCCGGCCGGCGAAGCGCCCGCCGGACTGCTCAGCCTCGGCGCCAACCCGGACCTCACGGCCGACCTGCTGCCGCAGATCGCGCAGATGCGCGCGAGCGGCCAGCCGTTCGCGCTGATCGGCCAGGTGCACAGCGAGCTGCCTTTCATGTACGGCGATGCGCTGGTGGCCGCGGACACCTTCGACTTCCTGCTCGACGATCCCGGCACGCGGCTGTTCTGTCCGCCGAACGCGCCGATCCCGCGCGCCGAGTACTCGATCGCGCTCAACGTGAGCACGCTGATTCGCGATGGCGGCACGCTGCAGCTCGGCATCGGCGAGCTCGGCGACGCGATCGTGTACGCGCTGCAGCTACGCCACCAGCAGCCCGCGATCTATCGCGACGTCGTCGAGTCGTTCGGCTTGCTCGCGCGGCATCGGCGCCTGATCGAGACCGAAGGCGGCACCGCGCCGTTCGAGCGCGGCTTGTACGGCTGCTCGGAAATGCTCGCCGACGGTTTCCTCGATCTCTACCGCAGCGGAGTGCTCAAACGCCGCGTCTACGCGAGCGCGAAGGTGCAGCGGCTGATCGATGAAGGGCACATCATCGACGAGCTCGTCGGCGAGCGCACGCTGGCGGCGCTGCACGAAAGCGGCATGCGCCGCATGTCGTTCGTCGACTTCCACGAGTTCCGCGACATCGGACTGTTTCGCGACGACGTCGAGTACGACCGCGGCATGCTGGTCGCGCCGGACGGCACGCAGCTGCGCGCCAACTTCGACGACCCCGAGCAACGCCGGCAGATCGCGAAAGCCTGCATGGGCGAACGGCTGCGCAATGGCGTCGTTGCCGACGCCGGTTTCTTCTTCGGTCCGCAAGGGTTTTACGAGGCGCTGCGCTCGATGGCGGTCGCGGAACGACGGCTGTTCGCCATGCGCGCGATCAGCTTCGTCAACGAGATCTACGGCCACGAGTGGGAGTTGAAGGTCGCGCAGCGCCGGCATGCGCGTTTCGTGAATACGACCATGATGGTCACAGGCCTCGGCGGCGCGGTCTCCGATACGCTGGAGAACGGCAGGGTCGTGAGCGGCGTTGGCGGCCAGTACAACTTCGTCGCGATGGCGCATGCGCTGCCCGAAGCGCGCTCGATTCTCTGCGTGCGGGCGACCCGCTCATCGCACGGCGAGCTGTCGTCCAGCCTGCCGTGGAGCTACGGCAACGTCACGATTCCGCGGCACTTGCGCGACATCGTCGTCACCGAGTACGGCATCGCCGACCTGCGCGGCCGCACGGATCGCGAGGTCGTCGAAGCGCTGGTGGCGATCATGGACGCGCGCTTCCAGGGCCGCTTCGTCGCGGATGCCCAGCGCGCTGGCAAGCTGCCGCGCGACTACCGCGTTCCGGATGCTGCCCGCAACAATCATCCGCAGTACCTCGACCAGCGGTTCGCACCGTGGCGCACTCGGGGGTTGTTCGAAGATCTGCCGTTCGGCAGCGACATCACGCCGGAAGAGGTGGTGCTGTCCAAGGCACTGCGCGGCCTGCAGGCCGCGACCGCTTCGTGGAGCGGCAAGGCCGGCGCAGCCTTCCGAGCGCTAGTGGCGAATACGACAGCGCCGCAGCTGCGGCCGTACCTGGCCAGGATGGGACTGACGGAGCCCCGGTCCTTCGGCGAGCGTCTGCAGCGCGGGCTGGTCGCGAATGCGGTCGCGGACGAACTGAAGAAGGAGTCAGGCTGAAGCTGCTGCGCAGGGATGCGCGAATGGCGCGGGCGCAGGATGCGCTGGAGCGGCCTGACATCCCGGCTCCCGCAACCTTTGGCGGCGCCCTCGCGTCCAACCCGACATCCGCACACTGGAAGGACTCGCCATGAACGTTAAAGCCGGCTTTGCCGTCCTCGCCTGCGCTCTCGCCGTTCCCGCTTACGCGGAAGACTGCACCCATTCGACCCACCGTACGGCGAACTCCGCCGGACCGGACATCGCACGGGTGGTGGTCGAAGCCGGCGCCGGCGACCTGGTCGTGCGCGGCGGCGACAGCCGCGACGTGAAAGTCGATGGCAAAGCCTGCGCGTCCACGGCCGCGCTGCTCGAAGACATCAAGCTGGAAATCCGTCGCGAAGGCGACACGGTTTACGTGCGGACCGTGCTGCCCGATCTCTCCAGCGGCCTGTTCGGCTTGCGCTATGCCTATCTCGACGTGACCGTAGACGTGCCGAAGACCGCGTCGGTCAAGGTCGACGACTCGAGCGGCGACATGCGCGTCAGCGACGTGCACGGCGCGCAGATCACCGACAGTTCCGGCGACCAGACGCTGGAACGCATTGCCGGCGATCTCGACGTCGCCGACAGCTCGGGCGAGATCCGCATCAGCGAAGTCACCGGCAGCCTGAAACTGCGCGACAGCTCCGGCGACGTGGACGTGAAGACCGTGCAGGGCGATGTGCTCGTGACCGTCGACACTTCGGGCGACATGGACATCAGCCACGTCACGGGCGGCGTGCACATCGTGAGCGACAGCTCGGGCGACATCGAGATCGCGGACGTCAAGCGCGACGTCACGATCGATGACGACAGCTCCGGCGGCATCGACGTCCGCGACGTCGGCGGCAACTTCACGGTGGGTAACGATGGCAGCGGCGGCATTCACTACGACCGTGTGGCCGGCACGGTGCACGTGCCTTCCGACGACTGAACTGCCTCGACTGAACCCGGCTCAGTGACCGAGCTCGGCCAGCAGGCGATCGATCATCGCCTCGGCCTTCGCGAGGTAGTCGCCGCCGAACTGGTTGGAATGGTTCAGCACGTGGTACAGGTTGTAGAGCGTGCTGCGGGTGCCGGCCGCCGCATCGAGCGGCCACGTCGATTGATACGTCGTGTAGAACGCGTGACCGAAGCCGCCGAACAGGCGCGTCATCGCAATGTCGGCCTCGCGATCGCCGAAGTACACGGCCGGATCGAAGATCACCGGCAGGCCATCGTCATCGGTGCCCCAGTTTCCGCCCCACAGATCGCCGTGCAGGAGCGAGGGCACCGGGCGATAGCTGGAGAAGAACGCGTCTAGCAGCTCGCACAGCTTGCGGCCGCGCTCGACGATGCGGGCATGCGCGCCCTTCCCTGCTGCCAGATCGAGCTGGTGCGCCAGCCGGCGATCACGCAGGAACGTCACCCACTGTTCGCACCACGCGTTCGGCTGCGGCGTCGCGCCGATCGTGTTGTCGCGCTCCCAGCCGAACTGCGCGCTGGTTTGCCGGTGCTGCCATGCCAACTGCTCGCCCAGCAGTGCTTCGCTCGCTTTGGTCGACGAGCCCAGCGTGATCCACTCGAGCGCGAGGTATGCGCCTTCCTCGGCGGTGCCGCACGTCACGACCTTCGGCACCCGGACAGCTTCGGTGCGCGCGAGTGCGTTCAACCCGGCCGCTTCACACTCGAACGCCGCAGCCGCCGCCGCGGTGCCGGACTTGACGAACAGCGGCCCGCGCGCGGTCTCGTAACGCCAGCACTGGCTGACCGAGCCGCCCGACACAGCGCGCCTGGAACGGTCGTCGATCGGCGTGCCGACCGCCCGCGACAGCGCCGCAGCGATGGTCTTGTCCTTCAAGGCACTCTCCGAAGGTCCGCCCGAGCTCTCACAGCAGCGAGCGAGCCTGCTCCTGGAGGCTGGCGATCGTGGTCCTGATCTCTTCGCGCTTGCTGCCGTTCGCGAGAATTGCGCGCGAAACGTTCGGCAGCACCCGGCCGCGACCGGCGGGCATGCGCGCCAGCACATCTTTCATCGTCGCGCCCTGCGCGCCGACGCCCGGCGCGAGCACGAAGGAGTTAGGCATCGCGGCGACGGTGACGTCCGCGTCATCGCAGGTTGCGCCCACGACCGCGCCGATCGGACCGAGGCCCTCCTGCCGTTGCCGCAGATTGCGCGCGGTGATCTCGCGGCACAGGCTCTGAGCCACGGTCTCGCCGCTAGCCATGCGCGCGGTTTGCAGCGCCTGTCCTTCGGGGTTGGACGAGCGCACGACTACGAACACGCCGCCGTCCGCAGCCACCGCGGCAGCGAAGAACGGTTCGAGCGCGGCGAGTCCGAGGTAGCAATGCGTCGTAATCGCATCGACACGCAGCGTCGTCGTCGCGGAGAAGTAACCTTCGGCGTAAGCCGCGGCGGTCGTGTCGATATCGCCGCGCTTGCCGTCCAGCAACACCAGCACTTCGCGCGAGCGAGCCAGCCGCACCAGCTCTTCGAGCGCGCGAAAGCCGGAGCTGCCGAAGCGCTCGAAGAACGCCGACTGCGGTTTCAGGATGCCGATGCGGAAATCCGCGGCCTCGAGCACGCGCTTGCCGAAGTCGAGCGCGCCTTCGGCGGAATCCGCAAGCCCGCAGGACTTCAACAGCGCGGCGGAGGGATCGATCCCGACGCACAGCGGGCTGTGCTCGCGGATTTTCTGCTGCAGGCGGTCGGCAAACGTTGGCATGCCGACATTGTACGGCGCGCTACGGCGCTTGGAAGCTGTCGGCGCGAAACGTCAGCACCAGCGTGTCGCGAACGCCGTGCGGACCGGCCTTCTGGATCGGCGTGGTCTCGTGTACGACTTGCGCGTCGTCCAGCAGCAACGCGGTCCAGGGCTGGGCCATCGTGAAACGAACGCCGGCCGGCCCTTGCGCATCGAACACGCGCGTTTCGCCGCCGCTCACCTCGTGACGCTTAACAAGGATCACAGCGACATAATCGACGCCATCGCGATGCGCACCCTCGGGTGTAGGCCGGCCGATGCCTTCCGCGGTGTCGATGCGGAATTGATGCGCTTCTACATACCAGCGCGGCACCGGCCGTACGGCCGCGAAAATGTTACCGAGCGCGCGCAGCAGTCCGTTCCAGGCCGGTGCGTCGAGTACGGCGCTTTCGATCGGCTCGAACCAGCGCTCCAGTCCGCCGTGCAGCGCGTTGTAGTCGCGCGGTTGCCAGTGCGCGCGATGCGGCACGAGCTGCAACGAATCCGCCGCCAGCTCGTGCACGAAGCAACTGTGACGACGAAAGCGATAACGGCCCCCGTCGAGCAGATACGTGTCGCGCGGCAAGCGCTCCCAGCTGGCGCGCAGTCCCTCGAGATCGCCAAGCTGTACCGCGCACGCGCTTTGCAACTGTGCCGGCGCGAGCAGCGAACAGCCGGATTCGCGCAATGCTCGCGCGACGTCCGCGCCGCGCGCGTTCACGTCGAGGTTGGCGACCGAGTTCGAAAGTGCGGACATGATTGATTCTGCACCCGTTGACCGGTGGTCAGTTTACTGCCGGAAAGCTGCCGATGCCTGGATTGCAGGTCCGGCGCTATCCTCGGGCCATGAGCCGGGCATTCGTACGCGAAACAGACGGAGCCGAGGTGCCGCAGGACGTGCCGGAGCGGCCGGTCAGCGCGCATCCGAATTTCGTGACCGCGCGCGGCCTGCAACAGATCGAAGATCACATCCGCGCGCTGGAAGTTGCGCGCGAAGAACCGAAGCGCAGCGAAGACAAGGATGCACTGCGGCGGGTGGATCGCGACTTGCGTTACTGGCAGCAGCGCAAGTCGACGGCGAAGCTGGTGGAGCCGGAAGCGACGCCAACGAAGGTGCGCTTCGGCGTGCGCGTCACTCTGCATCTTGAAGACGGCGCGGAGCGCAGCTACACACTCGTCGGCGAAGACGAAGCGGATCCTGCGCACGGCACCATCAGCTACATCTCGCCGATCGCACAAGCGCTGATCGGTCGCGAGCTCGGCGACGACGTGAGCATTCAAGGGCAACGCGCAGAGATCGTCGCGCTCAATTCCTGACACATCCTGGCACGCGAATGCAGTAGGCTGCGCGCTCTTCAATCACGGAGCCGCGGCATGTTTTCGCGCACGACGACGCTACTGAGTGGGGCCATTTTGCTCGCGCTGCTTGTGCCACTACAGGCTGCGACAGCAGCGCCGCGCGCGCCGGCGCATCCAGCGCTGCGTACCATTGCAGAACAATCCGGCAATCTGCGCACCGGCCGCTACGACGAAGTCGAGCGCTTGTGTCCCGCGTATCGGCAGACATGGCCGAAGCAGGTTCGCTGCTTCGAGTTCGGCCGCACGCCGGAAGGCCGCCCGATGCTCGCGCTCGTCGCATCCGCCGATGGCGTGCTCGAAGCGCAGGCAGCCCATCGTGCACAACGGCCAATCGTGCTCATGCAGGGCGGCATTCACGCCGGCGAGATCGATGGCAAGGATGCGGGCTTCTTCGCGCTGCGCGAGATGCTCGATGGCACCGCTGCTCCGGGCGCGCTCGCGGCGGCGACGCTCGTGTTCGTGCCGGTCTTCAACGTCGATGGCCACGAGCGCTTTGGCCGCTGGAACCGGCCGAACCAGGTCGGCCCGGAAGAGATGGGCTGGCGCACCAACGCGCAGAACTACAACCTCAACCGCGACTACGTCAAAGCCGACGCGCCGGAAATGCAGGCGATGCTGCGGCTGCTGGACGAGTGGGACCCGATCATGTACGTCGACCTGCACGTCACCGACGGCGCGCAGTTCGAGCACGACGTTTCGTACAACATCGCGCCGACGCTGACCGGCGACGCCGATCTGCGGCGCGCGGCGGTCGCGATGCGCGACGAGCTCATGCAGCGCATTCGCGATGCCGGCTCGCTGCCGCTCGATTTCTATCCTTCGTTCGTCCGCGACGACGATCCCTCGTCGGGCTTCGCAGTCCAGGTCGGGCCGAAGCGCTTCTCGCAGGAATACTGGGCCGCGCGTAACCGCATCGGCGTGCTGGTCGAAACGCATTCGTGGAAGGACTACCCGACGCGCGTGCGCACCACGCGTAATTCGATCATCGCGATGATGGAGATGGCCGCGCGCGACGGCCGCAAGTGGCTCGAGGCTGCGAAGACTGCAGACGAGCGCGCGGCACGCGCGGGCGGAACGAGTGTCGCGATGACGTACGAGAACACGCCGCACGTGCGGACGATCGAGTTCCGCGGATACGAGTACACGCGCGAGCCTTCGGCCGTCTCCGGAGCGCTGCTCACGCGCTACAACGCGAAGAAGCCGCAGATCTGGCGCATCCCGCTCGCCGATGAAGTGCGCCCCGCGGGGACCGTTGCCGCACCGCGCGGCGGCTACATCGTTCCGGCCGCGTACGCGCAACTGGTCGGCGAGAAGCTCGCGCTGCACGCAGTCGAGTTCCGCAAGCTCGCAGGCGCGAGCGCAGGAGTGGACACGGAAGTGTTCCGCGCCACGCAGGTCACGCCGGCTCCGGCGTCATTCGAAGGACACACGCCTGTTGCGCTCGAAGGTCAATGGACCCACGAACGGCGCGACATCGCCGCGGGCTCGCTGTTCGTGCCCATCGCACAGGCGCGCTCGTTCATGGCGATGACGCTGCTCGAGCCGAAAGACCCGGACTCGCTGGTCAGCTGGGGCTTCTTCGCCACCGCGTTCGAGCGCAAGGAGTACATGGAAGCGTACGTCGCCGAAGACGTGGCCGAGCAGATGCTGAAAAGCGATCCAGCCGTGCGCAAGGAGTTCGAGAAGCGGCTGAGCGAGGACGCCGCGTTCGCGCGCGATCCGAATGCGCGGCTCGACTTCTTCTATCGCCGCCATTCGGCCTGGGACGAGCGCTACAACCTGTATCCGGTGTACCGGGTCGACGCGGCGCCTTAGGACTTCGGCAGCTGGATCATCTCCGGCTCGTAGCCCTTCGTGCGCAGCCAGTCGCGCAGTGCGAGGCCCGTACCGCCGGGCCACACGCGGCAGCGCTCGAAAGGCACGTGCTTGTAGTCATCGAGCTCGTCATTGAGCGTGATCGTGCCGGTGGCTGTCACGTGATACGCGATGATGACCTGGTTCATGCGCTCGAAGGCGTACACCCCGATCAGGGTCGGCGCGCCGGAGTCGAGATTCAGCTCTTCCTTGACCTCGCGCACGACGCAACGCTCCGGCGTCTCCGCGCGCTCGAGAAATCCCGTGATGAGTCCATAGTAAGTGCGTGGCCATGCGCGGTTGCGCGCCAGCACCACCTGCCCTTCGTGCTCGACGATTGCGGCGACGACCGGCGTCGGATTGTCGTAGTGAACGAAACCGCATCCAGCGCTGCAGACGCGCCGCGGCTCGCCTTCGACGACTTTGTCTGCGAGCGGCGCCGTGCAGCTCGGGCAGAAGTTGAACGCCGGCATCAGTTGCGGGCTTTCGCTTCCAGCTCTTCGGCCTTCTTTTCGTCAGCCTTCGCTTCCGCGTCTTTCTTCATTTCCGTGTACACGTCCGCGCGGCGGTAGTAGCCGTCCGGCTCGTCCGGTTTCAACGCGATCGCCTTGTTGGCGTCTTCCAGCGCTTTCTCCGGCTTGTCCATCGCCAGGTAGACGCGCGCGCGATTCAGGTAGCCGTACTCGTCGTTCGGCTCGAGCTCGATGTACTTGCTCGAGTCTTCGACCGCTCCGTCGAACTGGCCGGAGGATTCGCGCGCCCGGGAGCGCAGCAAGTACAGCTCCGACGTCGTCGGGTCGAGATCGATCGCCTTGCTGAAGGTGCGCATGGCATCGCGCGGCTGGCCTTTGCTCATCTGCTGTTGGCCTTGCGTCATGAGATCGTGGGCCTGCTTCTTGGCGTCCTGCGCATGCGCGGCGACCGCAACCGCTGCGGTCAGGAATCCACAGGCCAGGAGACGCAACAGTCCTCGTGAACGTGTCTGAGACATGGCAACC
>DATEKT010000292.1:0-10053 GCA_035277305.1 Steroidobacteraceae bacterium | reverse complement strand
CCCCGCTTTCTCGAGCACGCGGATCGAGCCCGCGTTGTCGGGCGAGACGATCGCGAGGATGCGCTTGAGCCCGAACACCCGGTGACCGTGATCGAGCATGGCGGATGCTGCCTCGAATGCGTAACCCTTGCCGCGGAACTCCGGCAGGAACGCGTAGCCGACGTCCGCGTCGGGCAACGTGTCGCGCTTGATGAGTCCGCACATGCCCGCCGGCAGGCCGCTGTCCCGCTCTTCGACGCGATACATGCCGAAACCGAAACGCTCGTACATGTCGAGCGGCCCCTCGCGCAGGTAACGGCGCGCACCGTCCAGGTCGCGCACGTTCTTGTCGCCGATGAAACGCAACCAGGAGGGATCGTTGACGAGGCGGAAGATGAACTCGGCGTCGTTCAGCGTCAGGCGGCGCAGCACGAGGCGGTCGGTTTCGAGGACGTGCATGGGCGCATGGTAGCAAGAGTCAGGCTGAAGCCTGACCCTCACGAACAGCAGGCCGGAGTTGGCTTACTGACTATTTCGGCAGCTGAGCAGTTTCGTGCGGCGTTGGCACGGTCTGCAGCGCTGCCTCTGTAGTCGACGGCTGGGGTAACGCGGTCGGCACGGCTTGCTCGGGCTCGGCCTGCCCTCTTTCACCTGCGTAGTCGCCTTCCGGCTTGGTCTGACCGCCGAGGATCACCAGCACGACGCGTCGATTCGCGTTGCGACCTTCCGGCGTCGCGTTGCTCTGCACCGGCCGGTTTTCTCCCAGCCCGACCACAGCGAGCCGCGCAGGATCCATCCCGGCGCGAGTGAACAGGTGCACCACGCTCGCGGCGCGCGCCGACGAGAGCTCCCAGTTCGACGGGAAAGCGCCTCTGTTGATCGGCCGGTTGTCCGTGTGACCCTCGACACGGATCGAATTCGGGAAAGGCTTGAGCGTCTCCGCGAGCTGAGTCAGCACCTGCTCCGCCGGCGGCGAGAGCGTCGCGATGCCGCTCGGAAACAGAATGTCGGTGCGGATCTCGACCTCGACCCACGTGCCGTGACGGCGCACGACGATGAGCTCGCGGTCGATCAGATCCGACATCGCCTGCTCGACCTCCGCAGCTACGCTCGCAAGCTCGTCGCTCTGTGCGGCATCGATGGTGGGAGTCGGCGGGTGCTGCGCCATCGCGATCGGTTGAATCGCGGTGCGCGCCGGATTGCTGAGCGGCGGGTGCACCATCGAGATCATCGGGTCCGTGCCCGGGCCCGCCTGCTTCTCGCCGACCTGAATCGGTTCGATCGTCGTCGGCGCACCCTGGAACGCCGCGACCAGCGAATCGGACAGCACGCGGTACTTGCCCTCGTTGACCGAGGACATCGCGTACATGACGACGAAGAACGCGAGCAGCAGCGTGATCAGATCGCCGTACGGGATCGCCCACGCCTCGTGGTTGGCGTGCTCTTCGTGCTTGTGACGGCGGGCCATGGGCGCCTAGTGCAGGTAGCCCGCGAGCTTGGATTCGATGGCGCGCGGATTCTCGCCCTGCGCGATCGAGATCATTCCTTCGATCACCATCTCGCGCGACTCGGAGAGGCCGGCGATCGCGACCTTGAGCTTGTTGGCGACCGGCAGGAAGAACAGGTTGGCGAGTCCGATGCCGTAGATCGTCGCGACGAACGCCGCCGCAATGCCGTGACCGAGCTTGCTCGGGTCCGCGAGATTCTGCATCACGGCCATGAGGCCGAGCACGGCGCCGATGATGCCGAGCGTGGGCGAGTAGATGCCCATGCCTTCGAATACTTTCGCCGCGCGCGTATCGGACTGCTCACGAACGTGCAGATCCACTTCGAGCGTGCTGCGGATCATGTCGGGCTCGCTGCCGTCGACGACGAGCTGCAAGCCCTTGCGCAGGAAATCATCCGCCTCGCGCTCGATGACCGGCTCGAGCCCGAGCAGGCCCTGCTTGCGCGCCGTGTTGCTCCACTCGACCATCTTCTTGATCAGGTCAGCGCGCGCCACCGAAGGCGGCTTGAAGACCCACGGCAGAATGCGCATCGCGTGCTTCATCACGGGGAGCGGTGTCTGCACGAAGATGGCGGCGACGGTGCCGACCACGACGATCATGAAGGCCGCCGCCGAGAGCAGCGCTTTGATGCCTGCGCCCTTGAGCACCGCGCCGACGAGGATCGCGACGGTCGCCAGCACCAGGCCGAGTAAGCTCAGGATATCCATGAGCGATCAAACCCCCAGACCCGAGAGCAGCTTGTCCACGTCCTGCTGACCGCTCACCGAGGGGCCGTTGCCGATGCCCGGAATCGGCGGACCGAAGCCGCGCCGCGTTTCATCGGAGACCGACGCAGTGCGCGGTCCGATGCTCGCCAGGCGCACCAGGTCGGTGAGCGCGATCTCCATCTCGGTCACCAGCTTCATCACGCCGCGAATGATCTGGCCGGTGAGATCCTGGTAGCTCTGCGCGACCAGCACCTGCGAGAGATTCTCGCGCACCTTCGCCATGTCATCGCGCGTTCCCTGCAGGAATGCATCCATGTCGCCCACCATGCGATGGAAGTCTTCCACCGCGATCTTGCGGTCGCGGAAGCGCTGCCACGGTTCGACCAGCTCTTCCGCCCGGCGCGCCGTGCGCTCCGCGATCGGCCCGGAACGTTCGACCAGCTCGAGCGTGCGATGCGCCGCTTCGTCGGTGAGCTTCAGCACGTGATCGAGGCGCAACCGCGCGTCGGGCACGTCGTTCGCGGCGAGATCGGCCAGGCGCGAGTCCACGCGAAAGCGCTGCAGCGCGGACTGCAGGTCGCCGGTGAGCTTGCGCAGATCGAGGAACAGCATGCGCTCGCGACGCTGCAGCAGCGTGTCGAGCTCGGCGTAGAACAACGCCTCGTCGCCGGCCGCGAGCGCGTCCGAGAGCGTGGCGATGGTCTCGCCGAACTCCTCGCGCAAGGTCTTGGTCGTGCCGGTCGTCATTCGCATTTCTCGTTTGGCCGGCGGGTCAGCCCGCCTGCCCCAGGATCTTGTCGATCTTTTCTTTGAGCGTGATCGCAGTGAACGGCTTGATCACGTAGCCGTTCACGCCGGCCTGCGCGGCTTCGATGATCTGCTCGCGCTTCGCCTCGGCCGTGAGCATCAGCACCGGCATCTTTGCGAGCGCCGGATCGGCGCGCACCGCTTTCAACAGGTCGAGCCCGGGCATGCCCGGCATGTTCCAGTCCGTGACGAGAAAGTCGAAGCCGCCGGTCTTCAGCATCGGCAGCGCGGACTGGCCGTCATCGGCCTCCTGCACGTTCGCGTAGCCCAGGTCGTTGAGCAGGTTCTTCACGATTCGACGCATCGTGGAGAAATCGTCGACGACCAGGAACCTCAGATTCTTGCTCACCCCGACACTCCTCCTCTATCCCGCCAGTCGACCAGCCGCGCCTTCAACCGCACCAGCGCCTGACCGTGCAACTGGCACACGCGCGACTCGGTGACCTTCAGCACCGCGCCGATCTCCTTCAGGTTCAGCTCGTCGTCGTAGTACATCGACATGACCAGCCGCTCCCGATCCGGCAGTTCCCGGATGGCGCCCGCGAGCGCCGTGCGGAAACCGTCGTTGGTCGCATCGGCGAACGGATCCGCCGTCTCGTCCTCGATGCGACCCATGAGCGAGTCGTCGTCGCCGTTGCTGTCGTCGAGACTCGCAATCCGGCAACTCGCCGCGTCGTGGGCGATCTTGTGGTACTCGTCCAGCGACACACCCATCTTCTCCGCGATCTCGGTGTCACGAGCCTCGCGACCGAACTCCGCTTCGATGTCACGCACCGCGGCCGCCGCCGCGCGCGCCTTGCGATGCACGGAGCGCGGCGCCCAGTCGAGTTTGCGCAACGCGTCGAGCATCGCGCCGCGAATGCGAATGCCCGCGTACGTCTCGAAGCTCGCGCCGCGATCCGCGGTGTAGTTCGCCGCCGCTTCCAGCAGACCGAGCATTCCGGCCTGGATCAGATCGGCGACCTCCACCGACGCGGGCAAGCGGCCTGCGAGGTGGTACGCGATCCGCTTCACCAATTCAGCGTTGCCGATGACCAGCGCATCCGTGTTGCGCGCGGCCGCACCCGCCTTGTATGCGCGTACGCCGCTCATCGGACGACCTCCAGCCGGGCCTGGGGCTTGCGCACCAGACGCTCGACGAAGAACTCCAGGTTGCCTCGCGGGCAATCCGGTACAGGCCACTTATCGGCCTTGAGGGCCAATTTCTTGAATGCGCGCGATGCGGGACATGAGGGAAACGCTGCAGTCACCGGACGCTGTTCACGAATTGCCCGCCGCAAATAGGGGTCTTCAGGGATTTCCCCTACGTACTCCAGGGTGACATCCAGGAAGCGATTGGCCACCCGCTGGAATTTCTGGAACAGCGCATCGCCTTCGCCGGGCGTGCGGGTCTGATTCGCGAGCACGAAGAACTTGCTGACGCCATGGTTGCGGCTCAGCACTTTGGTGAGCGCATAGGCATCCGTCATTGAAGCCGGCTCGTCGCACACAACGAGCAGCACGTGCTGAGCAGCCTGGGTGAACTGCAGAACGCTGTGCGCGATGCCAGCAGATGTATCGACGATGAGCGTGTCGATGCGCGTGGTCAGCGCGCTGAACGCTTGCACGAGTTGCAGGTGCGCCGCTGCCGGCAGGTTTGCCAGCTCGGCGATACCTGACGCGCCGGGAACGACATTCACGCCGTACTGCGATTCGACGATGATTTCTTCGAGCGTGCGTTCGCCGGCGAGCACCTGCGCCATCGTGTGACGCGGCGAGAGGCCGAGGAACACATCGACATTCGCGAGGCCGAGGTCGCCGTCGAGCAGCATCACGCGCTTGCCGGTCGAGCCGAGCGCCGTCGCAAGATTCACGGCCACGCTGGTCTTGCCCACGCCGCCCTTGCCGCCGGTGACCGCGATCACCTGGACGGGGCCGGGGCTGGCCGCGCGCTTGAGACCCGTTACTTGAACTGATTGCATCTTGTTACCTTTAGTCATGCCAGTGCGTGGGCCACTGAGCCAAATCGTCTGCGCAGCAGATCCTCGTCCGCGTTCGCACCCGCTTTCTTCGACAGGTCGACGGCGCGCGCGATCAGCTGATGCGAGCGCGCGGGACTGAGATCTTCGGGAACCTGTTGGCCGTCGCTCAGGTAGGCGAGCGGCAGCTTCGCGCGAATGAGCGCCGACATCGTGCCGCCGAGGCTCGTCGCTTCATCGAGCTTCGTGACGTTGCAGGTCGCGGGCTGCGCCGGTGCGAACTTCTCGATCGCTTCTTCGATCGCGCCGGCCTGCGACGCGGCGGAGATCACGAGACTCGTCTCGAGCCGCTCGTTCGCATTCGCCAAAGTGGTGAGCTCGTTTTCCAGACGCGGATCGCGCTGGCTCAAACCGGCGCTGTCGATCAGCACCAGGCCGCGGTCGCCGATCTGATCGAGCGTATCGGCGAGATCCGCCGCACCGTCGATCGCGTATGCCGGCACGCCGAGCAGGCGGCCGAGCGTATGAATCTGTTCCTGCGCGCCGATGCGGATGCAGTCCGTCGACACGAGCGCGAGATCGCGCGGGCCATGACGCATCACCCAACGCGCGGCGAGCTTCGCAATCAGCGTGGTCTTGCCGACGCCTGTCGGGCCGATCATCGCGACGACGCCGCCGCCTTCCATCCAACGCTCGCTGACCGTCTCGATGCGACGCGCGAGCATCGCGAGTGCCAGGCGATGCGCTTCGGCTAGCTCCATCCGCTGCGGGATCTGGCTCACGAGCTCACCGGAGAGATCGTGTGCGAGGCCGAGCACTGTCAACTGGCGCAGCAGCTCCGTCTGGATCGGTGCACGACGCGAAAGGTCGTTCCAAGCGAGCGTCGCGAGCTGGGTCTCGAGCATGCGGCGCAGGGTGCGCAGCTCTTGGTTAAGATCGAACTGTAAGTTATTGACTGGAATAGAGTCCTGAGTAGCGAATCGCGCGGCCAAGCTCGCGTAGTCGCTGGCCGTCGGCTCGCTCGGAGCGTGCACGGGTTCAGGCGCGTACGGCAGCTCCACGTCGACGTCGTAGTCGACAGCAGCGACGACTTCGACGCCGCCGCTGATGCGGCGACTCGAAAGAATCACTGCATCGGGACCCTGCGCGTCGCGAACCTGGCGCAAGGCCTGTCGCATATCCGGCGCGCGGTAATGTTTCATCTTCATTCCGACTTATCTCCCAACCGCGGTGACCAATCGCACCTTGCGGTTGTCTGGTATCTCGTTCCACGCGAGCACGTGCATGCCCGGCACCACCGAGCGCATGAAGCGTGCGAGCGTCTGTCGCAATTGCGGCGGCACGAGCAGCACTGCCGGCTCGCCAGTCATTTCCTGTCGTTGTGCTGCTTCAGCGAGACGCCGCTGCATGCGCTCTGCGAGGCCGGGCTCGAGTCCAGGCGTCGCGGCGCTGTTGCCGGCGAGCGAATTCGTGAGCAGCTGTTCGAGGTCGGGCTCGAGCGTGATGACCGGCAGCTCGGTTGACATGCCCGCGATGTCCTGCACGATCTGACGGCCGAGTGCGACGCGAACCTGCGCCTGCAACTGCTGCGGATCCTGTGTGCGAGTCGCGTGCTCTGCAAGCGTCTCGACGATCGTGCGCATGTTCTTGAGCGGCACACGCTCGGAGAGCAGGCCCTGCAACGTGCGCACGACCGTGCCCAGCGGCAACAATTTCGGAGTGAGATCCTCGACGAGCTTCGGCGCGCTCTTGCCGAGCGCGTTGAGCAGCTGCTGCACTTCTTCGTGACCGAGCAGCTCGTGCGCGTGACTCTGCACGACGTGGCTCAGATGCGTCGCGATGACCGTGCTCGCATCGACGACCGTGAAGCCGAGCGTCTGCGCATGATCGCGCGCCGACGGTTCGATCCACACCGCTTCCATGCCGAATGCCGGATCGCGCGTCTCGATGCCCGTGAGCTTGCCGAACACCTTGCCGGGATTGATCGCGAGCTCGCGCTCGGGATAGATGACGCCCTCGCCGACCGGCACGCCGGCGAGATTGATGCGATAGGAATTCGGCGGCAGATCCAGGTTGTCGCGGATGTGCACGGCCTGCACCAGGAAGCCGAGATCCTGCGTGAGCTTGCGGCGCACGCCGCGAATACGAGCCAGCAGATCGCCGCCCTGCGCCTTGTCGACCAGCGGCACGAGTCGGTAGCCGACCTCGAGACCGATGATGTCGACAGGCTGAACGTCTTCCCACGTCAGCTCGCGCGCTTCGGGCGGCGGCGCCGCTGCTGGCGCCGGCGTGCTCTCGACCGGATCCACCGGCTTGAGCGATCTCTTGTGGAGCATCCACGCGCCGCCACCGCAGAGCGCAGCCATCAACAGGAACGGAATGTTCGGCATGCCCGGGATCAGGCCCATCACCGCGAGCAGTGCTGCGGCAATCGCCAGCGCGCGCGGCTGACCGAGCAGCTGCTTGGCGAGCTCGCCGCCCATGTCCTGGGCGCGCGACATACGGGTCACGATCAACGCGACCGCGGTCGACAGCAGCAGCGCGGGAATCTGTGCGACCAGGCCGTCGCCGATCGAGAGCAGCGTGTAAACGCGCGCCGCGTCGCTGAACGACATCTCGTGGCCCATCACGCCGATCGCGAGACCGCCGAGCATGTTGATGATGAGGATCAGGATGCCCGCCGTCGCGTCGCCGCGGACGAACTTGCTGGCGCCGTCCATCGAGCCGTAGAAGTCCGCTTCTGCGCGCACTTCGGCGCGGCGGTTGCGGGCTTCGTCCTGGGTGATCAGGCCGGCGTTGAGATCGGCGTCGATCGCCATCTGCTTGCCGGGCATCGCGTCGAGGGTGAAGCGCGCGGTGACTTCCGAGATGCGGCCCGCGCCCTTGGTCACGACGATGAAGTTGATGATCGTCAGGATCGCGAACACGATCACGCCGACCGCGTAGTTGCCGCCGATCACGAACTCGCCGAAGGATTCGATCACGCGGCCCGCGGCGTGGCTGCCGGTGTGGCCGTGGAGCAGCACGACGCGCGTCGAGGCAACGTTCAGCGCCAGGCGCAGCAACGTGGCGAGCAGCAGGACCGTCGGGAAAACGCCGAAGTCGAGCGGCCGCGAAACATAGAACACCGCCATCACCACGATCAGCGACAGGGCGATGTTGAAAGTGAACAGCACGTCCAGCGCCAGCGGCGGCAGCGGCACGATGACCATCGCCAGCGCCGCCAGCACGCCCAGCGGCACGCCGATCCCGGAACGGATCAGCGATTTGAGGTCGAGCGCTGCTGCCTGAGTAGCCATTTGTTTCCTGCGCCAAAACGTCGGCGCGTTGACACCACCCGGTGAAGTTGCAATCGGCGGGCCACGCCACGCCGCCGCCGGCGGGCGGCGGTCACAGTTTGGAAAGCAGGCGTTAGGGGAAAGGCTGAGGGGAAGCTGGCGAAGCTGGTGCCGGGAGAAGACTGGCGAAGCTGGTGCCGGGAGAAGAAAAGAGCGAAAAGTGAGCGGCGCAGCAATCGCCGCCGATTCAAGCGTCAGAGGCTTGGCTGGGTGTGGGTCAGGCTTTAGCCTGACAGGGCTGATCAAGGGAGCTGAACATGCGTTGTTTCATTGCCTCAATCGCCGGCTGCCTGGCGTGCGCCGGCAGCGTCGATGCTGCCGAGATCGTTCTCGATGCTGGAATCGACAGCTTTCAGGTCGAGCAGCCGGCGCCTGCCGAGCTGCTCGGCAAACTCGGCCCGTTGCTCGGCGCGACCGGCATGGAGGAACTCCGCGTCGCTCCCGTCTCCACCTACTCCGGCAACGCCGACCTGGTCGACGGTCGAGGGCGCTCCGTCAATGCGAAGATCTGGCTCGATCAGTTCATTGGCGGCCGCGAAGTGCGGGACGGGTTCGTGCTCATCGAATTCAACACCCGCACGCACGCGGTGACGCTGCTCAGCGCGAGCTTTCTGCCCGACCAAGGACTGGATCGCGAGGGCCGCGTGACGGAAGCCCAGGCCAAAGTGAAAGCTACGACTCACCTGCGCAAACGAATTGAACCGCTGATACTAGACGGCACACCCGCCGAGCTCGTCTACCAATTCGAGCGATGCGGAGAATTCGGCGGTCGCGATGGTATTCTCGCCTGGGTCTTCGGCGCCAAGCGTGCGGATTGGGCTGATCGGTACCAGGTCAGCGTCAGCGCCATCTCTGGCAAAGTCGTTCGGGTGCGAAGCTGGGAACTGGGCTGCTTCGGTCCCGGAGGCTGGACCGAGTCGCCGCTGAACTGAATGAGTCGCCATGCGTGATGCCTCCATCCTGGCCGTTTGCTGCGCTGCTGAGTTTCTGTCGAATTTCTCTCCCGGCACCAAACTCCCTACTCCTGCACCTGAATATCAGGCCGCTCCGGCTTGCCGCCGACCTTCAGCTGGAACACATACGTCAGGATCTGCGCGACGGCCACATACAACGTCGCTGGGATCTCATCTCCGATATCCACGTTCCGGAACAGCACGCGAGCGAGCGGCGGGGCCTCGAAGATCGGCACCTTGTGCTCGCCGGCGACCTCTCTGATCTTTGCCGCGATCTCATCCGCACCCTTCGCGACCACGATCGGCGCGCGATTGCGCTTCTCGTCGTACTTGAGCGCGACGGCGAAGTGCGTCGGGTTGGTGACGACGACGTCGGCCTTCGGCACGTCCTGCATCATGCGCTGGCGCGCCATCTGCTGTTGCAACGAGCGGATGCGGCCCTTCACCTCGGGCGAGCCTTCGCTTTCCTTGTATTCCTCGCGGATTTCTTCGCGGCTCATGCGCATCTGCTTGGCGTATTGCCAGAGCTGATACGGCACGTCGATGCCGGCAATGATCAGCAGGCCAGCGGAAATCAGCAGCAGCGCTTTGCCGCTGATCTGAGCGGCGTGACCGATCGCCTGCTGCAAAGGCTCGCGGCCGAGCCCCATCAAGGTCGGTGCGTCCGTCCAGAGCACGATCGCCGCAATGATCGCGACGACGCCGAACTTCGCCATCGCCTTGGTGAGCTCGATCAGGCTGCGCAGCGCGAACATGCGCTTGACGCCTTCGATCGGGTTCATGCGGCTGAACTGCGGCGCCAT
>DATEKT010000291.1:0-8226 GCA_035277305.1 Steroidobacteraceae bacterium | reverse complement strand
TGAATGCGCCGCAGTGCACGCACTCATAGACGACGGCGCCATCCGACCACCGAAACTCCACGATGCCCCGCTGGGGTTTTGCGCATGCGCTGCAGATGGGCGTGTCCACGGCAAGCTCCGCTGATCTTCCATGAATTTTAGTAAGGAACTGGAGGCTAGCCCCGCGCCGCGCGACGCGCAATTGATTTACGTTAGTTTATTTCAGATGAAATGATCAGCATTTATCGCTGCATCATGCGCAGCTCGTAGATCTCCCGCACAGGCAGCCACCGCGAATCGCCATGCTCGCTCCTCAGATGATGTCGTCTTCGCCGACCGTGCCGCCCTCGCCTTCCCACCGATTGATGGCACGCACTTCGCGGCGGCTGAACTTCAGCCGCACGCCCGCGCCGCCACCGTTCTCGGGAATGAAGATCACGCCGCCTTCTTCGAGCGCGAGACGAATGCGGCGCTTGTCACTGTCGTTCGGCGCGCGAAAGCGCAGCTCGAAGTCGGTGATAGTTTTCGTATCGACCTTGGATGCGAGAACGAGCTCGTCGACTGACCACTCGATGAGCGCGCGGGCAGCGCGACATTGCGCGGCGGTGAGGATGAGGATGTCGTCGGGCATGGCAGGCACTCTTACCGCGAAGGTTCGATGTGACACATGCACGTGTCGAAGGCGACGTGCAGCACTTTGGAAGTGGTGAGATCCGTCTCTATGCCGAAGTGGTCGCTCCCGCCATCGCACCTGGCGAACGGGCGGCGCCGCCAATTCTCGTCGGAGCGCGCTTCCGCAGCAGGTACGAAGCTCGCGTAGAGGGTCCGCTTCGTGCCGCGGATCACGCCGACGTACTGGCGCTGAAACTGTTTGAGATCCGGCCAGGTCTCCGGCATCGGTTGATTTGGCCAGGTGTGGACCTCGCTCGCATCCAGGCCATGCTCGCTCATATACGCGGAGACGATCTGTTCCGCCTCGTACACGTCGCGCTCGGTTGGCTGCCAATAGGAATCGCCCAACCCCATGGATTCGCGTGAGCAGGGTCTGACCAGCGCGTCCCCGAAGACGGCTGGGAGGATGACGCCCTCTCCCCATCGAGTCTGCACCACTGGCAGAGGATCCCGCACGGCGAGGCGCTGACGCTCGGTTACGAACTCCGGCGCGGGAGCAACCTTCTGCTTCCAGGCAATGGATGAAAAGGCTGTTTCGAAGACTCGTTCCGCCTGCTCCCTGGATTCATCTGAAGCGAAGCCGACGGTGACCTGACCCAGCGGGCTGCAGAACAAGCCGCCGATGGAAACCGCGTTCGGCTCCGAAATGACGTTGGTCCGCAACGCGACGGTGCCATCCGGCATGACGCGCCTCGTGACTCGCGAGACCGTGATGTCGCCATGGTCCCTGCTCCATCGAAGCGTGTCTTCTGAACATGGCCGCGAACACGCAGACAGATTGCAGTACTGGATCAGCAGCGCAGGCATCGGCGTCCGGGCCACGATCCTGGAGCCCATCACGGCAATCGCGCCCGACTCATCGTCTTCGATCGTCCAGCCGTCCGGCACTTCGACCGTGAAGAGCTCGGTCGTCACCGTGTTCGCCGCGGCGTTGCCACCGGCGAACGCGCAGAGAATTGCGGTCAACGAGGCGAGGCGCATCATGCAAGCAAGGTTCGCCCCCGGCTCCACCGACGTCAAGGCAGATCGGTCGATCCAGATGGTCGGGCGGCCCGGATGCGCCGCGCTCATCGCGCTGTTGAGTGACGTCCGGCTCGTACGCCAGGACTGCATGCGGCACGATCAAACACAAACCAATGGATAGCGCGCACGCTTTCGGATTCAACGTCATTGTTGTTCTCGCAGCTGGCGTGGAGGAACGCTAGCACACGGTCACGACGCGCGAAATTCGAGCTTAAAACTCGATCTCGCCTCGCAGGTAGAAGACGACGCTGCCCTGCAGCTCGACCCGGTCGTCGAGCAGGCGGCAATGCATTTCGCCGCCGCGCTTCGATGCCTGATATGCGCGCAGCTCGGTGCGGCCAAGGCGACGGGCCCAGAACGGCGTCAAAGCGCAATGAGCTCCTCCGGTCACCGGATCCTCCGGAATACCCTTCGCCGGGGCAAAGTACCGACTGACCATGTCGTAGCCACCTTCACCCGGAGCAGTGACGATTGCGCCGATGCAATTCAGACGAGCCAGAGCGCTAAGGTCGGGCGACAAGTTGCGCACGGTCTCTGGTCGCTCGAACAGCACGACATAGTTGGTCAGGTTGTCACGATGCACTTCCAGTGGCTGAGCACCCAGCGCGCGATTCAGCTCCGGCACGCTCTCGTCGACGCGTTGCACCGTCCGCGCGGGAAAGTTCATCACGTAGTGCGTGCTGCGACGTTCGACCTTCAGCGCTCCGCTCGCGGACTGGAACACGATGTGCGTACGAGTGGGATGCAAGCGCTCCAGCAGCACCGCTGCACTTGCAAGCGTTGCATGGCCGCAGAAAGGCACCTCGACCGTCGGCGTGAACCATCGAATGTGATACTCGTCGCCAGCCGCGACGATGAACGCCGTCTCCGCAAGATTGTTCTCCGCCGCAATCGCCTGCATCGTCGTGTCGTCCGGAAAGCCGTCGAGCGGCACGACTGCCGCAGGATTGCCGGTGAAGCGCTTCGTGGCGAATGAATCGAGCTTGTAGATGGCAGCACGCACCGCCGCAGGCTAGTGCAGCCGTTCGAACGTGTGCACCAGCAGGTTCGGCCAACTCTTTGCAGTACAGCCGAGAGTCAGCCCCGGCAGAATCTGTTCTGCTTGCCCGAATGTGCGAGACGGTGGGGACGTCAGAGTGCACTTTGCGCAAGAGATGTCCATCAGTCACGCAACACTCCGGGAATGCCTGGCAGGCTACCAACGCGATGGGTATGCCCTCGTTCGCCAGCTGTTCGGCGGCGATGAAACGGACATCGTGCATCCGCGATTGAACGAACGCATGGCTCGCATTGCACGCGAACTGCTGCGTGCCGACGTCTACTTACATAGCCCAGCGACGTTGCTGGGAATCGATGCCTGGGAATGGCGCCAGGACTACGGATACTGGTACACGACAGGCTGTCTTGCCCCGACGATGGTCAGCTGCATGATCGCCGCAGAGTGCGACACACAGAACGCCGGCCGTCTCCAGGTGCTGCGGGGCTCTCACACGCTGGGACGGATCGATCATGAGTTGAGCGGTGAGCATCTCGTCGCGGATCCCGCGAGGGTTAAAGGTGCTATCGATATTCTCGAGCGGCAGTTCGTGACGCTGGTGCCGGGAGACGCGCTGTTCCTCCATTGCAACCTGTTGCATCGGCTCGAAGCGAGCAGATCGACGAACGAGTGTCGCATCGTCGCGTGCTCGTACAACGCCGAAAGCAATCGCCCGCTGCTAGGAGCCGCGACCAGCGCCCTGCGAATGCTGGAGCGCTCGGCGAGTGAGCTCGGGCATTTCGCGACTCATGTGCGTCTGGGTGAGTGCTGATACGAATCGGCCACGACCCAGGCGGCCGCCGTCAGCGCGATAGAGACCTCGACTTCTCCCCATTGGAAGGAGTTGAGGTGACCAGTCGTCACCCTGGGCACCCACACGAGTAGTGTGATCAGGCCTGTCTCCAATGCAGACAGTCTGGCCGCCAGTCGCGCGAATACACCGATGGCTATCGCTACGCCCGCTGCGATGTAGGCACCGCCGGTGAAGTAGGCCCAGAACGCAGGTGACGGCAGCCATCCCGGCACCAGCACCGTGGTCTGCTTGAGATACATGAAGTGCGCAATGCCGAACGGAATCAACGCGAGACCGTAGAGAACTCTCGCGATGCGCAGGCCATTTTCGCTGGCGATGAAGCCGAGCCGCTGCTTGTCCCAATCAGTCGCGAACCAAACGTAGAGGACCCAGGCGGCGGCTGTCATCACTGCGGTCTTGCTGGCTGACCACCAGAAGTCGACGGTGAACGAGAGCAGCATGGCTGGGACTCGCCACAACACCAACCACAGCAAAAAAAAGGCGAGCAGCACGCGTGCAGCGAGAGCGGCAGTGCGCTGCCAGAGAAGGCCGATTCCGCATGCGAGAGAGACGAGGATGCAGAGATAGGCCAGCGCGATCGGCGCGGGCATCGACTTCGGGATCGGTTGCCAGATCGCGGTGAGATCGCCTTTGATCAGGCCGAGGATGGCGAGGCCGATCAGGGTCAGGGCAAAGACCGCGTGGCTGGCGCTCGAGATGCGCATCGTTCTGGTCTCCGGTGGTCGAGTTCATCCGGCACAGGCGTTGCGTGTGTAGGCCAGATGATGCCCGGCGTCTATCACCGGCGGCTTGGCTACATTTCAGATCTGCCGGCTCATCATCGAATACCGCAGCAGCGTTGCGGCATCGGGCATCGAACGAATGCGGATCGTGAACTTCTTGTAGAGCTCGCATTGCTCATACGGCTTCAAGGCGCTGAGCCGTTCCCGGTCCCGCAAGAGACCCTCCGGATCGACCTCGGCGTAGACCTGTCGAACGCTCGCTTGCATTGCCGCCATGTCGAAGACCGGCGCATCGCGCCGCGCGTCGGCAGTTCGGAACAACGCGGCCAGGGCAGCCGAGATGGCCTTTTCTTCTTCGGGTAGCGGCTTGCCGAAAGCTCTGGGCGGCACGCCACGGGCGGCATCGCTGCACGCTTCCACGCGACCGGGGATCTCAGCGAAGAAGATCTGCTGCTGCGCATCGGCGAGCTGCAGAATGGCATCGTCGGAAGCCGTACGGATCGCGCTCTCCATCAGCGGCTCCAGTCTGCGCTGCGCCAGGGCCTGATCCGACCAGATGCGACGCACGCCCTTTGCCGCCTCCGGATCGAAGTGCTCCAGTGCGACCAGGACTTCATCGTCAGTCTGACTCACAACTGCTGGAGCTTTCTGGCGCGCCACGTTGCCTACACCGACTCCGACAGCGAAGGCGACGAGCCCACCGATCACCGCGCCTTGCCACGGCGACCTGCCCATGCGCTTCCAGATCAGGAAGAGCAGCAAGCCGGTCCAGAAGATCATGCCCGGCAAGCCGTACGGATCCGGCGGTCGTCCGGTCGCGGCCGGGATCAGCACTGCTGCGTAGGTCCCGACCAGCGCGATCGCGACGAGCACGATCCAGATCATGCGGATCGGCTTCTCGGGTGGTGCGGAGGTGTGGGGCGTCGGAGTAAAGCCGGCGCGACAGTTTGCGCAGAACCTGGATGGGCCTTCGATGGCCGCGCCGCATTCGATGCAGTTCATGCTGACCTCTGTAGTTATTGTGATGGTGAGGCTGCGTGGATGGGACGCTAGTCCGGCGCAGCCAGGGCGTCAAGCGTCCGCATCGGCATCTTCGTTCGCATGCGCGCCGGCCATGCTTGGGCCGCCCTCGAGCGGCCCTTTCGCTATCTCCGTTTTGTGTTGTCGACGTTTCCGCGGAAACGTCTCGTCGATTGCTCGAGCTGGTGCAGGTGGTGCGAGTTCAAGGTCTCACGCCACGCGTCGAATCACACTCGCCGCAAACCTCTCCGCACTTCCCCCCGCAAACGGGAAGAACAATGACGGCTCGACCATCTCCAACTCCAACACCACCGGCTCCCCTTCTTCATCCCTGATCAAATCCACTCTCGCATACAGCGGCGTCTCGAACGGCATCGCCTGCATCGCTCTCGCGCCAACTCGCAGCTCCGCAGCATCCGGCACCCGCGCCGTGATCGTCTCCTTCGCGAACAACTCCGACGTCGGGCCCTCCTTCCTCTTCAACAGCGGCCCCTTCCGAATCGCATGACTGAACTTGCCTTCGAAGTAGATCAGCGCCGTCTCGCCATACTCATCCACTCGACTCAGGTACGGCTGCACCATCACGCTGCGCTTCTCGCTCAACATCCGCTGAGCATGTTCGGCCGCATCCTTCTTCTCTTCCGGCCCGAACCTCTGCGCATCGCGTGACCCTGCACCGATCGCCGGCTTCACGACGAACTCGCCTGAGAACTCCCCGATCGTCGCAACCGGGCTCGAGCCCGGCTCGATGAACTTCGTCAGCACTGTCGGCACGCCCGCGCGCACCAACTCGCTGAGGTAGTGCTTGTCCGAGCTCCACTTCACGACCTGCAGCGGGTTGAGCAGCCTGGTCTTCGTGCTCACCTCCCCCGCCCAATCGAAAAACTCCGCGAGGCGCTGCGGGTAGTCCCAGGTCGATCGCAGCAGGGCGATGTCGAACCTGCTCCAGTCGTGCTTCCGATCCCACTCTGCGATCACCACCTCGGCGCCCGCGTTGCGCAGGGCAGACTCCAGGGGTCGCAGGTCTTCATCGAGGTCGCGTGCCGCTGCGGCGGTCACCAGTGCTATAGTTGGTTTGCTCATCTTTTCCCGCTATTTCTCGCTATTCTCATTGGGATCAGGCTCAGGCCTGACCCACACAGGTTCGTGCTCATGAAGGATCTTACCAAGGGATCGATCCCGAGCCATCTCATCGCCATGGCGGTGCCGATGGCGGCGGGCATGATCTTCCAGACGCTCTACTTCTTCGTCGACCTTTACTTCGTCGCGAAGCTGGGCGACGCGGCCGTCGCGGGCGTGAGCACGGCCGGCAACGCTATGTTCATCATCATGGCGATGACGCAGGTCCTCGGCGTCGGCACCGTCGCGCTCATCTCCCACGCGGTCGGCCGCAAGGACCAGCCGGACGCGAACCTCATCTTCAACCAGTCGCTGCTGATAGCGGCGCTCTGCGGCGTGCTGACGCTGGTTTTCGGCTACACGGGTTCGGTGGCGTACGTGCAATCCATCGCTGCGGACGCGGCGACCGTCGATGCGGGCGTCACTTATCTATATTGGTTCATGCCAGGCATGGCCCTGCAATTCGCGATGGTCGCGATGGGCTCGGCTCTGCGCGGCACCGGCATCGTGCAGCCGACGATGGTCGTGCAGATCCTCACGCTCGTGATCAACACGATCCTCGCGCCAGTGCTGATTGCCGGCGTAGGCACAGGTCATCCGATGGGCGTCGCTGGCGCCGGGCTCGCCAGCACGATCGCCATCGTCGCCGGCGTGGTCATCCTGACCGTCTACTTCGTGCGCCTCGAAAAATACGTCTCCTTCCACAAGGAGCAATGGCAACCGCGCTTCGCTGTCTGGAAGCGCATGCTCAACATCGGCCTGCCCGCGGGCGGCGAGTTCGCGCTGATGTTCGTCTTCACGGCAGTGACGTACTGGGCGTTGCGACACTTCGGCTCGGCTGCGCAGGCGGGATTCGGCATCGGCGCGCGCATCATGCAGGGCATCTTCCTGCCCGCGATGGCCGTCGCGTTCTCCATCGCGCCGATCGCCGGTCAAAATTTCGGCGCTCGCCAGCCCGATCGCGTGCGGGAAACATTCTGGTCCGCGGTGAAGATGTGCACCGGCCTCATGCTCGTGCTGATGCTGCTGATGCAATGGCGGCCGGATGCGCTGGTCCGCTTCTTCTCGAACGAGCCTGAAGTGGTCGACATCGGCTCGCAGTTCCTGCACATCATCTCGTGGAACTTCGTGCTGTCGGGCATCATCTTCTCGTGCTCGAGCATGTTCCAGGCGATGGGCAATACCCTGCCCTCGCTGATCAGCTCCGCCACACGACTCATCACGTACAGCGTGCCGCTCATCTGGGTGTCCACGCAGCCGTGGTTCCAGCTGAAACACGTGTGGTTCCTGTCCGTCGCAACAGTAGTGCTGCAAACGGTCGTCAGCTTCGTGCTGCTGCAGAAGCAGCTGCGGACGCGGCTCAGCTTGTTGGCGCCAACGCCCGCGACCGCGACCTAGGTCAGCGTTCAGTCCTTCGCTGCTTCAGCCAGTCGACCATCAGGTCGACATAACCCTTCACGAAGGTGCTGTCGGTGCCGTACAGGTTGTGTCCGGCATCCGGGAACACCTTGAGCGTCAGCGCGCTGTTGCCGGCGCCGAAAATTTCACGAAACACACGCTCGCTCGTCCGCCAGTCGACCTGGATGTCACGCCCGCCGAAGATCGCCAGCGTGGGTTGCTGCAGCTCTCTCAGATATGTGTCGGCTCGCAGGACATAGTCGGGCGCTTGCTGGTTCGTCCGGTAGTCGGCAGCTGCCGCGGCCGACGTCTTCATCTCCGGCGTTTCGGTGATCCGCAACTCGCCGAACAGCGGATATTTCTCCAGCGGCTCGATGGCCGCGAGAAACTCCGCATGCGAGCCGCCAGCTCTGGCGACCAGATAGGCACGCCGTAGCGTCGCC
>DATEKT010000290.1:0-19596 GCA_035277305.1 Steroidobacteraceae bacterium | reverse complement strand
CGGCTCGATCGTCATCGACCCGACCGAGGCGCTGGTCTCGATCGACATCAACTCGGCGCGCGCCACGCGCGGCAGCGACATCGAAACGACCGCGCTCAACACCAACCTCGAGGCCGCGGACGAGATCGCGCGGCAGCTGCGGTTGCGCGACCTCGGCGGCCTGATCGTCATCGACTTCATCGACATGGAATCGCAGAAGAATCAGCGCGCGGTCGAGGATCGCCTGCGCGACGCCGTGCGCCAGGATCGCGCGCGCATCCAGATCGGGCGCCTGTCGCGCTTCGGCCTGCTGGAGCTTTCGCGGCAGCGCCTGCGCCCGTCGATCGGCGAGTCCACGAGCATCGCCTGCCCGCGTTGCAGCGGCATGGGCACGATCCGCAGCGTCGACTCACTGGCGCTCGCTCTGCTGCGACTCATCGGCGAGGAAGCGCGCAAGGACCGCACGGTCAAAGTCATCGCGCAGCTGCCGGTCGAGGTCGCGACCTACCTGATGAACGAGAAGCGCGAGTGGCTCAACGGCATCGAGACCAAGAGCGGCGCGCAGGTCGTCCTGGTCCCGAACAAGTACATGGAGACGCCGTCTTACGAAATCCGCCGCGTGCGCGACGACGAGGCCGGCCTGCCGGAAAACACCGCCATCAGTCACCAGATCCCGGTCGTGCCGGTGCCTGCGCCGAACGAGGGGGTGAAGAACGAGGAGCGGCCGGCGCCGCCGGCGCCCGTCGTGGTGGCGTCGAGCATCGCCACCATCCCGCCGCCGCCGACGATCGCGATGGAGACGACGATCGCAGCGCCGCCCAAGCCACCCGCGCCGGTCGAGCAGATCGGCATCTTCGTGAAGATGTGGCGCTTCTTCTTCGGCGGTGCCGGCACGGCGGCGCCGCAACCTGCTGCTCCTGCTCCCGCCCCGCGCGAATCGGGCCGTCCGTCGCACGACGGTCGTCGCGATCGGCACGAAGGTCGCCACGGCCGCGATCGGGATCGCGACCGCCATGGACGTCATAACCGCGATCGCGACCGCGATCGAAATCGTCACGATCACAAGGACAAGTCGGCAGCCGGAGGCGACGCTCGGCGCGATGGTCAGCGTCACGAGCGCAAGCCTCGCGAGCACTCGGAGGCGGGGCGCCACGAAGGTGGGCAACGCGGCGGCGGCCATTCGCAGCATCGACAGCAGAATCATCAGCAGCAACAGCAGCAGCAACAGCAACAGTCGCAGCAGCCGGTGCCGCCGAAGCCAGAGGCGAGCACGCAGCCTCCAGGTCAGCCTGCAGAGGGCAGCGGCCGTCCGGAACAACGAAATGATAGAGGGGATCGCGGAGATAACGCCGATCGCGGCGAGCGCCGTGGTCGCCGCGGCCGTCGTCGTCGCGGCGGACGTGGACGCGGCCATGAAGGTGGCGCAACTGAAGGCGGCGCGCCGAGCGCCGAACCGCGCGCGGAAGGTTCAGGCGAGAACGCTCGCGAATTCCAGCCGCGTCCTGAGCCGCAACACAGCCTCGACCTGGCGGCGCCGCGCGCGGAGCACGCGGCGGAATCCGCGCCGCCGCCGAAGCCGGAACGCAGCGAGCCGGCGGGTGACAGCGGGCATGCCGAATCGAAGACGCATACTGTGTGGTCATCGAGCCCGACGCAAAGTGGCAGCTCCTGGGGCGGCGGCGGTTCCTCGCGGCGCGAGGAATAGCGGAGCGTCAGGCTTTGGCCTGACTCAGCATCTCGCGCAGTAATCCTTCCGAAGCTTCTTCGAGCAGGTCCAGCACCTGCTCGAAGCCCTGTGCCCCGCCGTAGTAAGGATCGGGCACGGCGCGCACGCTGCTGAGAGGCGCGAACTCCATCATCAGCCTGATGCGGTCGTGACGAGTGGCCGGCGCGCGCCGGCGCAGCTCGTGCAAGTTCTGCTCGTCCATCGCCAGGATCAGATCGAAGGAGTCGAAGTCGCTCAGGCGCACGGTCCGTGCGCGCAACGCCGAAAGGTCGATGCCGCGGCGACGCGCGGCTGCGATCGAGCGCTCGTCCGGCGGCTCCCCCACGTGATAGTCGTGCGTGCCCGCCGAATCGATCTCGACGGTGAACTGCGGCGCGCGAGCTGCAAGCAGGGACCGGAACACGCCTTCCGCGCTCGGTGAGCGGCAGATATTGCCCATGCAGACGAAAAGAATACGCATTCGCTCACTTTTACCCCGGGCTCACCCCTAGAGACAAATGCCGATAGGACAGCCGCCGGAACCTGCGTTCAATACGCTGCGCTCAAGCCTGTGCGCGCCGGATGAGCCGGCGCGGAATAACGAGAATGAACAAACCCGAGCATGGCTTCGCGGAAGGCGACCGCGTCCGCGCGCCGCGCCGCCCGCAGTTTCCCGAAGGCACCGTCGTCAAGGCGATGGACCGCGGTTATCTGCTGGTCCGCTGGGATGGCAACGTGCTGGAAACGGCTCACCACTCGGAGCTGGAGAAAGTGGGCGGACGCTGACTAGGGCCTATCCGGCGACAGCGACGCACGCACGCGCGCGACGTCCGCTTCTGTGTCGACGCCTGCCGGCGGCGGTGCCACGGCGATAGCGACGACGAGCCGCATCCCAGCCTGCAATGCGCGCAGCTGCTCGAGCTTCTCCGTGACTTCCAGATCGCTCGGCGGCATCGCCGTCAGCCTGCGCAGCGCATCGACCCGATACGCATAGATGCCGAGATGTCGCTGCGCGCCGAGAATGCTGGTCTGGCTCGCGAGGCCGTGCGCCGCGCCGTCGCGATGCCAGGGAATCGGCGCGCGGCTGAAATACAGCGCGACGCAACCGCGGCCGGTGACGACCTTCACGACGTTCGGATCGAGAAACTCGTGCACGCTCGCGATCGGCGTGCACAGCGTCGCGATCTCGGCGTCGGCATGCCGATCGAGGAGCGACGCAACCTGATCGATCAGCTCAGACGGGAGCTGCGGCTCGTCGCCCTGCACGTTCACGACGATCGTGCGTCCGTCCCAGCCGCGCGTCTGCGCGACCTCGGCGATGCGATCGGTGCCCGACATGTGATCCGCGCGCGTCATGACTGCGAGCGAACGGCCCGGCGCGCGCGGATCGCACGCAGCGGCGGCGATGCGCTCGTCGTCCGTCGCGACCAGAACTTCGTCGGCAGCGCTGCGGCATGCGGCGTCGATGACCCACTGGATCATCGGCCGTCCGCCGAGATCGACCAGCGGCTTCGCCGGCAGGCGCGTCGAGGAATAGCGCGCCGGGATGACGACTTTGAAGCCCATGCCGCTCAGTTCCGCAACAGCGGATCCATCGGCTCGAGCTGACGGGCTTCTTCTTCCAGCATCACGGGAATGCCGTCGCGAATCGGGTAGGCGAGCCGATCGGCGCGGCATACCAGCAGCTGCTGCACCTTCGCGTACTGCAACGGTCCCTTGCACAGCGGGCAAGCCAGGATATCGAGGAGCTTGGTGTCTATAGTCATGCGATCAGTCGTCCGAGCATTGCGTGCACCGCCGTCGCATCCTGCTCGCTCACGATGACGTCCATGCGTACGGCCCAATGCCGCTGATCGGCGAAGCTGACGCATTTTACTGCATCCTTCTCCGTCATCAGCACCGGCAGATCGTCGGCGAACTGGATATCGGCGGCCGTGAGTCGAGCATGATCCGGCAGCGGATGCGGCGCAACCTCGATGCCGAGCTGCTGCAAGGCTGCGAAAAACTGCTGCGGATGGCCGATGGCCGCGACCGCGTGCACTCGCGCGCCCTTGAAACTTTCCAGTGGACGCGTCTCACCGCCCACGAGCGCGGTGGCCTGCGCGAGCTGCGCACACGCCTGAATCGTCGCGGCGACCGGAGTGATCGGACGCGGCGAGCCATCGCGCCACGACACCACCCGCAGGTCCGCCCGTGCCAGCCGGCCGACCGGCTCGCGCAATGGCCCTGCAGGCAACAGCCGGCGATTGCCGACGCCCCGGCGGCCATCGATCACGACGATCTCGCGGTCGCGCGCCAGTCGATAGTGCTGCAGGCCGTCGTCCGACAACACGATCCCGGCGCCGCGCTCGATTGCACGCTGCGCTGCCGCCACGCGATCCGGACCGGCCACGACAATCGCACCCGTTCGTTTCGCCAGGAGCACGGCTTCATCGCCGACCTCCTCGGGAGCGGAATCGCGGCTCACGTCGCGAGGCCACTGCGCAGCGTTGCCGCCATAGCCACGCAGGACGATGCCCACGCGCACACCTTTCGCTTGCAGCTGCCCAGCGAGCCAGATCGTGAATGGAGTCTTGCCGGTGCCGCCCACGGTCACATTGCCGACTACGACGACCGGACGCGCGACGCGCACACTGCGCAGCAACCCGTAGCGATACGCCGCGCGGCGGCAGGCGACGACGATGCCGAACAGCCAGGAGAGCGGCAGCAACAGGAACGAGAGCCATTGCGCTTCGCCGTCGTACCAGACTCGCTGCAAAAACGAATCGGCCGAGGCGCTCACGCCGCGAACTGCTTCCGATGCAACGAGGCGTACTGGCCGTCGAGCGCCAGCAGCTCGGCATGCGTGCCCATCTCCGCGACCCGGCCCGAGACCAGCACGAGGATGCGGTCCGCCTTCTCGACCGTCGACAACCGATGCGCGATGACGAGCGTGGTGCGGTTGTGCATGAGCTCCTCCAGTGCACCCTGGATGATGCGCTCGGACTCGGTATCCAGCGAGGACGTCGCTTCATCGAGGATCAGGATCGGCGCGTTCTTCAGCAGTGCACGCGCAATCGAAATGCGCTGCCGCTGTCCGCCCGAGAGCAGCACGCCGCGATCGCCGACCACGGTGTCCAGGCCCGCTGGCAGGCCCTGCGCGAATTCCAGGACATGAGCGGCGCGGGCAGCGTCTTCGATCGCGCTCGGCGGCACGTCGCGTCCGAACGCGATGTTCGCGCGAATGGTGTCGTTGAAGAGCACGACGTCCTGGCTCACCAGAGCGATCTGCTCGCGCAGGTTCCTCAACTCGTATTCGCGAACGTCATGGCCGTCTATGCGCAACGAGCCGTCGCTCACGTCGTAGAACCGCGGCAGCAGGCTGACCAGCGTCGACTTGCCGCTGCCGCTCAGGCCAACGATCGCGAGCACGCACCCCGCAGGGATTTTCAGGCTCACGTCATGCAGGGTGACGCCCTTGCCCACCGGATAGGAAAACGAGACGTGGTCCAGCTCGATGTCGCCGCGCACGCGCGTTGCGATGAGCGAGCCGCCTTGCGGCTCTGCCGGCTCATCGAGCAGCTCGAAGATGCTCTGCCCCGCTGCGATACCCTGCTGCAACGGCCCCGCGACGCTCACCAGGCTGCGCAGCGGCTGACTGATCCCGACCAGCGCAACCAGGAACGCCAGCAGATCGCCCATCGTGCTGCGGTGGTGAACGGCGTCGGAGATCGCAATCGACAGCACCACCGCCGAGCCGACCGCCATCACCATCTGCACGACCGGGTTCGACAGGCCTTTCGTGAGCACCAGCCGCATGTGCGAACGGCGATTGTGCTCGTTGACGGCCTCGAACTGCGCGTTCTGATAGGCCTGCGCGTTGTAGACCTTCACCAGCCGCGGCGCGTCGAGTGTTTCCTTGGCGACGCGCGTGATGTCGCCCATCGAATCCTGAATCCGCCGGCTGTAGCGGCGGAATTTGCGATTGATGATGGTCACCAGCCACGCGACCAGCGGGCCCATGGTGAGCGAGATGAACGCGAGCCGGGTGTTCACGATGAACAGCGCAGCGATCGAGCCCAGCACCGTCAGCGACTCACGCACCGCAACGGTGACGGAATCGGTCGTGGCCTGGCCGACCTGCTCGGTGTTGTACGTCAGCTTCGACAACAGCACGCTGCTGATATTGCGGTCGTAGTAGCCGATGGGCAGAGTCACCATGCGCTCGAAGATCTGCGCGCGCAGCCGCTTGACGATGTGGCGCCCGACGTAGCCCATGCAATACGTCTGCGTGAAATCGCCGAGCCCGCGCAGGAAGAACAGGCCGATCAGCGCGAGCGGCAGCCAGATGATGGTGCGCGGGTCGCGGTTCTCGAACGTGCCGTCGCCGAACACCTTGGCGAACGCCGTAAAGCTGACCATGCTCGCCGAGAACAGCATCGCGCCCAGCAGGCCGAGCGCGAACACGCCGCGATGCGGGCGCAGATAGCCGATCAGGCGACGCCACGTCTGCCACGCGCTCGACGTGAGGGCTGCCTTCGAACCGCGTTCGGCTTGCATGCGAACGAGCGCGCCTGCTAATCCGCGCCCGGCGTGCCGCGGGCGTCGTTCACGGTAGCGATGCTGATGGCGCGAAAGCCGAGGCGGCCGAGCACGTCCATGGCCGTCACGACGGACTGATGCGTGGCGCGCGCGTCGGCGCGAATCGTCACGGGCACATCGCGCGCCTCGCCCGCCACCTTCGCGATAGCCGCCGACAACGTCGCCGGACTGGTATTGATGAGCGTCTGACCGTTGACGCGATACTCACCGGAAGCCGTGACGCCGACTTCGATCGGATCGTGCTTCTGCGCGGCCGCCGGCTCTTTGCTCGCCTGCGGCAGTTGCAGCTCGATCCGCGACTCGTCCACGAACTTGGTCGACAGCATGAAGAAGATCAGCAGCAGCAGCACCACGTCGACCAGCGAGATCACGTTCAGCTCCGGATCCTCGTGATCGCGCGAGCGCAATCTCATGCGGCCGCTCCGCGCGAGCCGGCGCCCGGCTGTGCACGCACACCCGGCTGCTGCTCGATTGCCTGCACCAGCTTCATCGCCTCTTTTTCCATGGCGACCACCAGCCGCTCGACCCGGCCGCGCAGCAGCCGGTAACAGATCGTCGCCGGAATCGCGACGGCGAGGCCCGAGGCGGTCGTGATCAGCGCCTCGGCGATGCCGCCGGCGAGCGCCGTCGGATTGCCGATACCGGCGGACGCGATCGAGTTGAAGGTGCGGATCATGCCCATCACGGTGCCGAGCAGGCCCATGAGCGGCGACAGCGACGCGATCATGCCGAGCGTGCCGATGAAGCGCTCGAGCTCGTGCACGACGTGACGCCCGGTGTCCTCGATCGCTTCCTTGAGGATGGCGCGGTCGCGATGGCGGTTCGCGAGGCCGGCGGCGAGCACTTTGCCGAGCGGCGAGTTCTGCTCCAGCGCCGCAATGTGCTTGTCCTGGATCTGCCCCTGCTCGACCCAGCGCCACACCTTGTCGGTGAGCTCCGCCGGCAGGACCCGCTTCGACTGCAGTGTCCACAGCCGCTCGAGGACGATGGCGGCGGCGACGATGGAGGCGAGGATGATCGGCCCCATCATGGGACCGCCGGCTTTGACTATTTCAAACATGTTTGCAGACGAGCATGTCCGGCATGAGCCTCGTTATTCTCGTCATAGTAGCAGATAGCGGCGCGACGCCTCACCGCTGCCAGTAGCGCCGCTGCGTGCGCCGATATTCGCGCGCGAGAGGCGGACGCCCGGCGACGAACGTGATCTCGATTGCACCGCTGTCGGCAGTTGTGAGCAGTTGCGCGCCGGCGGCGCGCCAGCGCTCGACGACGTCGTGCCGAGGCAAGCCCCAGCGATTGCGATATCCGGCCGAGACCAGCGCGAGCGCGGGACGCGAGGCGGCGACGAACGCCGCAGTCGAGGACGTGCGACTGCCGTGATGAGGCACCACGACGGCCGTTGCGCGCGGCAGGCCGCTCGCGACGAGCGCCGATTCGGCGGCCTCTTCCACATCGCCGGCGAGCAATGCGCTGCCCGCGCTGCTGCGTACGAACAGGACGCAAGACGAATCGTTGTCGCTCGCGCTGCCGGAGCGCGGGGGATGCAGAATCTCGAACTGCACACCATCCCACGTCCAGCGTTGACCGCGCCGGCAGGGCTCGCTCGGCCGCGACAGCGGCGTCACCGACGGCCCGGTCAGAATCTGTCCAACCGGCATGACGGCGAGCACGCTGTTCGCTCCGCCCCGATGATCGAGATCGCCGTGGCTCACAACGAGCGCATCGAGGTGGCGGACGCGGCGATGACGCAAGTACGGCAGCACCGCCAGCTCGCCAGCGTCGCGACCGCTGGGGAACGCCGGCCCCGCGTCGTAAACCAGCGCGTGCGTTTGTGTGCGCACGACGACCGCGAGGCCCTGCCCCACATCGAGCACCGCTAGCTCGAAATTACCGACACCCGGGCCGGGGATTCGATGCACGAGCACGGGCAGACACAGCAGCGCGCCGGCCAGGCGTGTCGGCCAGATCCCCGGCGCGACAAGCAGCAGCGAGCCCACGACAAGCGCGCAGAACGCTGCAACCGATGGCTGCGGGAAGTACCAGAGCGCCAGCGGCCGCTCGGCCAGCCATTGCAGCAACGGCCACGTCCACTGCAGCAGCGCAGCCGGTATCGCGAGCACCCAAGCGCCGGCCGTCACCGACACGGACGCGACACACGCTCCGAGCAGCACCGCCGGAACGAGTAACAGCGTGAACAGCGGAATCGCAATCGCGTTCGCGAGCGGCGAGATCAGCGAGACTCCACCGAACGCTGCGAGCAGCAATGGCACCAGGCCAACCGTCACCGCGGCCTGAACGCGCGCGAATGCGGTGATCGGCCCGTCGCGCCGCACGCGCCCCGCGACGGCAAGCAAGATGATTGCGACTGCGCCGAACGACAACCACGCTCCCGGCGCCAGTGGCGCGAACGGATCGATGAGCAGCACGCCGATGAGGGACAAGCCGAGCGTGTGAGTAACCGTGAGGTTGCGCCGGCTCCAGCGCGACGCGAAGTAGATCGCGAGCATTAGCAGCGTTCGCTGAGTCGGTACCGACATTCCGGCAAGCGCCGAGTACGACAGCGCCGCCGACGCACCAGCGATCACCCGGCCGTGCATCGCGTTCCAACGACGCGCCTGCGCCGACGGTAGCCGCACGATGGCGCCGCCGAGCCACGCGGCCAACGCCGCGACCATGCTGATGTGCAGACCGGAGATCGCCATCAGATGCGTCGTGCCCGTCGCGGCGAACACGCGCCACTGCTGCGGGCTCATCGCCTGCGTATCGCCGACCGCGAGACCTTGCAGAACGCCGAGCATACGGCCGTTCGGTGCCGCGTCGCGGATGCGGCCGGAGATCCAGGCGCGCATGCGTGTGACTGCGTAACGCAACGACGCCGGCGCGAGCCGTGTGTTGCGAGCGTCGTCGCGGACATAACCGGTTGCGCCGATCCCGTCGCGATACAGCTGGGCCTCGTGGTCCACGCCGCCAGGATTCGCGAAACCGTTGCGCCGCTTGAGTCGCACGACGAGCTGCCACAACTCGCCGGCGTGCGGCGCGCTCGTCGCCCGATACCAGACGAGACGAATCCGCGGCGACACGCCGGTGTGCGGCTCCACGACGTCGAGCACGAATTGCGAATCTCCGCCGGCCGTGCCCGGCACCGATGCCACGTAGCCGTGCACGAGCAGGTCGTGGCCTTCAAGCGCCGGCGGCAAATCGCCCGCCGAGCGCCCGGCACAGTTCGCGAGCGCCCAGCCCAGGCCCGCGATGAAGAGCGCGGCCAGTTTGAATCTCCCGACGCAGCCCAGCACCACTGCCGCTGCGAGCAGGCCGGCAGCCCAGTGTCCTGTGGGCCAATGTCCCGAGGGCAAGCGCGGCAGGCAGTGGATACAGCAGACGCCGAGCAGAAATGCGATTGCAACTCGCCCCATCCCGACCTCCCTGTCTGAGATACTTCGCGCCCATGCCGAGACGATTGTTCAAGACCCTGACGCGGCAGCGTCAGCGCTGGAAGCAGCGCTGGTTCATGCGGCCGTTCCGCCTGCTGCTCGAACACCCTGCCTACTGGACGCTCAACCGGCGCAGCGTCACGCGTGCGTTCGCGCTCGGGCTGTTCATTTCCTTCGTGCCGTTGCCGATTCACATCTTCGTGGCGACGGCGCTGGCGCTGTGGTTCCGGCTCAACATCCCGGCAGCCATCGCCGGCACCTTCCTGGCCAATCCGCTCACGCTCGTGCCGATGTACATCTCCGCCTATTGGGTCGGCTGCCACGTGCTCGGGCTCGGCGTCCACAACATCAAGTTCGAGCTGAGCTGGGCGTGGCTGTCGACCGCGCTGATCCCGATCTGGAAACCGTTCCTGCTCGGCTGCCTGATCCTCGGCCTCGGTGCGGCGATCGCCGGCTACGTCATCGTCGGCGGCTTCTGGCACCTCAGCCTGGTGCTCAATTATCGCAAGCGCAAGGAAGACAGCGCGCGCAGAGAGTCGGCGATGGGAAAGAAACGGGAAGAGTCGGGCTCAGCCTGACACTAGTCTGCCGTCGCGCAGCGTAAGGGTGCGCTGCATGCGCGTCGCAAGCTCGGGCGCATGCGTGACGATGACGAGCGCCGTCTGCAGCTCGCGATTCAGCTCCAGCATCAACTCGAAGACCTGCTTCGCGTTCGCGCCGTCGAGGTTGCCGGTCGGCTCGTCCGCGAGCACGACCGCCGGCAAAGTCACCAGCGCGCGCGCGACTGCCGCTCTTTGCCGCTCGCCGCCGGAGAGTTGTCCCGGCCGATGATCGAGCCGCGCGCGCAGTCCGACGCGCTCCAGCAGCGTCCGAGCGCGCTGCCGCGCCTCCTGCACCGGCATGCGGCGAATCAACAGCGGCATCGCCACGTTCTCCAGCGCCGTGAACTCGGGCAGCAAGTGGTGGAATTGATAGACGAAGCCGAGCGCGCGATTGCGCAGCTCGCCGCGCGCTTCGTCCGACAGGCTGTTGATCTCCGACCCGGTGATCGACACCGTTCCGGACGTCGGCAGATCCAGGCCGCCGAGCAGTTGCAGCAGCGTGGTTTTGCCGGAGCCGGACGCGCCGACGATCGCGATGCGCTCGCCCGCGGCGATCTGCAGGTCGACGCCATTGAGCACTTCGACGCGTGCGTCGCCCTGCTCGAAATGCTTGCTCAAGCCGCTGCAGGTGAGAACGAGGTTCGGCATGGGGTTCATTCGTGTCGCAGCGATTGGGCCGGTTGGGTGCGCGCGGCGCGCCAGGAAGGATAGAGCGTCGACAGGCAGCACAGGCCGAACGCCGTCAGGCTGATCTTCAGGACGTCGCTCCACTCGACGCGCGCCGGCAGATCGCTGATGTAGTAGACCTTGGCATCGAGGAAGTGCAGACCGAGAAGCCTTTCGAGGCCATGGATCAGCGACTCCAGGTTCCATGAGATCAGCACGCCGAGCAGCACACCCGCGAGCGTGCCGATCACGCCGATGGCGACACCCTGCGTGAGAAAGATCGCCAGCACGCTGCGCGGCGACGCGCCCACGGTGCGCAGGATCGCGATGTCCGAGCGCTTGTCCTTCACGACCATGACGAGCGTCGAGACGATATTGAACGCGGCGACGCCGACGACCAGCAGCAGGATCAGGAACAGCGCCGACTTGGTCAGCTGGATCGAGCGGAAGAAGTTCGCGTGCTTGCGCGTCCAGTCGTCGATGTAATAAGCGCCGCCGAGCGAGCGCGCGAGATCGCGGACGATGTGTGGGGCTGCGAACAGGTCGGTGAGCTTCAGGCGCAGGCCGCTGACGTCATCGCCCATGCGGTAGAGCCGCGCCGCGTCGCCGATATGCACGTAAGCAAGATTGCGATCGAACTCGTACATCCCCGCGGAGAACAAGCCGACGACTTTGAACGCGCGCATGCGCGGCATGACACCGGCCGGCGTCGTCGTGCGCAGCGAAGTGACCAGGACCACGCGCTGGCCGAGCGTGACGTCCAGCGCCTTCGCCAGCTCGCTGCCGAGCACGATGCCGTACTCGCCCGGCTGCAGCGATTCGAAAGAACCTTCCACGATCTTGTCGGCGACCGCGGTGACATTGCGTTCCTCCGCCGGCAGGATTCCCGTCACGACCGCGCCGCTGGTCCTGGCGCCGTTGCCGATCAACAGCGCCTGGTCCTCGATGAAAGGCGCGGCAGCGACGACAGACGGATTGTCTCGCACGCGCCTGGCTGCATCCTGCCAATCGCTCAGACGCGCGCTGTACGCGGTGATGCTCGCGTGCGAAGTCAGGCTCAGGATGCGCTCGCGCACCTCGCGCTCGAAGCCGTTCATCACGGACAGCACGACGATGAGCACGGCGACGCCGATCGCCAGTCCCGCCATCGAGATCGTGGAGATGAAAGAGACGAAGCGGTTGCCGCGGCTCGCGCGCAGGTAGCGACGCCCGATCAGGAACTCGTACTTCATTCGTAGCGCAACGCCTCGGCCGGCTCGGTCGCGGCACCGCGCAGCGCCGGGTAGATCGTGGCCACCACGGTGAGCACCAGTGCAGTCACGGTGATGCCGATGACCTGCGGCCAATGCACCTCCGAGGGCACCTGCGAGATCACGAACACGTTCGGGTCGAAAATCGGGATACCGGTCAGCCGTTCGATGAAGGGCGCGACCGTGCCGACGTTGAATGCCAGTGCAAGGCCCGCGCCCATCCCGAGCAGCGCGCCGAACCAGCCGATGATCACGCCCTGGGTCATGAACACGCCGACGATGGCGCGCGGCGAGATGCCGACGGTGCGCAGGATCGCGATGTCCGTGCGCTTTTCGTTCACGACCATCACCAGCGCCGCGACGATGTTGAACGCCGCGACCGCGACGATCAGCATCAGGATCAGCGTCATCATCGTCTTCTCGATGCCGACGGCGCGGAAGAAGCTGGAGTTCTCGATCGACCAGTCGCTGGCCTCCAGACCGGGGCCGAGTGCGGAGGCGATCTCGTGCACGCGCGTCGGCGCTGCGAAGATGTCCGCGAACTTCAGGCGCAGTCCGCCGGGCACGCCACCGTTGCCGGCGATTGCCGCCGCGTCGTGCAAGTGCACGAACGCGAGCACGTTGTCGTGCTCCGCGGCGCCGACTTCGAAGACGCCGCTGACGGTGAACGTCTGGATGCGCGGCTGTACATCGATGCCCGCGATCACGCCCTCGCCCTCCTTGCTGGCGACGGGCACGAGCACGGTGATCTCATCGCCAATGCGCGCGTCGAGCGCGTATGCAATGCCCGCACCGAGCACGATGTGACGCTCGCCGGGACGCAGGTCGGCGAGCGTGCCGGCCTTCATGTGCGTGCCGATCTCGGAGACCTGCGGCTCGAGCTGCGGGTCGATGCCGCGGATCATCGAGGCGCGCATTTCGTCGCCGCGGCCGATCATCCCCTGCAGGTCGAGGTACGGCGCAACGCCGACGACGCCGGGCTCGCTACGCACGCGGCCGGCCAGCGCTTGCCAGTCGCCCATGCGTTCCGGCGGCGCGGCGAGCGTGGCGTGCGAAGTCAGGCTCAGCAGCCGCGTACGGGTCTCGCGCTCCAGCCCGTTCATGACCGAAATGATGGTGATCAGCGCCAGGACACCGACGCAGATACCGAGCATCGAGATCCAGCTGATGAATGAGACGAAGAAACCGCGGCGGCGGCTCACGACGTAGCGCAGCCCCACGTAGACGGGCACCGGATGGAACATAAGGCCGGCAAGGCTACTGCAGCGGACCGGGAAATGTGAACTGGGACAATAATTCGAAGGCCCGTGCTTGGCCCTTATGTAATGCCTGCATTAGAGTCCTGCGGTCGCACCTGAAAGGACGACCTCCATGCGATTCATGCGTTTCACATCCCTGCTCGTGGCTTGCGGCGCGGCTCTGGCGCTGTCCGGACCGGCCTGCGCCGACGAGCTGCAAGTCCCGAATCCTTCGGCCTCCGGCAACACGCCCTCCAGCGGCATGTCGATGGAGAGCGTCGAAGCCAAGTACGGCGCCCCGGCGCGCCGCGTGCCCGCCGTCGGTGGCGGCTCGGCCGCGCAACCGCCGATCACGCGCTGGGAATACCCCGGCTTCGTGGTGTACTTCGAGCACAACAAAGTCGTTCATACAGTCGTAACGCCGAGCTGACGCCCGCGCACCTTCCCGCCTGTCGGCTCTTGCTCCTAGAGCCGACAGCCCCCACCTGCTAACCTCGCGCCCTCTTCGGGGACGCCTCACGGCGTCGTTCCGAGTGTCTTCATTTTGGCCGGGCCTTCTTTTCAGGCATGAGCGCAGCAGAACGTCCATTGATTCCAAGCAAGGCCCAGCTGCAGGTGCGCTGGGGCCAGCTCTACGGCTCCGCCACGTCGCTGTGGCTCGCCGAGGCGGCGCGCAAGGCGTCGGGGCCTCTGCTGGTCATCGCTTCCGACGCGCGCCAGGCGAGCCGTATGGAAGACGAGCTGCGCTTCTTCTGCGCGCCCGGCACCTACATCGAGCATTTCCCGGCCTGGGAGACGCTGCCTTACGACCTGTTCTCGCCGCACCCGGACATCGTGTCGCAACGGTTGCGGATGCTGTCGACGCTGCCGCGCCTGACCAAAGGCATCGTCGTCGTCGATCTCGAGACGGCGCTGCAGCGACTGCCGCCGCAGACGTACATCGACGCGCATGCGTTCGACCTGAGCGTCGGCGAAGTGCTCGACGTCGCCGCCTTTCGCGAGCGGCTGAGCGGCGCCGGCTACATGTCGAGCTCGCAGGTCATGGCGCCCGGCGAATTCGCGGTGCGCGGCTCGATCATCGACCTGTACCCGATGGGCAGCGAGGTGCCGTACCGCATCGATCTGTTCGACGACGAGGTCGAGAGCATCCGCGTGTTCGATCCGGAGACGCAGCGCTCCGGCGAGCGGGCGCAAGCGCTGCGCCTGCTGCCCGCGCGCGAGTTCCCGCTCACCGCCGACGGCATCCAGAACTTCAAGCGCCGCTTCCGCAACCGCTTCCCCGGCGACCTGACACGCATGGCGATCTATCGCGATATCGCCGAAGGCGCACCGCCGCCCGGCATCGAGTACTACCTGCCGCTGTTCTTCGACGCCACCGCGACGCTGTTCGACTACCTGCCGGACAACACGATCGTCGCCGCCGAGACCGACGAGCACGGCGCGGCGACGCAGGTGTTCGGCGAGATCGCCAGCCGTTACGACCAGCGTGGCCATGACGCGGAGCGCCCGATTCTCGAGCCTCGCGAAGTGTTCACCCCGGTCGCCGAGCTGGTGCAGCGGCTCGCTCGAATGCGGCGGATCGAGCTGTCGCGAGTGGAGCTGGATCCGTTGATGCAGTCCCTGCCTTTCCAGAACTTCGCCACGCGCCAGCCGCCGGGCCTGCGGATCGACGCGCGCAACGAAGAGCCGGCGCGAGAGCTCACGCGCTTTCTCAATGATTTCCAGGGCCGCGTCCTGATCGCGGCGGAATCCGCCGGACGGCGCGAAATGCTGCTCGACATCCTGCAGCGGCGCAACGTGCGGCCGGAGCTCGTCGACGGCTGGCCTGCCTTCGTCGCGGGCGACGCGCAGCTCGGCATCACGGTGTCGCCGATCTCGACTGGCCTGGTGCTGACGGATCCTGCGCTCGCGCTGATCGCGGAAGAGCAGCTGTTCGGCGAGCGGGCGCGACAGGAACGCCGCCGCCGCCGCGCCGAGCGCGATCCCGAAAAGATCATCCGCGATCTCACGGACCTGCGTCCGGGCTCGCCGGTCGTACACGAGGACTACGGCGTCGGCCGCTTCGTCAGCCTGGTGACGCTCGACGTCGGCGGACTGACCAACGAGTTCCTGCTGCTCGAATACGCGGACGGCGACAAGCTGTACGTGCCGGTCACCGCGCTCGATCTCGTCAGCCGCTACACCGGCGCGCCGGCGGAAACCGCGCCGCTGCACAAGCTCGGGAGCGATGCGTGGGAGAAGGCGAAGCGCAAGGCGGCGCAGCGCATCCACGACACCGCAGCCGAGTTGCTCGATTTGTATTCGCGGCGCGCCGCCCGCCAGGGCGAGCAGCTGGTCGCGAGCGAAGCGGATCTGCGCACCTTCGAGGCTGCGTTTCCGTTCGAGGAAACGCCCGATCAATCGCAGGCGATCGAGGCCGTCATCGCCGATCTCGGCAGTGGCAAGCCGATGGATCGCGTGGTGTGCGGCGACGTCGGCTTCGGCAAGACGGAAGTGGCGCTGCGCGCAGCGTTCGTCACCGTTCAGGCCGGCAAGCAGGTCGCGGTGCTGGTGCCGACGACGCTGCTCGCGCAACAGCACTACCAGACATTTGCCGATCGCTTCGCCGACTGGCCCGTCAAGGTCGAAGCGCTGTCGCGCTTCCGCAGCGCGCGCGAAGTCGACCAGGTGTTGCAGGGCCTCGAATCCGGGAAGACGGACATCGTCATCGGCACGCACCGCCTGCTCCAGAGCGGCGTGAAATTCGGCCGGCTCGGCCTGCTGATCATCGACGAAGAGCACCGCTTCGGTGTGAAAGACAAAGAGAAACTGAAGCAGCTGCGAGCCGAGGTGGACGTATTGACGCTCACTGCCACGCCCATACCGCGTACGTTGAATATGGCGATGGGCGGCCTGCGTGAATTGTCTCTGATCACGACGCCGCCGGCGGCGCGCCTGTCGATCAAGACGTTCGTCTCGCAATGGGATTCGGCGACGATCCGCGAAGCGTGCCTGCGCGAGATCCGCCGCGGCGGCCAGATCTACTACGTGCACAACAGCGTCGACACCATCGAGCGCACCGCGCGTGCGATAGCCGAGCTCGTCCCCGAGGCGCGCATCGCCGTCGGCCACGGCCAGATGCGCGAACGCGAGCTGGAGCAGATCATGCTCGACTTCTATCACCAGCGCTGCAACCTGCTGGTGTGCACGACGATCGTCGAGAGCGGCATCGACGTGCCTTCGGCCAACACGATCATCATGGATCGCGCCGACAAGCTCGGGCTCGCGCAATTGCACCAGCTGCGCGGGCGCGTCGGCCGCTCGCATCACCAGGCTTACGCTTACCTGCTGACGCCGCCGCGCAATGCCATGACCGCGGATGCGGTGAAGCGCCTGGAAGCGATCGAGTCACTGGAGGATCTCGGCGCGGGCTTCACGCTCGCCACGCACGATCTGGAAATCCGCGGCGCCGGCGAATTGCTCGGCGAGGAGCAGACCGGCCAGATCCAGGAGATCGGCTACGCGCTCTACATGGAAATGCTCGAGCGCGCCGTCAACGCGCTCAAGTCGGGCAAGATCCCGCATCTCGATCAGCCGATGCACCAGGGACCGGAAGTCGAGCTGCACGTACCCTCGTTGCTGCCCGACAGCTACCTGCCGGACGTGCACCTCAGGCTCGTGCTCTACAAGCGCATTGCCGCGGCGGCGAGCGAGGAAGAATTGCGCGAGCTGCAGGTCGAGATGATCGACCGCTTCGGCTTGCTGCCTGAGCCGGCGAAGAACCTGTTCCGCATCGCCGGTTACAAGCAGGCCGCGCGCGCGCTCGGCCTGCGCAAGCTCGACGTCGGTCCGGGCGGCGGCTCGGTGACGTTCGAGCGCGACACGCGCGTCGAGCCGGCGACGCTGATCCGCTACGTGCAGCAGAATTCGCGCACGCACCGCCTCGAGGGCGGCACGAAATTGCGCTTCACGCTGAAACTCGAGAAGGACGAGCAGCGTTTCACCGCGGTCGAGCAGTTGCTCGAGGCTCTGCGGAAACCTGCTGCTGCTACACTGCGCCGATGAAACCCTTCAGATTCGTTGCCCTCGCGCTGGCCCTGCTCGGCTGCGTCTGCCTGTCGGCCTCGGCGCAGCAATCGACGCAGGTGCTGCAGTCGTACGACGTCGAGCTGCTGATCTTTCGCACGCTGAACCCGAACGCCTCGCCGGAAGAATGGAACATGGAAGCGGCTGAAGCAGGTCAGCGGCTGGCGATTCCGGAGGACGAGCCCGAGCCCGCTGTCGCGAGCGCTCCACCGCCGCCGACGACGACGAATTTCCCGACGCTCGCGCCGGGCCGGTTCAAGCTCACCGGCATCTACGACACCCTGCGCCGCAGCCGCAACTATCAGCCGCTCGCGCATTTCGGCTGGACGCAGCCGGGCTATCCGCGCGACGACGCGCGCTACCTCACGATCAACTCGATGGTGCCGGCGGGCTCAGGAATCGTGGGCCAGGTGGCGCTGTCGCGCGGCCGCTATCTGCATTTGACGGTCGACCTGGTGTACGACGCGGCGGGCGCAGCCGGCGAGCCGGCGCAGCGCTTTGTGATGCGCCAGAGCCGCCGCATGCGCAGCAACGAGCGTCACTACCTGGATTCGCCGAGATTCGGCGTCATCGCGATCGTGACGCCGAGCAATCCCTCAGGTTAGTCGCACTCGCGACTGACGACCCGGTTCTTGCCGAGCTCTTTTGCGTCCTTCAGCGCACGCAGCGCGGACTCGTACGCGCGCGTCGGCAACGCGTCGTGCGGCGGTACGAGCGAAACGACGCCGGCGCTCGCAGTCACGAAGCGTGACACCGACGAGCGCGGATGATGGATGGCGAGATCGCGCACGCGCGCGAGCACGGCTTCGGCGAGCTTCGAGGCCTGGCCGAGATCCAGACCGGTCGTGAGCGCGGCGATCTGATCCTCGTCGAAGCGGCCGCACAGGTCGCTGGCGCGACGGAAGCAGCCGGCGATGACGCGCGCGATGCGGCGGAATGACTGGTCGGCGCCAGGGCGCCCGAACACGTCGCGGTACTGCGAGTAACAATCGAGGTCGAATACGAGGAAGCTCAGGCGGCGCGATTCGCGTTGCGCCAGGCCCCAGTCGCGTTTCACCAGCTCCTCGAAGTACGACCGTCGCAGCAGGCCTGTGAGCTTGTCGTCGCGCAGGTAGGCCAGCATCGTCTGCGTGTTCATCGACGGGTCGCGGGCATCGCGAGCGTCGAGCCGCAGCCGGTCACCGCCTTCGCGATGAAAGCTGGCGAAGTGCGTAATGCGTCCTTCGGAGTCGCGCAGCGGCACCAGCGTGACCTCGTTCCAGAACATGGTCCCGTCGCGGCGATAGTTCCGCAGCGTGGTCGTGCAGGGGGCGCCTTCCTGGAGCGCGGTGCGAATCCGCGCGAGCCCTTCCTGGTCGTGATCCTCCGCCTGCAGGAACCGCAGGTTGCGGCCGCGCAGGGCGCTGGCCTCGTAGCCGGTCAGGTGCTCCATCGCGGGGTTGGCGTAGACCACCTGCCACTCGCCCGAGCGCGCGTCACAGATCGCGATGCCTTCCGGGGCAGCCGCCGCCAGGGTCTGGAACAGACCGGCGGAGAGGCCTGTGGACAGGCCCGGTGCATGGCTAACGTCGACGCTCATTGGTTTCACGGTTATGAGTTCAGCTTCAGATCGGGCCGCTCCATGCAGCCCCGGACCGCGGCCTCGCAAGCCTGCCATTCCGCCGACGCGCGCAGCGCCGCCCGGGTCGGACCGGGCTTGCCGTGCAGGCGCACCATGCGAACCTGGCTCAGAGGATCCCCGGTTCCCCGTAAAGATTCGATGACTTGCAGCACACCTTGACGATCGTTGCAGAGGGAAAGGACGTCGCAGCCGGCCTCCAGGGCAGCCGCAGCGCGCTGCGACATGTCCCCGACGACCCCTGCCCCTTTCATCGACAGATCGTCGGTAAAAATGGCTCCGTCGAACCCCAGATTGGCGCGGAGCTCTTGCTGCATCCAGCGTGAGGAAAACCCTGCAGGCAGGCCGTCCACCTGCTCGAAGATCACGTGTGCGGCCATGACCGCCGGCAGGCCGTTGCCGATCAGGCGCCGGTACGGATAGAGGTCCTCATCGAGGTCCGCCAGCGCCCGGCGGTCGAC
>DATEKT010000289.1:0-29503 GCA_035277305.1 Steroidobacteraceae bacterium | reverse complement strand
ACGATGCGCTTCACGGGCAGGAACTTTAGGACTGGGTAATTGAGATGTCAAACAATTGACAAGAGACGGTGGGAGAGTCCGCCGGGGTCTGCAGAGGTGAGACGTCCGCCGGAGGGTGCAAACGGAAGAATGACTCTCGCCGAGATCGCCGAGATCGCCGAGATCGCCAAGGCCGGATGGGAAGCGTCCTGACACGAATTCTTCTCGTTCTTCCTTGGCGATCTTGGCGATCTCTGCGAGAGATATTCTGACTCTCCCTCTCCCTCCCACCCTCGTGTACATTTCCACCATGTCGTACATCTTCCCGCCGCCTCCCACACCTGCCGTGACGGTCAAGGGCCGCGCGGAGCAGTTCGCCGTGCACAGGATCTACTGCGTCGGGCGCAATTACGCCGCCCATGCGCGCGAGATGGGTGCGAACCCGGAGAGGGAGCCGCCGTTCTTCTTCAGCAAGCCGGCGACAGCGCTGGTGCCGAATCACGCGCGGGTGCCCTACCCTTCGCGCACCAGCAACTTCCACCACGAGATCGAGCTGGTGGTCGCCATCGGCAAGGGTGGGCGGAATATCCCGGCGGCGCAGGCGCTCGATTGTGTCTTTGGCTATGCGGTCGGCAACGACCTCACGCGGCGCGACCTGCAGTCGGATGCGAAGGACAACGGCCGGCCGTGGGACACCAGCAAGGGCTTCGATCACTCCGCGGTCATCAGCGCGATCACGCCGGCCTCGCAGACCGGACACCCGCGCAGCGGCCGGATCTGGCTGAACGTGAACGGTCAGCCGCGCCAGCAGGCGGATATTTCGGAGCTGATCTGGAGCGTGCCGGAAGTGATCGCCGAGCTGTCCACGTTCTTCGAGCTGCAACCCGGCGATCTGATCTACACTGGCACGCCTGCCGGCGTCGGAGCGCTCAAGCGCGGCGATCGCCTCGAAGGCGGCATCGACGGTCTCGAAGAGCTGGTCACCACCATCGAATAACGACACTCATGCGTGCCGCACCGACGTTCTGCGCGATCGCCCTCCTCGGCACATCCTTCGCATGCGGTGCGGCCGACGAAGAGTGGATCCAGCTGTTCAACGGCCACGATCTCGCGGGCTGGACGCCCAAGCTCTCGCACCATGAGCTGGGCGATAACTACGGCGACACGTTCCGCGTCGAGGACGGCCTGCTGAAAGTGCGCTACGACCGCTACCAAGACGGCTTCAAGACGCGCTTCGGTCACCTGTTCTACGCAAAGCCGTATTCGTTCTACCGGCTGCGCATCGAATATCGCTTCGTCGGTCAGCAGGCGGCGCAGGGGCCCGGCGCCTGGGCGGACCGCAACAGCGGCATCATGATTCACTCGCAGCCGCCGCAGACGATGACGAAGGAGCAGGATTTCCCGATCTCGATCGAGGCGCAGCTGCTCGGCGGTCTCAGCGACGGCAAAGCGCGGCCGACGGCGAACATGTGCTCGCCCGGCACCGAAGTCGTCTACCAGGGCTCGATCTATCCGAAACACTGCCTCGATTCCGCGTCGAAGACCTATGACGGCGACCAGTGGGTGCAGATGGAGCTGCTCGTGCTCGGCGCTGCGCAGATCACGCATTTCGTCAACGGCGAGAAAGTGCTCGAGTACTCGCTGCCGCAGATCGGCGGCGGCGTGGTCGCGAATTTCGATCCGAAGGCCAAGCGCGACGGCGAGCTGCTGAACGGCGGGTACATCGTGCTTCAGAGCGAGTCGGGGCCGCTCGACGTCCGCAAGATAGAGCTGCTCGACCTGACGGGTTGCATCGATCCCAAGAACGCCAACTACAAGAGCTATTTCGTCCGCTCGGATCCGATTCGCTGCAAGTAGATCGGGCGGGCGACCAGTGTCCTGGGGAGGATACGCAGATGCCGGAAGCCAACAAGTACGCGCCTTCACAGGCCGCGCTCGATGCGCGCGATGCGCCGCTACCGCCTGAGATCGATCGCTGGAACTGGGGAGCGTTCCTGCTCAGCTGGATCTGGGGCATCGGCAACAACACGTTCATTGCGTTCCTGACGTTCGTGCCGCTCGTCGGCATCGTCATGCCGTTCGTGCTCGGCGCCAAGGGCAGCGCCTGGGCCTGGCGCAACAAGCGCTGGGACAGCGTCGAGGACTTCAAGGCGACGCAGCGCAAGTGGGCGATCGCCGGTGTGATCACGATCGCCGGGATGGTCGTGCTGGTGGCGGTCTCGATGACTGCGGTCTTCGCATCGCTCAAGAAGTCCGAGGCTTACCAGATGACGGTGCAGGCGCTGAACGCAGATCCCGAGGCGGTCGAGATGCTCGGCCAGCCCATCACCACCGGCATTCCGAACGGCAACCTCAATGTCCGAGGTCCGGAGGGAGAAGCCAGTCTTTCCTTCAGCGCGGAAGGTCCGAACGGCTCCGGTACGGTGTACATGAAGGCGATCAAGTCGCTGGGTCAGTGGCAGCTGCAGGACGCCGTGCTGGAGGATTCGAACGGCGGGCGGCGCATCAACCTCGCGGATTGATCGCGTGAGCGACAAGCAGACATTCAGCCTGACTCCAAAGGATTGGATCGGCATTTTCTTTTCTTCGCTGGCGCTGATCATCTCCGCCTCCTCCTACTATGTCGCACACCTTCGCGTCGCCGAATCCGCCTTCGCACGCATAGTTTCGATCCGACCCTACTCTCTGGAACCCATGGCGCCGCAGAACAAGCTGCCGGTGACCATCAGCATCGCGTTCGGCAACACCGGCAATCGACCGGCCATCATCCTCAATCCCGCCTTCACCCTGGAAGGCGACCAGGAAATCGCCCTCGCGACGCGCGGTGCCGATGCGCCGGTGTCGCACACCGAGACTCTGGATGCGCCACCCGGTGCTTTCCCGCTGCTGGTGGCGCCGGGAGACCTGCGCGTCGTCGACGTGACTATCTCCGCAGAAAAGCTGGCGAGCCTGTTCGACGTGGCCACCGAGATCCCGGCCAAGGACAATTTTTTCAAGATCGAAGGCCTGCGCGTGCTCTACGGCACGCTGCAATACCAGACCATCAATTCATCGGGCGCGAGGCAGGGAGCGACGTCCGAGCGCGAGTTCGAAGTACACCTGGTGCGCGAAGGCATGGTGTACCTGCAGGAGCGGAACGGCGAATTCTCGCTCACCGAGCTGCTGTGGTAGCTCCATGAAAGGGAGTCAGCGATGAAGAAGCTCCTGCTGGTCGGGCTCGTCCTCGCCGTCGCGTATTTCGGCGCGGTCGAGACCGGACTCGTTCCGGCAAAGCACGACGCCCGCACCGCTACGAGCACGAGCACGAGCACGAGCACGAGCACGAGCAATGCCGACCAGGTGCTGGCCGCAGCGTTCGACAATCGACAAAGCAACGTTCAGGTTCAGGGCAGCGGGCACGTGAACAGAGTTCTTCCGGACGACAACGACGGCAGCCGGCATCAGCGCTTCCTCGTGCGGCTCGCGTCCGGCCAGACGCTGCTCATCGCGCACAACATCGATCTCGCCGGTCGCGTCGACTCGTTACGCGCCGGCGACGCCGTCGAGTTCTACGGCGAGTACGAGTGGAACGCGAAAGGCGGCGTCGTGCACTGGACCCATCGCGATCCCGGCGGCCGTCACGTGGACGGCTGGATCAAACACAACGGGCGGACGTATCAATGAGCTCACCTCTTCTCGCGTTTCTCGCATCGAGCGGCTTCGCCGGCGTCGAGGCTATCGTGTGCCTCGTCTGCCTGGTTCTCCTGCTTCGATCCGACACCATCGCACCCGATGTCGCCCGGCTGGGTGTAGCCGGCTTCGTCTGCGTGCTCCTCGCGAAGGCCGCCGCGATCGGTTCGATGCTGATGTTCACCACGATGCGCAATTCATTCGAGTCCGTCGCCAACCTGGGACTGGTCATGGCTGCCTTCAACTTCGTGCGCTTCGCCCTGGAGATCGCCGGGCTCATCTGCCTCGCGCGCGCTCTGCTGGCTACACGCGCTCATGGTCAGGCGAGCGCGTAGAGATAGTCGACGTACGAGCGGATCGCACCGTCCAGGCCCGTCACCTTCGGGTTCTGCGATTCGACCAGGTAATACTCGTCCGGCGCGTGCGCGCGCAGGCCGTGACCGAGTCCGAAATGTCCCGCCGGTAACTTCAGCGGCGCGCCGGTGAACACGTAGCCGGGCCAGGAACCGCCGCGCCGCGGCCAGTAGATCGGCTCGATGCCGGCAGCGCGATACACGTTCGACTCCGCCTTGATCAGGCGCGCATCCGCGGGCGTCGTGTTCGGGTCGTAGCCGCCCGTGACGTTGACCTCGATGTCGCCGAAGCCGCGCTTCGCGAGATGCGCCTTGAGCTTCTCGACCGCGCCTTTGTGCGTCATGTCGGGCACGAGCCGCAGATCGAGCTTCGCGGCCGCGCGATGCGGCAGGATCGTCATGCCGCCCTGCCCCGTGTAGCCGCCGACCAGTCCTTCGATGTTGACGGTCGGGCGGCCGGCGAGATCCGCGAGCGCCTGACGCCAGCCGGCATCGCGCGCCCACGCCTTCACGCCCATCGACTTCTTCGCAGTGTTCTCATCGATGCGCAGCGCCGCTTCGTCGATCATCTTCGACTCGGCCGCGCTCAGCGGTCGCACGTCGTCCATGTAGTTATCGATTGCCGGATCGCCCATGTCATCGATCAGCGTATTGAGCGCCTGCACCAGGTGCCACGCCGGACTGTCGAGCCGCGCGCGATTGCTGGAGTGCACGTCCTTCGACGGCCCGCGCCCCCACTTCTCGCCGCTCGCTACGAGCTCCAGCTCCGCGACGCCCTTGGCGCCGAGCGAGATCTGCACGTTGCCGTCGAGATCCTGCGCCGCCTCGGGCATGAAGATGCCCTCGCACTTCGCGAGCGCATCGCGCACCGCCGGCGCGAGCACCACCTGCGGAAAATGCGGCGAGCCGATTTCTTCCTCGCCTTCCGCGACGAGCACGAGATTCACCGGCAGCTTGCGACCGGCGCCGCGGATCGCATGCAATGCAGCCAGGAATGCCGACTGCGGTCCCTTCTGATTCACCGCGCCGCGACCCATCACGGCTTTGCCGAGCCCAGGCACGTCGACGAGGCGCGCCTCCCACGGCGGCGACGACCATTCCTCGGGGTGCGCCTGCTTCACGTCGTACATGAAATACAAGCCGAACGTGCGGCGCGCGCCGGCGTCGAGCGTCGCGAAGATGCCGGGCTGACCGTCGGTCGGGCGCTGCTCGACGTGCTGGAACCCCGCATCGCGCAGCATGCGCATCGTGAGATCGCAGCCTTCGCTCACGCCGCGATTCTCGGCAGCGATCGACGGCTGACGGATCCACGTCTGCAGCCGTTGCACGGCTTCATCGTGACGCTGCTCGATCTGCTTGTAGATCGCCGCGCGGTCCGATGCCGCGCCGGCGCGGGCCGCCGCGAGCACTGCGCCGGTCGCCAGACTCGTGCCGAGGAAGGTTCTGCGTGAAAGCGGTGTCATTCGTGTGCGCCTCTTCGGAGTGTGATGCGTGCACGTTAGTAGATACCTTTAGGGCAATTCCCGCATCTGCGGATGACCCCGGGGCCGGCCGGCAGTTTTTACCTGAACCGGACCCGGGCGGTCTCCAGCCCAGCCGGCTGCGCGCCGATACAGCTTCGAAGCAGCGGACGCTGCGCCCTGCAAGCCAGGTATGGTCCTAGCGAAACCTCTCAGCCGGATTCTCTACGTCGACGACGATCCGTCCATGCGCGAGCTGGTGCGGACGGCACTCGCCGGGCAGACGGAGTTTTCCGTGGTCACGTGCACGTCCGGATTCGAGGCGCTGATCATCGTCGGCCAGCTGCGGCCCGATCTCATCGTCATGGACGTGGCGATGCCGCGGCTCGATGGCGTGCAAACGCTCGAATGTCTGCGCGCAATGGAGGTCGGCCATCACACGCCAGTCGTGCTGATGGCGGCGGACCCTTCGCCGTTCGAGCTCAGGCGGCTGCTGACAGCGGGTGCTGCCGAAGTCATTGCGCTGCCGTTCGAGCCCGCGGAACTGCCGGCGCTGATCAGCGGGATCTGGAGCCGGATCTCGGATTGAAGCTAGACTGTTGCCAGATGCGCGTCTGGCTTCGCAGAACTCTGATCAGTCTCGGCGTTGTGCTGGTCCTCGCCGGCGGCGCCTACTACTGGCTCATGGTCGAGAGCCACATGCCGCGGGATGCCGCGTACACGCTCGATCTCGAGCGCGTCCGCGAGCTCGCAGCCCTGCCGGGCGACAAGCCGGACGCGATCGAATTCGAACAGGTCGGCGTCTTCACCTTCCCCGCAACCGGCGTCGTCGCCGGCGACGGCTGGGAAGGCGTGCCCTTGCCCGTGTACTCGTATCGGCTCGTTTATCCGAACGACTCGATCGTCATCGACACGGCGCTGCGCAAGGAAATGGGCGGCAGCCAGCTCACCAGCTTCGACTCCGCAGCCTATGACCGCATGGAAGCTGCAATTGCCAAAGCAGCGCAGATCGTGATCACGCACGAGCACATGGATCACATCGGCGGACTCACCGCGCACGCCGATCTCGCCGCCGTTCTGCCGAAGACGCACCTGACGCCGCAGCAGCTGTCGCATCCGGAGCTCAGTTTGCCGGCGAAATTTCCGGAGCACGCGCTCGATGGCTATCAGCCCCTGGTGTACGAGCAGTACCACGCCATCGCGCCGGGCGTCGTGCTGATCCGCGCGCCCGGCCACACACCGGGCAGCCAGATGGTGTACGTGCAGGCCGCGAACGGCACGGAGCTGCTGTTCATCGGCGACGTCGCGTGGCATTTCCGGAATATCGAGCTGCAACGCGAGCGCGCACGACTGATGACGTGGCTATTCCTCAAAGAGGATCGGACCGCGGTATTCGGCGAGCTTGCGGCGCTGAAGCGTCTGCACGAAACGCAGCCCGCCGTGCACATCGTGCCGGGCCACGACGGCCAGGTGATCGCTGCCCTGGTGGCCGCGGGAGTCCTGAAGCCCGGCTTCAGTCCTTGAGATCGCGGAAGCGATCCGTCGCTGCAACGAGCGCGCGTCGAATCCCCGGCTCGGTCGCGGCGTGTCCGGCATCCGGCGCGATGACCAGTTGGGCTTCCGGCCACGCAGCAGCTAACTGCAGCGCTCCTTCGACCGGACACAACATGTCGTAACGACCGTGCACGATCACGCCCGGCACATGCCGGAAGCGCGGCACGGCATCGAGCAGCTCGTTGTCCCGCAGGAAGCAGCGATTGGCCATGTAGTGAGCTTCGAGCCGCGGCATCGAAAGCATGTTCGCGCGCAGCGGCTCTGCGGCCGGCGGCAACAGCGTCGCGCAGCTCGTCTCGTAGCGATCCCAGACGATCGCAGCCGGCATATGCACGGCAGGGTCCGGGTCCAGCAGCCGCTTCAGGTACGCGCCCAGCAAATCGCCGCGCTCCGCCGCGGGAATGTGCTCGACGAACGCCTGCCAGTATTCGGGATAGATCAGCCGGATCGGGCCGAACCACCAGTCGAGATCGATCTGCCGGCACAACCAGATGCCGCGCAGAACCAGCGCACGGCACGCTTGCGGATGCGTCGCCGCGTAGGCGAGCCCGAGCGTCGAGCCCCACGAGCCGCCGAACACGACCCAGCGATCGATGCGCAAATGACGGCGCAGGGTTTCGATGTCGCTCACCAGGTGCTGCGTCGTGTTCTCGTGCACGCTCGCCGTCGGCGTCGAGCGCCCGGCGCCTCGCTGATCGAACAGCACGATGCGATAAACAGCGGGATCGAAGAACCGCCGATGCGTCGGATTGCAGCCGGCGCCCGGCCCTCCGTGCAGGAACACCGCGGGGCGGCCGGACGGATTGCCGCACAGCTCGTAGACGAGCCGATGGCCGCCGGAAACTTCGAGCACACCGCGCTCGTACGGCTCGATCGCTGGATACAGGTCGGGATACGTGTCGGTCATGCGAGGAGCTCCTGCAAAGTCGCGACCAGCCGGTCGAGGTCCGCCGCTGTGCTGTGCAGGTGCGGGGACACGCGAATGTTGGTGCCGCGGGCGCCCACATATACATCACGCGCGGCGAGCGCGCTGAACAGGTCCGGCGGCAGCGGGCGGGGTGCCGACAGCCCGATCATATGCCCGACGCGTTGCGACGGATCGGCGCAAGCAAGGCCGAGTGCCGGCGCTCGCGCGGACAACTCGCGCGTCCACTCGCTCAGCTGCTGCTGCACTCGCGCCGGCGTCCACTGCGCGACCTGCGTCAGCGCCGCGAGTGCCATCGGTAACAGGTAGAACTGCGCCGACTCACCCTGATTGAAGCGCTGCGCGCCCGGCTGATACTCATCGGTATAGTCCGCCAGTGTGGCGAAATTATCGGCGCCGCGCCGGTTCAGCCACGACTCTTCGAGCGGCGTGCCGTTCGCATGCCAGCGTTCGGCGACGTACATGTACCCCAGGCCGTACGGCCCGAGCAGCCACTTGTAGCCGACCGAAACGAGAAAATCCGGCCGCAGCTCGGCGACGTCGATCGGGTACGCACCGAGCGTCTGACTCGCATCCACGACGAGTGCTGCGTCGTGACGACGAGCCGCCGTGGCGACGCGAGGCAGATCGATGAGCGCGCCGTTCGTCCAATGACAATTCGAGACTGCAACGACCGCGGTGCGCCGGTCGATGGCCGACACGATTGCGTCCGTGATGCTGTTCCCGCCTCGTGCGACGGCGGTTCGAATCTCCGCGCCGCGCTCGCGTGCGAGGCGCTGCCAGCTGTAGTAGTTGGACGGATACTCCTGGTCGATGACGACGATGTTGTCGCCTGCCGCGACGGGCACGTTGCGGGCCGCGACAGCGATGCCATAGCTCACTGATGGTACGAGCGCAGCACATTCGGCCGGTGCGCCGATCAGCGCTGCGAACAACGCGCGCAAACGGCGGGCATCTTCGAACCAATCGGGCGTGCGGACCTTCCACGGTGCGGCCATCGCGTCGACGGCCGCGTGCCCGGCCGCATTCACGGCGTGCAGGCGCGGCCCGAGGCTCGCGGAGTTCAGGTAGGTCACTTCGTCGCTGATGGCGAACAGATTGCGCATGCTGCATGATGCTCGCAAAACGTCCGCACCTGAAGACCGAAGGCCGCTTCCGGAGCCGCCGCAATGAAAATCAGAAACGCCGGCATCGCGCTCGCCTTCCTTCTCGCCGCTTGCAGCAGTGGAGGCGGCGATTCCGGCGGCACGTCCGGCCCACCGTCCGCCACCGCCGACATCTCCATGCTGTTCATGGGCAACAGCCACACGTCGTTCAACGATCTCACCAGGATGGTTGCGGACATGGTGCGCGCGGGCAAGCCGGGTAGAACCGTTGCCTCGGTCGAAGCGCCAGGCTTCATGTTCCTCGAAGAGCGGGTGCACGACGCGACGACGATGAACCTGCTGCGCAGCCAGAACTGGAGCTTCGTCATCCTGCAGGCGCAGAAGTACAGCTTGAGCGGCCAGTTCGAATACTCGACGGAGGAAGCGAAGGAGCTGATCCGCGTGAGCCGCGGGCAGCACGCGGTGCCCGTGATGTTTCCCGAGTGGCCGTTGCGGGACGTCGACGAGACGCAGCGCATCTACGATCTGCACGTCTCGATCGCGCAAGCGGAGCCCGCCTGCGTAGCGCCGATCGGTCAGGCCTGGGACCTGGCCCTGAGTCGCGACCCTTCGATGCCGCTCTATGCAGACGACGGCAATCACTCGAGGCCCGCCGGCGCATTCCTCGCCGCGCTCGTGCTGTACGCCACGATCACCGGGCAATCGCCGCTCGATCTGCCGCACTTCCCGCAGTATCCGGTCGATGCGGCGTTACAGGAGACGTTGCGCGGGATCGCTGCTGAAACCGTGGCGACGGTGCCGCCGCGCATGTGGTGCCCGAACGATCCCGCCTGACGGCGCCGCTAGAACTCCATCGCGACTTTATCGACGTAGCACCAGCTCCAGCTTTCGCCCGGCTCGATCGACGTGATGATCGGGTGCTGGGTGGCGTGGAAGTGCTTCGTGGCGTGGCGGTTCTTGGAATCGTCGCAGCAGCCGACGTGACCGCATTCGCGGCACAGGCGCAGGTGCACCCAGGTATCCCCTGTCTTGAGGCATTCCTCGCAGCCGCGCGTATTGCGGTGATCGGTTTTGACGGTGGCGAGATGGGAGCAGGCGTGAGGCATGGGGGTACACCGCTTTTCGACCGCACATATATATTAGCGAACCGCAGGCGTTCTGGGCAGACTGCCGCGCGCTGCCGAATTCGGCTAAAAAGCGCGCCCGGTCCGGTTACCAGGTGCGCTGCATGCGGCAACGGCCCCTCGACGATGCTTCCTCGCGTCTGTTGCAAACCTTGCAGGACAATCCGGCGCTGCCCGCGCTGCTGAGGAATCTGCAACCCGCCGCCCTCGCCCGGCTGGTCGAGCGCATCGGCCTCAACGACGCCGGCGAGGTGATGGCGCTCACGCCGACTCGCAAGCTGCTGCAGGCCCTCGACGAGGCGCTCTGGAAAAGTCCGCAACCGGGCGTCGCGGAAGAGTTCGACTCGCGCGAACTGGTGGACTGGCTGGAGAGCTGGATCGAGATCGGCGATGGGTTCGTCGCCGATCGACTCGCCGCGATGCACGACGACTATCGCGCGCTGTGCCTGTCGCACCTGGTGAGCGTGCGCATCCACCACACGCTCGCCTTCCTCGCGATTCCGGACGACGAGGTAGACCGCGAGCGCGATACGCTGCAACCGATCGGCACGTGTGCGTTCTACGGTCCCTACATGGTCGTGCCGGTCGTCGAAGACGAGTGGGAAATCGTGCGGGCCGCGCTCGACGCGCTATCCACGGAACGCTACGACTGCCTGATGCATACGCTGGGCATGCTCGATGGAGCAGAGTCGATGCTCGCCACGCAGGAGCGACGCCGACAACTGCAGATCGACGCCGCATATGAGCGTGAGCGTGCGCGGGAGAACATCGGCTTCGTCACCGCGACCGGCGCGAGCGCGTTCCTCGTTTACGTCGCGACGGCGCGGATTGAGGAACTGGCAGCGCTTTCCGCGTACGACGAGGAAACGCGGCGGCATCTTGCCGCCTTCGGCGCGTGCGAAAGCGAAGATCCGCAGGACGACGACGAAGCTGAGGAGTCGCCCACGATCGAACAGATGCAGCAGTTGCGCACGGCGCTGGAACGCGAAGATGTGTTGATCCCGCAGAACACACTGCTGCTGACGGATCAGCGCACACATCAGCATCACGCTCTCACTCAGGCTCTCAGCGAGGTTGCGGAAACCGATCCGCAGGCATTCGAGCGCTGTGCGCGGGAGCTGGCGTATCTGGCCAACGTGCTCAAGGTCGGTGTTGCGGTGAAGGGAGAGCCGATGTCCGATGCCGACGCGCGCGATGCTGCTTTTGCTGCCTGCAACCAGGGGCTCGAGCTCGCGCGGCAGCATGGCCTCGATGTGCGAATCTCACGGGAGCCCGGTCTGATCCGCCTGTTCGCGCTCGGCTGGCGAGCGCAGCGGGAAATCAACCGAGCGCAACGAGTGGAACGCGAGCGATGAGCTCGCTCAACCGCTCGGCATCGATCGGCTTCACCATGTAGGCGTCGAATCCGGCCTGCGTGCCGCGCTCGGCGTCCTCCAGACTGCCGTAGCCGCTCATAGCAACGAGCGTGACCGGACGCCGCGCGCGTGAGCGGACAGCGCGGGCCACTCCGTAGCCGTCGAGATGCGGCAGACCGATATCGATCAGCGCAATGTCGGCCTGCTCGCGCAGGATCGTGTCGACTCCCTGCAGCCCATCGCTCGCCTCCACGACTTCGTGTCCTTCCATTTCCAGCAGCACGCGCAAGCCGGACCGCACGTCCTCGTTGTCCTCGACGAGCGCGATGCGGCGCCGTGTGGCACTGCGCGGTGTCGCGGCGCTTTCGGCCGCTTCGGCCGGGGCTTCGATGGCCGGCAGCTCGACGATGAACTCACTTCCCCTGCCGACGCCTTCGCTGCGCGCTTCGACGCGACCGTCGTGCAGCTCCGCGATCCGCCGCACCAGCGTCAGACCGATACCGAGGCCGCCTTGCGAGCGATCGAGCGCACGCTCGCCCTGCACGAACAGGTCGAAGATGCGCGGCCGCAGCTCGGCTTCCAGGCCGAGACCGGAATCGCGGACGCTGAACACCGCGACGCTTCCTGCGCGTCGCACCGTCACATCGATCCGCCCGGGCGGCGGCGTGTACTTCACCGCATTGGTCAGCAGATTCGCCACGACCTGATCGATGCGAGTGGGATCGGCGTTCACCCAGACGGACTCGAGCTGCGTGCTGCACTCGTGATGCTGCAACTGACCCGTATTGCGCAGCGTGTCGACCGTGTTGCGCGCGACCTGCGCAAGATCGATCGGGCGGCGCTCCAGCACGATCTTGCCCATCATCACGCGGGCCGCGTCGAGCAGATCGTCGGTCAGCTTGCTCAGGTGGCGCACCTGCCGGTGAATGATCGCCTTGGCCTGCTGCTCGACGTCCTTGCGCTGGGTCTGCTCCGAGTGCTCCAGTACCTGCGCCGCCGTCGCGATCGCAGCGAGCGGATTGCGCAACTCGTGGCCGAGCATCGCCAGAAACTCGTCCTTCGTCTTGTTCGCCAGCTCCGCGGCGAGCCGCGCGTTCTGTTCGAGCAGCCGCGCCTGGCGCTCGCTGTGCAGGAGCTTCTCGCGCTCGATGTGCGCGCTGAGCAGAGCGAGCATGGCCTGGCGGATCTCCGGCAGATCCGTCTCCGGCAGCATCGGCGCTTCACCGCGGGCGACCGACGCAGCGGCGCGTTCGAGCTTGCCCATCGGACCGGTGACTGTGCGACCGGTGAAGAACGCGGCGCCGAGTCCGAGCAGCACGGACGCGAGCATCGAGCCGCCCAGCACCATGTAGGACCTGATAACAGGCGCGTCGACGATCCGCGTTGGAATACCGATCGCGGCAGTCCAGCCGCTCTCGGGCGAGCGGCGATAGACGGTGTACACGCTCGCACCTTCGAGTGTCGTCGTGACAGCCCATGCGCCTTCGTCGTCGCGCGCGAGCATGGAGAGCAGCGTCGGCGAAGGTGGCTTTCCCACCCACCCGGCATGATTGCGCGTGCGCGCGACGACGAGGCGGCGATTATCGAGCACGACGGCCGTAGCGCCCTGAGGCAAAACGTGACGTTTGACGATCTCCAGCACCGCCTCCGGTCGCAACACCGCCGTCAATACGTACGGAATCTTGTCGCCTTCACGAATCGGCAAGCGCACGGCGAAGACATACATGTTGAGCACCGGGCTCCAGATGAGATTGCCGACGCCCGGCACGCCGGCGCGGACCGTCGCCTCCACCGCACCCGGATCGATGCCACGCGGCAGCGGCCCGCCCCACGGCACGCGCGCATTCACGATGTGCTGAGACGTCGGGTCGGAGAGCACGATGTTTGCCCAGGACGGGCGGCGCTCGAGCAGCGCGCGAGCTTCAACGTAGAACCCGGCGAAATCGCGCACGCGCAGACGCGGGCTTGCGGCCAGTGCATCGAGAGCTGCAAGCGAAGTTCGCAATTCCGCGTCCACTGCGGCAATGACGGACCGCATGGTGTTCTCGGCCGTCTCGATCTGCTGACGCCGTTGCGTTTGCGCGTTGTATAACAGCGTGGCGAACGAGAGCAGGACCAGCGGCAGCAATCCCACGACGACGATCCAGAACAGGCGCCGCTCGAGCGGACCGAGCGCGATCGCGCGCCACAGCCGCCGGATGGGGCTCGACGCAACGGCAGCGACTGGAGCATCGTTCATTGCCGTGTATTCTAGGCGCATGAATTGGCAACTCGTACTGCCTGCGTTCCTGATCTTCGCTTGCACCACCGGCCCTGCTTTCGCAGCGGCTCAGCACGACTCGGAAATCGCAGCGCTGTGCCGCGCACGCAGCGACTCGCGTGGCGAAACAGCAGTCGTCGAGACCCGTCTTGCGACCGTGCCCGCGCTGGTGCGTGTCCCTGTCAAGGTCTCGCAGCCGCCGATCCTGCTCTGGCACGGATTCGGCCCGCCGGCGAGTGAGCGTGCACTGATGGAAGCACTGCCGCTCGATGACGTGCCCGCCATCAAGATCTACCTTGGATTGCCGCAGTTCGGTGCACGCGAGGCGCCGAACGGCCGCGAGGACCGGGTGCGCCGTCAGAACGAGGATCTCGGCCGGCTCGTCTTCGAGCCGATCGTAGCCGGGGCCGCGCGGGAGTTGCCGTCGGTCATCGCAGCATTGCAAGAACTGCAATGTGTGGGCACGCAGGACAAGGTCGGGCTGTTTGGCTTCTCGGCCGGCGGAGCCGCCGCGCTGCTTGCGCTGGCTGAAGGCAACGCGCCGATCGGGACCGCCGTCGTCGTCAACGCGTCCACCGGCCTGACTGCATCGGTGCAGGCATACGAGCGCGCAACGAACAGAAAATATGCGTGGTCCGACTACACTCGCGAGCTGGCGCGTCGCACGGACGCGGTTCAGCGCGCCGCCGACATCGCGCGCAACCGCCCCTCCCTGCTGATCCTCCACGGCGCCGATGATGCAATGCTGCCGGCCGAGAATGTCGTCGCTCTACGCGATGCACTCGCGCCTTTCTATCGGACGGCCGGCAGCGAGCAGCGGCTGCAAGTCACGCTGATCGATGGTCTGTCGCATGGCTGGGCGGACTCCGCACATGCGGACGAAGTGCGCCGCGCGATCGCCGATTGGTTCGGGGGAAAGGAAAGCTGAAGAAGAAGAAAGAGGAATAGACGGGATTAACGGGATTGACGGGATTAAAGAGCTTGTACTTCTGGCGTCTTCCTTCTGATAATCCCGTTAATCCCGTCCATTTTCTTCTTCCTGTCTGCTCCGGAGATCCCATCCGATGTGTAGGAACATCAAGACGCTGTTCAACTTCGAGCCGCCGGCGACGGAAGAGGAGATCCGCGCGGCGTCGCTGCAGTTCGTGCGCAAGTTGAGCGGCTTCACCCAGCCATCACAGGCTAACCGCGCGGCGTTCGAGCGCGCCACGGCCGATGTGGCGGCTGTCGCCCGAACGCTGATGGAGTCGCTGGTTACGAACTCACCGCCGCGCGACCGCGAAGTCGAGGCCGCACGCGCCAAGGCCCGCGCGGCCGCGAGATTCGCAACGGACTAGACCTACTGCGACTGAGTCTCCGGCTGCGTCTGCGACTTGTCGTCGCCGTGCCAGCGATGGCCGCCGCCGCGCGGCCCGTGATCCGCCAGCGCCGCGAACTTCTTCATCTGCTCCGGCGACAGCACCGCCTGCAGCTTGGTGGTCATGTCCTGTTTCATCTCTTCGTGAAACTTGGCGCGGTCTTCGCGCGACGGCCGGGTGCCGGAGCTGTGCGCCTGCTCCATCGCCGCCTTCATCTTCTCGTGCTGCTCGTCGAAGATCTTCTGGACTTCGGCCTTCTGCGAATCGTTCAGATCCAGCAAGACAGCCATGCGATCCATGTCGGGACCCTGAGGGCCGTGGTCCGGATGGGCGAGCGCGACAGTGCTGGCGAGCATCGCCGCGGCAATCAGTGCTACTCGAAATTTCATTGCATTCTCCGTGACAGATAGCGCGTCCAGGGGGACGCGACTGTCAATCTAGAGGACGCGATTCCGCGGCGTCGTAAGCAATCGTTACGGACTGTAACCGCGGCAGCACGAGCTTCGCTTCCAGTCCGCCCTCCGCGCGATTTTCGAGGACAAGCGAGCCGCCGTGCGCCTGTGCAACGTCGCGTGCAATGCTCAATCCCAGCCCGGTGCCGCCCGTCGCGCGATTGCGCGAGCTTTCCAGCCGATAGAACGGCTCGAAGACGCGATCGATCTCGGCCTCCGCAATGCCGGGGCCGTCGTCGAGCACGCGGATCGTCAGCTCATCGGCGCTGTCCGTCACCGCGATCTTCGCGCTCTCACCGTACTGAAGTGCGTTGTCGACGAGATTGCCGAGGCAGCGCTTCAGCGCGAGTGGCTTACCCGTGAACGGCGCAGCGGCGCGACCCTCGATTGCGACGTTGGCATTGACCTCTGCATACCGTCGCTGCAGCTCCTCGAGCAGCGCGTCGACATCCACCGGCACCGATTGCTCTTCGTCATTGAGTCCGCGAAAGACGCTCAGGGCGCCACGCACCATGCGTGTCATCTCGTCGAGGTCATCGACGCAGCGTGTCCGCAACGCCTCGTCCTCGATCGATTCGACACGCAGCCGCAGCCGCGTGATCGGCGTGCGCAGATCGTGCGACATCGCCGCGAGCACGCGCGTACGGCTGTCGAGATAGCGATTCAATCGTTCCTGCATCGCGTTGAAGGCGCGTGTTGCGCGCTTGAGCTCGCGGGCGCCGCGCTCTTGCAGCGGTGCGATCGTCTTGCCGCGACCGACCGCATCGGCTGCTGTGGCGAGGTCCGCAAGCGGCCGCGTAATGGTGCGCGTCATCGCATACAGCACGATGCCGAGCATGATCGTGAGCAGGCCCAGCTCGATGACGAAATGACCCGGGAACGGCGGCGTGCCCCGTGGCGAAAAGGTCCGGAAGGCAACGCGGTCGCCATCCGGCAGCGCCACCACGACGTCGAACATGCGCTCCGATGGCGGAGGCGGTAGCGCGCCGCCTCCCTGCCCGCCCCCGCGCGCGGGGGAGTCGGAACCGCCGAGCAAAACTATGCGATGGTGTCCGCCGCGCGGCGGCCGTGCCGTGACTGCGTAGCCGCTGCCGAGCTCCTTCTGCACCTCCTCGGCGAACGCTCGCTGCGCGCCCATGAAATTCTCGTGCATCCGTTCGTGATGATCGCGGCGCTGCGGATTGTCCGCGCGTAACTGCGACAGCATCGAATCGCGCTGCTCGCGAGGCAGGTTTGCAAGTTGCTGGCTCAGCTCGACGATGCTGGCCGCGGTTGCGCTGGAACCGCTCTCCGAGAACGCCAGCTCGCGCCGTTCGCGCAGCACGATCGACAGGAGAACCAGCAACGCCAGCGCGACGACGGCTACGGTCGCTGCGAACAATCTGCCGAACAACGTCTGAGGCAATGGCAAGCGCATCAGTACTGCTCCACCGGCACGCCGATCACATAGCCTTCGCCGTAGATCGTCTTGATGACCCGCGGCGAGCGCGCGTCGTCGCGCAACGTCTGCCGCAGGCGGCTGATGCGAACATCGATGCTGCGATCGAAGGGATCGAGCTCGCGACCGCGAACCAGCTCCATCAGCTGGGCGCGAGAAAGAACCCGAGTGGCATGCGAGAGCAACACCGAGAGCAGCCGAAACTCGGCTCCGCTCAGCGACGTCTGCGCACCGTCGCTGTGAGAGAGGGTGCGCGTCGTGTTGTCGAGCTGCCAGTCTCCGAACTTGTAACCATTGGCCTGCCGCAGGTCCGGATCGCGCGGCATGTGCGACGTGCGCCGCAGGATCGCCTTGATGCGTCCCACCAGCTCGCGCGGACTAAAAGGCTTGGGCAGGTAGTCGTCCGCACCGACCTCCAAGCCGAGCACGCGATCGATCTCCTCGCCCAGCGCGGTGAGCATCAGCACGGGAATCTGCGACTGGGTGCGCAGGTCGCGGCACAGCTTGAGCCCGTCTTCGCCGGGCAGCATCAGATCCAGCACGATCAGGTCGATGTGCGACTGCTCGAGCGTGCGCCGCATCGCCTTGCCTTCGGCGACCGCAGTGACGCGATAACCGTTCTTCTGCAGGTAGTCGCTCAGCAACGTGCGGATGTCGCGATCGTCGTCGACGACCAGGATGTGCGGCGCTTCGCTCATGTACGGCTACTGTACACGTCGCTTCCGCCCGCCGCCGCAGGCCGGCCACGCAAGTTGTAACGAAGTGTTGCGGGCCTTGAGCCGGCAACAGTCCGATACACATCGCTACAGCGCGCGACTCTCGTCGTGGAGCAACCAGCGCAGATCGAGATCGAGCTCCGGCTCGAGGAGCGGCGATCCGGCGGCTGTCAGGTGTTGCGGGTCGGAGAACATCACGGTCTGGCCATGCATCGGATAGCAGAACGTCTCGTCGCAGAAGAAGCGCAGCGGATCGAACATGTGCGCGCCCTCGTTCGATGCGACCGTATTCGACACGACGTGCATCGCCCGCCCGCGTCGCTGGTCGACCGCGGCGCGCGTCATCGCGCATTCCTGCAACGACCGGCGCAGCAGGCACTGCGGCACTGAGTAATGGAACTCGGGCGTCGCACCGACGACGACGACGCGCAGGCCTGCATGCTCCAGGCGTTCCAGGGTGGCCGCCAACCCGGTGTGCAGCGCCTCTTCCGACTTCACGGAATCCAGTGGACCGTCGCCGTATGACAAGTGCGCGAGCAGGCTGCCGTCCGGGCTTGGTCGTCCGAGATATGCGGGCCAGCGTCCCGCAAGCACGACGCCTTTCAGTCCTTCCTCGCGCGCGAGCCGCTCGATCTCCGCCACGACCGCAAGGTTGAAGCGCTCGCACTGACGATCGACGGCGCCTTCGTCGAACGGCATGACGCCGAGCAACGGCGGACAACTCGCGCGCGCGAACTCCTCGACATTCATGTGCAGATCGCGCGAAGCCTTGCGCATGAGCGGAAACCAGTGGTTCGCATGCGAGTCGCCCCACAGGACCAGCTCGACCGGTTGCGACGGCTGCGTGAAACAGCGGCGATCGCGCGGTAGCGCAGCGAACTTCGAATGCTGCTTCTCGAGGCACGTGGCCGTCGCCGGCGGCAGGTCGAACACAGCCTGGGCGGTGAGCTTCTGCTGCCGGTTCGTCGGATGCGAATAGTAGTACTGCGCGACGAAGCCGAGCCCGAGCGCACAGCATAGAACGGCAGCCGACATCGCGGCTCCGCTCATCAGCGTCGTGCGTGTGCCGCGGAAACCTCGATACTGCTGCGAGCGGATCGGGTGCTCGACATAGTGATACGTCAGCCACGCGAGCCCGAGCGAGAGGAGCGCGATGGCGCCGTCACGCGCGAGATAGCGCTCGCCGAGATCATGGGTGCGAGCGAGCGAGAGCAGCGGCCAGTGCCAGAGATACCAGGAGTAGGACAGCTGGCCTACGGCGACCATGCCGCGCGACGAGAGCCAGGACTGCCCCCACCCGGGAGACGAGCAACCGGCGGCGATCAATGCCACCGTCCCAAACGTCGGCAGCAGCACCGCGGTGCCTGGATACGCAACCGTGTTGTCGAGCATCACCGTCGAGACACCGATCAGGACGATGCCGATGGCGAACAACAACGCGCGCACGAATGCCGGCCAGCGCTCGACTACCGGCGAAGCGAGCATCAACGCGCCGCCGAGCGCGAACTCCCACGCGCGCATCGGCATCAGAAAAAATGCAGCGGGCGGATCGGTCGCCGTCGTGCGAACTTCGATAGCGAAGGTCGTGATGCCGACGAGCAGCAGTGTCGCCCACAGCACTCGCGTAAAGACGCTCCAGTTCTTGCGGGCCAGCAGCATCAGCACGATGAGCAGCGTCGGCCACACCAGGTAGTACTGCTCCTCCACCGAAAGTGACCAGGTGTGCAGCAGCGGCTTCAGGTCCGCATGCACGCTGAAGTAGTTGCTGCCGAGCCAGAAGAAGATGTTGGAGCCGGAGAGCGCCGCGGCAAGCGCCGACTTCGCGAGATCCTGCTGCTCACCCGCCACCGAAAGCAGCACCACCGATCCGAGCAGCAACGTCGCGAACAACACCAGCGCGAGCGCCGGCAGCAAGCGCCGCACGCGCCGCGCATAGAAGCGCGACAGGGAAATCGAGCCGGTCGCGCGCAGCTCGTCGACCAGCAGGCCGGTGATGAGAAATCCGGAGATGACGAAGAACACGTCGACACCGACGAAGCCGCCGCTGAATCCCGGCACGCCGGTGTGGAAGGCCACGACGATCGCCACCGCGATGGCCCGCAGTCCATCGATATCGGGTCGATAAGTCAGGTAGCGCATCGAGGCTAAGAACAGCCAGCACGCATGGTGTGTTCCACCGGCCGCGCGTCGGTGAACGCCGCACGGCGCTTTTACAAAAATATCTGCACGGGAACACCGTGGGCGGCTCGCGCGTCTGCGCGCTCGGGGATCGTGTCGCGACGTACGAGCCGAGAGTCGAAGTGCAAAATGAGATGACGTTCTTCACCCACCAGGTGAATGGACAAACTTTCGGTGGCTGGTATCGGCCACTCGGCCCGCATGAGATCGAGATCATGGGCGCGGGCTTCCTGTGCAAGACCAACTACGCCGGCTGCGATGAGTTGTCGGTCGCGTGCTCCGTCCTCGAAGAGTTCGTGCGCATGCAGATCCGGACGGGCGGCCACCTGCGGCCGCTGAACGACCCGGATCAGCAGAACCGGGATCAGCGCGACAACACACCCGGCTGAACTGACGGATCAGGCCCCCTCATGGGCCGCCCGCCGGCCCGGCTGGATGCCGGGCTATGATCCGCCTCATGACCGCAAGCTTCGTCCACTACGCCGCCGCCAACGGCGTCGCCACCCTGACGCTGAACCGCCCCGAGAACCGCAATGCCATCGGCGCCCAGCAGGACTGCCTGGATCTGATCGAGGCGATCCGCCGGGCGGAAGAAGACGCCGGCATCAGCTGCATCGTCCTGACAGGCGCCGGCGCCAGCTTCTGCGCCGGCGGCAACCTCAAAGGCATGCAGACGCGCAGCGGAATCGGCCGCCTCGGCACGCCGGAAGCGACGCGCACCAACTATCGCCGGGGCGTCCAGCGCGTGATCCGGGCGCTATGGGACTGCGAGGTGCCGATGGTCGCCGCGGTGAATGGCCATGCGATCGGCCTCGGACTCGACATCGCCTGCATCTGCGACATCCGGCTCGCAGCAGAATCGGCCAGATTTGCCTCCAGCTTCGTCAAGGTCGGCATCGTGCCGGGCGACGGCGGGGCCTGGATCCTCGCGAGGGCCATTGGCTTGTCGCGTGCATCCGAAATGATCCTGACGGGCGACACCATCGACGCTCGTACAGCCGAATCGTACGGACTGGTTTCGCGCGTGGTTCCCGCCGAGCAACTGTTGAACGAAGCGCAGGCGGTCGCGCGCCGGATCGCCGTCAATCCGGCGAAGGCGCTGCGGCTCGCCAAGCGCCTGCTGCGCGAAGGACAGCACCAACGGCTGAGCGACGTACTGGAACTGTCCGCGGCCTTTCAGGCGCTGGCGCACGAGACGCAAGATCACGAAGAGGCGGTCAATGCGTTCATGGAGAAGAGAGAGCCGAGATTTACGGGGGAGTGAGTGGGTGGCGGAATCGGAGCCGGAAGATCTCTCGCCAGGATCGCCAAGGAAGAATAAGAAAGAAGAGAAGTCGGCTGTTTTCGGATTTCCGTTTCCGACCTTGGCGATCCTGGCGAGATATTCTTCTTCCGGTCGTTCAACGCGTTTTTGTGTTGATTCATCGCTCAAGCACTTTGCGCGACTGCGCGTTGACCTGACTACGACGGCATAATCCGGGGCAATTCCACACAGTTTTGAGCCAAGGCGGACATCATGGCAGCGAACGGGTCGATGATCGACGCAACCGTTCCGGCGCCGAGCGCGTCGAATTCACGAGCGCCCGCACTGGCCACAGGGGCGCGGCGGACAATGACGAACATCCACGTGTTCAGCGCGCTCTTCTGGATCGCGATGTTCACGAATCACACGACCCAGATGCTCCTGGTCAACGACAAGGAGGACCTGTACGCCATCAGCTGGCGTGCATCGATGAACGTGCTCGCGTTCATCCTGTGCCTGCCCCTGGGAAAGGTGATCGCGGGGACGCTGCACCTGGGTCTCTCGCGCCGCATCCTGGCAATCGGCGGCGCAGCCGTGCCGATCTCGTTCGTGTACGCATGTGTCGGGGCGTATGTGTGGCAGGTCGTGCTCAAGAATCCGCCGATGCCCTACTCCGTGCTCGTCGGACTCATCGTCCAGTCGCAGTACAACCTGATGCTGTTCCTGATGTGGGCGGCGTTCTGCTCGGTCATCCTGTACTCGGCGCAGCTGCAGGATCGCGAGCGCACGCTGTTGCAGGCGCAGGTGCTGGCGCGCGAGGCGGAGCTGAAGATGCTCCGCTACCAGATCAATCCGCACTTCCTGTTCAACACGCTCAACGCGGTCTCGGCGCTGATCGTGACCGGCCAGGCGCTCGCGGCCGATGCCATGATCAACAAGCTGGCGCGTTTCTTCCGCAACGCCCTGAGCCGCGAGTCGAGCGCGAAGGTCACGCTGACCGAAGAGCTGCGCGTGCAGCTGGAGTATCTCAACATCGAGCTGACGCGCTTTCCCGAGCGCCTCAGCTGGTCGACACACATCGAGCCGGGCCTGGACAACGCGCTGGTGCCGCACCTGATCCTGCAGCCGCTCGTCGAGAATGCGATCAAGCACGGCGTCGCGCGTACCTCCGCGCCCGTCGAGCTGAAGATCAGCGTCGCCCGTCGTGGCGCCGAGCTGTTCGTGACTGTAGAGAATGGGATGGGAGCCGGAGCAAAGTCTGACCTGCAGCAACAACAAGCCGGTGAAGGTGTGGGACTGGCAAACGTCGCGCGGCGTCTGGAAAGCTTTTACGGATCCGACGCCGGCCTGCGCGCCGCGCAACGGGATGGACGGTTCACGGTCGATCTGCGGATGCCCCTCGAACTGACCTTATGACAGCACTGCGAGTGATTGCGATCGATGACGAGCCCTTGGCGTTGCGCCGCCTGGAATGGTGCCTGCAGGACGTTCCGGACGTGGCGCTGGTCGGCAAGACCGGCAACCCGCAACGCGGGCTCGAGCTGATCCGCACCCTCGCCCCGGACGTCGTGCTGCTCGACGTCGAGATGCCCGAGCTCAGCGGCTTCGAGCTGATTGACGCGCTCGGCGAGCTCACCGATGCGCCGATGCCCGAAATCGTGTTCGTGACCGCGTTCGATCACTTCGCCGTCAAGGCGTTCGCGGTCAGCGTCGTCGACTACCTGCTGAAGCCGGTCGAGCGCGCCCGCCTGATCGAAGCGCTCGAACGCGCCCGCGTGCGCCGCGAGCTGCGTGACGCGCAGGCGCGTGTGCAGGAGTTGCGCGAGATCATCGAAAACCTGCGCCACGATCGCCGCAGCGACACCCAGAACAAATACGAGAAGGAGTTGTGGATCCGCGAAGGCGATGCGCGCGTGCGCGTGCCGGTGGAGATGATCGAGCGCCTGGAGGCCGACGGCGACTACGTGCGCCTCCATGTCGGGCAACGTGTCCGGCTGATGCGCGCGCGCCTCGGCGATCTCGCCGACCGTCTCGATCCCACGCGCTTCGTGCGCGTGCATCGCTCGGAGATCGTGCGGCACGATCTGATCTCGGCGATTCGGCGTCACGAATCCGGACGCACGTTTGCAGTGCTCGCCGGCGGTCGGGAAGTTCCCGTCAGTCGTCGCTATGTCTCTCGCGTCGCGCACGCATTACGTTTTCGTAAGCAACAACACAGCGCGTAGAGTTGATCGCGCGTCACGCGCGTCTCTGCGGTGTCCGCCGACGCATGCGTTGCTCGCGACGTTCGTTCGTCGTCGCGCGACGGCGCTTCGACGCAAAATCAGGCGGAACAATCGGCTGTCGCTTTAGCGTATTTGCCTGTGTCATACCGGCAACGGGCTACGCGATGAGTTCTTCGATCATTCGCAGATTCGTCTCCAGCGGTTCGGGCGCGAGCGTGCACACGGCGCAAGGCACCGAAATCCACTGGATGCCCGCGGGCCGCGTCGCCCCTGAAGTCATCGCCGCCGTGCCCTCAGTGCACGCTGCATGGGGCGGCTGCTACCCGCTGTGCGTCGACGGTCACACGCTCAAGCTCGAGGAAGAAGTGTTTCTCGTGCTCAACGCCGGGCACGTACTGACGACGCACGGCCGGCGCGATCCGGGGACTTGCCTGCTCAGCGTCTATTTTGCGCCCGAGATGCTCACGCAAGCGCGCGATGCGCTGACACCGGCCGACCGCGATCTGCTGAATGATTGCTCGCAGGATGGATCGTGGCGCCTCTTCGAGCATCTGCGCGACTGCGATCGCTCGCTGACGTCCGTGTTGCATTACGTGGCACATCATATCTGCGCCGGGATCGACGACACTGCGTGGTACGAGGAACAGGTGGGTTTCCTCCTACGGCGCCTGCTGACGCACGAGATCGCAGTCGCCCGCACCGTCTGCAACATGACGCACATGAAGTCGTGGAAGCGTCGCGAGACCTTTGCGCGCCTGGCGCGAGTCGCCGACCTGATTCACTCCTGCTACGACCGTCCGCTGACGATCGACGAACTGGCCGAAGCTGCTCACTGGTCGCGCTTTCACATGATGCGCGAGTTCAAATCGGTGCACGGCATCAGCCCGTACGAGTATCTGCAACGGCGCCGGACACAAACGGCCGCTCGCCTGCTGTGCTCGACAGAATTGTCCGTCGCGCAAATCGCAGAGCGCACCGGTTTTCACGAACGCAGCACCCTGTTGCGTCGCTTGCGTCGCAGCCGCGGCGTCGGCGCGCGTGCGCTGCGCGCACTCGCTCACGAAGAAGCCGCGCAATCAACGCAAGCGGCGCCACACAGAATGCCAACGTCTGCCGCATCCGGTGTGAATTCCACCACTAGCATCTCCTCGCTGCGCTGAAAGCGCACGAAATGGGGACATTCTTCGCAGGAGAGCCACAGCGGCCACTCCTGCGAGGAATGTCCCCTTTCTGTTTTCGCAGGAGGGCTTTCCATGTCGACGAATCTTTTCATCCGGCGCGCGGTTCGCTGCGCGCTGTTCAGTGGTGCCGTAACAGCACTCACAGGCTTGTTGCCCGCACAGGCGCAACAACAACCGCAGCAGGAAACTCAATCCATCCAGGAGGTGGTGGTGACGGGCTCGCGCATTGCGCAGCCAAATCTGACGAGCGTGAGCCCGGTGACAGCCGTCGGCTCCGACCAGATCAAGATCGAAGGCGTGACGCGCACCGAGGACCTGATCAACAACCTGCCGCAGGCATTCGCGGACTTCGGCGGCAACGTATCGAACGGCGCGACCGGCGCCGCGACCGTCAATCTGCGCGGCCTCGGCTCGCAGCGCACGCTGGTGCTGGTCAATAACCGCCGGCTGATGCCCGGCGATCCGACGCAGAACGGCGCGGCTTCGCCTGACCTGAACCAGATTCCCGCGGCGCTGATCCAGCGTGTCGACGTGCTGACCGGCGGCGCATCCGCGGTGTACGGCGCCGACGCCGTTGCAGGCGTCGTCAACTTCATCATGAACGACAAGTTCGAGGGCGTGCGGGTCGATGCGCAGTACGGCATGTACCAGCACGACAACAATGACACCAGCATTCGCAACCTCGTACGCGATGCCGGCTTCAACGCGCCTTCCGGCAGCGAGACCGACGGCTACAGCAGGGACATCACGTTCCTCGCCGGCATCAACACCGAGGACGGACGCGGCAACGCCACCGTCTACCTCGGCTATCGCCAGCTCGATCCGATCACGCAGGACAAGCGCGACTTCAGCGCGTGCGCACTCGCTTCCGGCGACACGTTCGGTTGCGGCGGCTCCGGCACGACGGCGCCGGCATTGTTCCAGACGTACAACCCGACCAACCCGAACGACCTGACGCCGACCGGCACGTTTACGCTGAACTCCGACGGCACAGTGCGCGAATTCCAGGACTCGGATCTGTTCAACTTTGCGCCGCAGAACTACTACCAGCGTCCGGACGAGCGGCGCACTGCGGGTCTGTTCGCGCACTACGACTTCAGCGACAAGGCGACCGTCTACACCGAATTCATGTTCATGGACGATCACACCGAAGCGCAGGTCGCGCCGAGCGGCGCGTTCCTCGGCAGCGGCCCCGGCCAGCCGCCGTTCTTCGGCCGCTACGCGGTGAACTGCGACAACCCGCTGCTCTCGCCCTCCGCAGTCACGACGTTCTGCGGCGGCAACACCGGCGCAGGCGACGTCCTGCTGGACATCGGCCGTCGCAACGTCGAAGGCGGCGGCCGCCTCGACGATCTGCGACACACTTCGTTCCGCGGCGTCCTCGGCTTGCGCGGCGACATCGCCGACGGCTGGAGCTACGACGTGTACGGCCTGTACGGCACGTCGATCCTGTCGGAGCGTTTCCAGAACGACATCTCGCGCACGCGGCTCAACAATGCGCTGCTCGCCGTGACCGGCCCGAACGGTCAACCGGTGTGCCGCATCAACGCGGACGCCAACCTCACCAACGACGATCCGACTTGCGTGCCCTACGCGATCTTCGGCGTCGGCAGCGTGACGCAGGACCAGCTCAACTATCTGCAGGTGCCCGGCCTCACCGAAGGCGAGACGGTCGAGCAGGTGCTGAGCGGCTCGATCTCCGGCGACCTCGGCCAGTACGGCCTGAAGCTGCCGACCGCCAACGACGGCCTCGCGATCGCGTTCGGCGCGGAATATCGCTCGGAGGAATCCAACCTGCGTGCCGACCAGGCGTTCCAGACCGGCGATCTCGCCGGCCAGGGCGCGCCGACGCTCGACACCACCGGGCAGTTCAACGTGAAGGAAGTATTCGCCGAAGCGCGCCTGCCGCTCGTACAGGGCAAACCGTTCGCCGACACACTCTCGTTCGAGACCGGCTATCGCTACTCGGACTACGACCTCGGCTTCAAGACCGATACGTACAAGCTCGGTCTGCAGTGGGCGCCGGTCGGTGCGCTCATGCTCCGCGGCAGCTATCAGCGCGCGGTGCGCTCGCCGAACATCCAGGAGTTGTTCCTGCAGCCGCGCGTGCAGCTCGACGGCAACACCGACCCGTGCTCGAACGCGCTCGGCGACACTCCGGAAGCGAGCTTCGAGGAGTGCGCGCGCAGCGGCGTAACGGCTGCGCAGTACGGCAACATCCTGCAGAACCCCTCCTCGCAGTACAACGGACTGGTCGGCGGCAACACGCAGCTCGATCCCGAGAAGTCCGATACGTACTCGTTCGGCTTCGTGTTCACGCCGGACTTCCTGCCGAACTTCAGCGCCACCGTGGACTACTTCGACATCAAGGTGGACAAGCTGATCAACTCGCTCGGCGCCGACTTCATCCTCAACCAGTGCCTGACATCCGGCGATCCGACGTTCTGCGACCGCGTGCATCGCGCGGGCAACGGCTCGATCTGGCTCGGCAACACCGGCTTCATCGACGATCCGATCCTCAACACGGGCTCGCTGCAGACGACGGGTCTCGACGCCGAGCTGAACTATCGCTTCGACGTTGGTGGCGCGGGCAGCCTCGCGGTGCAGCTCGTCGGGACATACACCGACAAGTTCCTCACCGAGCCGCTGCCGGGCGCAAGCCGCTACGACTGCGTCGGACTCTACGGCACGGTGTGCGGTACGCCGATTCCGGATTGGCGCCACAAGCTGCGCGCAACCTGGACGACGCCGTGGGACCTGGACCTGTCGCTGACGTGGCGTTACATCGCCGCGGTGGATGACGATCGCACCAGCTCGGATCCGAACCTGGCGGGCGACGTGATTCCGACGGACAAGCACCTCGGCGCGCGCGGCTACCTCGATGTGCAAGGCTCGTACAGCTTCAGCGAGGTGGGCGTGTTCAAGAGCGTGAACGCACGGCTCGGCATCAACAATCTGCTCGACAAGGATCCGCCGCTCGTCGGACAGGACACGTGTCCGGCCGTATTCTGTAATGGCAATACGTTTCCGCAGGTGTACGACACGCTGGGACGTTTTGTCTTTTTGGGTCTGACAGCCGACTTCTAAAACAATGTGACGAGGGTCACGACTCGCGTGACCCTCGTCACTCAATGCGATCTGCGCAAGCATCGGCGCATATGTTGCTCGTGCGTGTCATTCAACGACGCGCGACGACGCTTCACCGCAAAAAGCTGCAGCACCTGCCCTCGCCGATTAGCGTAACCATCGGGATGGATCGGGAGCTGCGTATCGATGACGATGCGTTCTATCGTGCGCGTAAACGGCGCGCAGACTGCACAAGGCACTGAAGTCCACTGGGTGCCGGCCGGACGCGCCGCGCCGGAGACAATCACCGGCGTACCGTCCGTTCATGCTGCATGGAATGGCAGCTACTCGATTTCCGTCGACGGCCACCTGCCCCTCAAGCTCGAGGACGAAGTCTTCGTGGCGCTCAATGCCGGTCACGTGCTGAGCACGCGCGGCCGGCGCGATCCCGCCGCATGTCTCCTCAGCGTCTATTTTTCCCCGGATTTGCTGGCGCAGGCGCTCGAGACGCTGCCGCCGGCCGACCGCGAGCTGCTGCTCGTGTGCTCGCAGGACAAGACATTCCGGCTGTTCGAGCACGTGCGGGACAGCGATCGCTCGCTCGCCTCCGTGATGCGCTACATCGCTCACCACGTCTGCGCCGGCATCGAGGACCCGCTGTGGTACGAGGAACAGGTGAGCTTCCTGCTGCGCAGGCTCCTCGCACAGGAAGCGTCGCTGGCGCGCACGGTCAACGGCATGACGCACATGAAATCCTGGAAGCGCCGCGAGACGTTCGTGCGTCTGTCGCGCGTCACGGATCTGATCCATTCCTGCTACGAGTGTCCGCTCACGATCGAAGAGCTGGCCGAGGCGGCGCACTGGTCGCGTTTTCACATGATGCGCGAGTTCAAGGAAGTGCACGGCATCAGTCCCTACGAGTACCTGCAACGGCGCCGGACACAATCGGCCGTGCGCCTTTTGTGTTCGACCGATCATTCGGTCGCAGAGATTGCCGAGCGCACGGGCTTTCACGTTCGCACGCTGGTGCGCCGCTTGCGTCGCAGCCGCGGCCTGGGCGCGCGCGCATTGCGACTGCTTGCGCACGAAACGACGGAATCACAGCAATCGCCGTCGTACAGAATGGCAACGGGTGTCGTATAGCGCGTTGAGCGCGCAACTAGCATCTCCTGCGTTCGACAACCTTCGCAGGAGGTATTGCGATGTCCACGAATAGTTCCATCCGGCGCGCGGTTCGCTGCGCGCTCGTGACGAGCGCTGCGGCCGCCGCCGCGGGGCCCGCATTTGCGGCAGATCAGACCATTCAGGAAGTCGTCGTGACCGGTTCGCGCATCGCGCAGCCGAATCTCGAGACCACCAGCCCGGTTACGCAGGTCACGGCGGATGACATTGCGGTACAGGGCATCACCCGCGTCGAAGACCTGGTGAACCAGCTGCCGCAGGCCTTCGCGGCGCAGAACGCGAGCGTCTCCAACGGCGCGACAGGTACGGCTACCGTCAACCTGCGCGGCCTCGGCTCGGCCCGCACACTGGTGCTGGTCGACGGCCGTCGTATGCCGTACGGCGGTGTGACCTCCGCGTCCGCTGCCCCCGACCTGAACCAGATCCCGGCCGCGATGGTCGAGCGCGTCGAAGTGCTGACGGGCGGTGCATCCGCGGCGTACGGCTCGGATGCGATCGGCGGCGTCGTCAACTTCATCATGAAGAAAGACTTCGAGGGTGTGCAGTTCGATGCGATGTACGGCATCTACCAGCACAACAACGACTACGGCGGCCCGGGCGCCACGAAGCTGCGCGATGTGATCGCCGGCCGTTCGGCGACGAACCCCGGCCAGTTCCAGCTCCCGGATGACAACGTCAC
>DATEKT010000288.1:0-3286 GCA_035277305.1 Steroidobacteraceae bacterium | reverse complement strand
TTGATGCTGCGCGGCGTCGCGGGGCGGCTCGCCAACGAGTACGCGCCGATCCTGCCGGAGATCGAGGGCATCACGCGGCTCGTCAACAACGCGATCGAAAGCACGCGCGCGCTGGCGCGCGGCTTGTCGCCGGTCAACCTCGAGCGCGGCGGTCTGCAGGACGCGCTGGAAGGCCTGGCCATGCACGCGGCGGAACTCTACGGCGTGCAGATCGTGTGCACGCATCGGGTCAAGACCATCCGGCCGCTCGGTGCAGAGCTTGCGAATCATCTCTATCGCATCGCTCAGGAAGCCGTGCGCAATGCGGTGCGGCACGGTCGCGCGCGGACTATACGACTGCACTTGCACGGCGCCCGCGCTAAGGTGCGCCTGACCATAACCGATGACGGCACTGGCATGCCGGTCGACGCAGTGGACGCCGCTGGGATGGGACTGAAAATCATGCAGTATCGGGCGCGCATGCTCGGCGGCGAAGTCCGCTTCGAGCGCGCCGAGCCGCAAGGCACGCGCATCGTGTGCGAATGCCCGCTGGAACCTCTGGCACAACCGGTTCGCGCGCGGCGCACCCGCCGTCGCAGCCGGCTCACCACGGCGGCCGGCTGACCCCGCCGGAACACTACAAGGAATAATTGCGAGGAGTGATGCAATGACCGTTGGCCCCTCTCTGTTCAAGACCGCGCACCGGACACCCGGCGGCGGCGTGGCGAAGGACCGTAAGCGACGCGTGCTGATCGTCGACGACCATCCGATCGTGCGCCAGGGTCTGCGCCGCCTGATCGAGGCCGAAGCCGACCTGGAAGTGTGCGGCGAAGCCGAGACCGCGCGCGAGGCGAAATCGCTGATCCGCGAGCTCGAGCCGGACGCGGTGATCGTCGACGTGTCGCTGAAGCAGGGCGATGGGCTGGAGCTGGTGAAGGACGCGCGCGCGCACTATCCCTCGTTGCCGCTGCTCGTTCTGTCGATGCATGACGAAGCGATCTACGCGGAGCGCATGCTGTCGGCCGGCGCGAACGGTTACATCATGAAGCAGGCGGCATCCGATCAGTTTCTGATCGCGTTGCGCCGCGTGCTCGACGGCGGCATCTACGTGAGCGAAGCGGTCGGCAACAGCATGATCGAGAAGTTCGCGTCGGGCGGCGCGTACATCTCCTCGAATCCCGTCGACAGCCTGACGAATCGTGAGCTGCAGGTGCTGCACATGATCGGCAAGGGATTGTCGACGCGGCAGACGGCCGAAGCGCTCAATCTCAGCGTCAAGACAGTCGAATCGCACCGCCAGCGCATCAAGCGCAAGCTTTCGCTGCGCACCTCGGCGCAGCTGATGCAGTACGCGGTGAACTGGTACGCGGGCCGGGAGCCCGGACAAAAGCCTTGAACCAAGCCGGGATCGTCGGGCTCGTCATCGGATTGTTGCTTGCGGGCGTGCCGCTCGGCTGGCTGTGGCTGCGCGCGCGCCAGAGCAGGAACGGGCCGTCGCGCGGCAAGGATCTCGCCGCGACTCACCGGCGCAACACGGCGATCGTCGAAGGCGCGGGCGAGGGCGTGCTCGAGCTCGATAACGTCGGCCAGGTGCGCTACGCGAATCCCGCGGCCGCCAAGCTCCTCGGGTACGAAATCGAAGAGCTGCCCGGGCTCGACTACCGCGTCCTGATCAACACGCAGAGCGATGACGACAACCGGACCGATCCGGTGCGCCGCGTGCGATACACGACCGACATCATGCGTGGCGTCGGCGCATTGCTGCGACGGAAGAACGGCCAGTTCCGGCCGGTCGAATACCGCATCGTGCCGGTCACCGAGCAGGGCGCGACTGTCGGCACCGTGCTCGTGTTCCACGACGTCGGCGAGCGCGTGCGGCTCGACAACCTGCTGAAGGACATGCAGACCACGGCGCGCATCGGCGGCTGGGAATACGACGTCGAGACCAAGAAAGTTCACTGGACCGAGGCGCTGTACTCGATCCACGACCTGCCGTTCGGCCAGCCGATCGAGATCGAGGCGAGCCGCGAGATGTTTCATCCCGAGGATCGCGCCAAGCTGATCGAAGCCTCGCAGCAGGCAACGGAGACCGGCGCCAGCAGCGATCTGCACTTGCGCCTGACCAGCGCGCGCGGTCGTCATCTGTGGGTGCGCATGATCATCAAGGCGGAGCGCCGCAACGGCAAGATCGTGCGCCTGCACGGCACGTTGCAGGACGTGACCGATCGCGTGGTCGCCGAGCGTCAGCTGCGCGAGACGCGCGACTTCTTCGAGCAGACGCTGAACGCGGTGCCGACGCCGATCAACTACTTCAATCGCGATTTCATCATGACGTACGTGAATCGCGCGTTCGAAGAATGGGTCGGCATGTCGACGACGAAGCTCATCGGCAAGAGCCTGCGCGAGCTGCTGCCGACCGACATGTTCGCGACGGTGATGCCGTACGTCGACAAGGTGATGCTCGGCGAGCGCGTGCACTCGCGCCACACCGGCATGCGTCACGGCATCATGCGCGAGTGGCAGAACCACTATGTGCCGCAGGTCGACGCCAACGGCTCGGTACTCGGCTTCTTCTCGATCATCTACGACCTCACCGAGCAGCGGCGCCTCGAAGCGCGCCTGCTGCAGGCGCAGAAGATGGAAGCGATCGGCCAGCTCACGGGCGGCATCGCGCACGACTTCAACAACCTGCTCGGCGTCGTCATCGGCAACCTGCAGCTGCTCGAGCGCAGCGTCTCCGAGACGCCGACGCTGGCCCGCAAAGTCCACACAGCCATGCGCGCGGCAGTGCGAGGCGCGGATCTGACGCGTCGTCTGCTGGCGTTCGCGCGACGGCAGATTCTCGATCCGGTCGTTGTCGATGCGAACCGGCAGCTCTCCGGCCTTACCGAGCTCATGCAGCGCACGCTCGGCGAATCGGTCGAAGTGCACATGGTGCAGGCGCACGACCTCTGGCACACGCGCGTCGACGCGGGCCAATTCGAGAACGCGATCCTGAATCTCGCGATCAACGCGCGCGATGCGATGCCGGAAGGCGGCCGCCTCACGGTGCGCACGCGCAACGTCTATCTCGACTCGATTTTCTGCAGCGACCACCCGGAGATCGAGCCGGGCGAGTTCGTCTCGATCAGCGTCAGCGACACCGGCGTCGGCATCGAGCCCGATGTCCTCAAGCGCGTGTTCGAGCCGTTCTTCACGACCAAGGAATCCGGGCGCGGCAGCGGCCTCGGACTCGCGATGGTCGACAGCTTCGCAGAACAGGCCGGCGGCGTCGCGACCATCGAGAGCACGGTCGGCGAAGGCACCA
>DATEKT010000287.1:0-17520 GCA_035277305.1 Steroidobacteraceae bacterium | reverse complement strand
TGTCTTCGGGCATGTAGCCGATCCCGTTGCGCGCGCGGCGGTGCGTCGGCACCTTCGCCAGCTCCGGATCGGCTTCGCCAGCTTCGGCGCGCAGCAACAGGAAATCATAGGCCGCGCGAAACCGCGGATGATTCAGCAGTCGCAACGCACGGCGTCCTTCGCGTCGCTCGAAGCGCGGTTGCAGCCCGACCAGCTCGCGCAGCGGTAGCGTGAACCGCTTCGGCACTGCGACGCGCTGTTGCTGACGCGCCGTCACCTGATCGCACGCCGCAAGCAGATGCTGCGGATCGCCGTCGCTCGTATGCCCGGCCTTCGCGTACGCGCGCTGGATGGCGGGCCACATCAGGACCGCGAACAGGAAGGTCGGCGTGACGGATTTCTCTGCGCGCACGCGCTCATCGGTGCCGTTCAACCCGAGACGCACCAGCTCGCGCGCCGCGTTCCCCGATGGCGCGTCCTGCAAGGCGCTCGCGAGATCCGGAAACAGATGTTCGAGCAGCTCCAACCGCTCGAGCAGCTCGAACGCGGGCTGCGCGCTGCCGGCGAGGAAAACCTTGTTCACTTCGTCGAACAGGCGCGCCGGCGGCACCCCGTCGAGCATCCACGCGAGCTTCGGAATCGGCGCTGCCGTGTCCTTGTGAATCGTGAACCCGAGCTTCGCGGCGAAACGCACCGCGCGCAGCATGCGGACCGGATCCTCGCGATAGCGCGTCTCGGGATCGCCGATCATGCGCAGGATGCGGTTGCGCGCATCCTCGACGCCGCCGACGTAGTCCCACACCGAGAAGTCCTCGATGTTGTAGTAGAGCGCGTTGGCGGTGAAATCGCGGCGCCAGACATCTTCTTCGATCGTGCCGTACAGGTTGTCGCGCAGGATGCGGCCGCGCTCGTCGAGCACGCGGTGTCCGCCTTCATCGACGCTGTTGTCCTCGTCGATCGGGGTGTGCGCCGCGCGGAAGGTCGCGACCTCGATGATCTCGTAGCCGAAACGCACGTGCGCCAGGTGAAAGCGGCGGCCGATCAGCCGGCAATTGCGGAACAGCTGCTTCACCTGGTCGGGGTGCGCGTTGGTGGCGATGTCGAAATCCTTCGGATGCAGCCCGAGCAGCAGGTCGCGCACGGCGCCGCCGACCAGAAAGGCCTGGAAGCCGGCGTCCCGGAGCCGGTAGAGCACCTTCAGTGCGTTGGAGGAAATGTTCGCGCGCGAAATGGGATGTTCATTGCGCGCGACCACCCGCGGACCGCCGGCCGGCTGGGTGGAAGCCTGATTAGTATCGTTCAATAGCGCGTGCCGCTTGAGCCAGAAAGGGCGCTCCGTATAATACCGCGTCCCTCAACCGGCCCACTTCAATCATCGGGCCGGCCGTGCGCTCCCATCGTCTAGAGGCCTAGGACGGAGCCCTCTCAAGGCTTAAACCGGGGTTCGAATCCCCGTGGGAGCGCCATCTTTTCTGCGGCTCGTACGCAGCGCAGCCAGCAGCATCAGCACAGCGGCGCCGAACGGCAGCAGCGTTGCGGGCTCGGCGACCCGAACGATCTCCATCGTGCCCGAGACACCCCGCACGCGCGAGAAGGACGTGCCCGGCCCGGCACCGAACGTCGCACCCGTCGCATTGAAAGTATTGGCGCCGAACAGGCTGAAATCGACGAAGGGCAGGTCCGCGACCCCGAACACTCCGCCGCGCAGGTTGGTGACCGCGCCGTTGACGACATCGAATCCCGGCGACGGCGCGCCCACACAGGCCATGCTCATCATGCAGAAAGCGTTGCCGGGAATCGGTCCACGAAATCCGGCGAACGAGTTGTCGCCGGCGAAGTTGTAGCCCCAGATGTTGTCTTCCATCTGGATGTACAGGAAGTCGAGCGTGCCCGGTTTGCCGATCCCGTCCGTCAGCAGCACCGAGTCGTCTACCGCGAACAGACCGAAGTAGACGTTGCCGGCGGCGTCCGCGATGTCAACGCTCGGCGCGCCCGCGGACGGAAAAGACGTCGTCAGAACGGAACCGGCGAGAGCCGTGAATTTGATCTGATACTGGACCGGTATCGCGGTCGCAGTCAGCGGCGAGCCCAGCAACGCAAGCAACGCGAAAGCGGCCAGCTTCTTTAAACGCATTCCCCATCCTCCGTGGCGCAACGATCGAAGGTTCGCTCGCCGCTTGTTCTTGCCGCGGATGATACGGCTTCTGCGCGCACGCGACGAGTAGACAAAAGACCGATCACCGCCCTGTGTCTTTCTTCTCCGGGATCGGCGTGCCGAAAATGCCCGGGCCCTGCGACGGCTTGATGCCCTGCGCTTCCTGATTGCGGGCGCCGCGCAGAATGCCTTCCATCGCGTAGTTGCCTTCGTGGCACGCGTACTCGTACATGTTTTCCCTGCGTGCGTTGAAGCTCATCTCCGCGCGCCACGGCTGCGAGTAGTACGCCGGATCCTCGACGGTGAATTCGTAGTTGAGCTGATCGGGCGAGGCGCGGCTGAAGCGCTCGGTCACCTTGCCCTGGTCGGAGAGATAGATCGGACCCTGGCTCGCCTGCTCGCGCCGCACGTGCGTGGTCTCGACGATCAGCGTGTCACCCTCCCACCAGGCGACAGGATCGCCGAACCACTGGTTGAGCGCAGCCGGGTGATGCGCGGCCTGCGCCGTCGCCTTGTCCTTCAGGATCGGAATGATGCGCGCGTCGTGCACCATCTCGACGAGGATCAGGATCGACGTCGGCGTCTGCACGATCTGGTAGTTGTTGTTGTACATCGGGTTGAGCATGCCGGGGCCGCTCGCGCCGCTGAACGCGATGAGGCAGCGCTCGGGCAGCGGCAGCGCCTCGGGACCCTGATACAACGTCGCGTCGCGATCGGCGCGAGCCTGCTTCACCCGCTCGCGGCCCGCGTCGGAGAGCGGCATCTGGCCGCTCGCGGGCTCGACGATCCACGACGTGCGGTACTCGCCGTTGATGCTCGCGAGAAAGTTGCCGGGGTCGACCCAGAACGCGTTGTAACCGCGGTCCGCGTTCTTGTCTTCGAGCAGGTTGTCGCTCAGATCGGAGGGACCGTTGTCGGCTTCGATCAGGCGCTGGAACGGATTCGCCTTGACCAGCGCTTCGGCCTCCTCGCGGCTGACGATCAGCTTCGTCACGCCGGCCGGGCGCTGCAGGTTCGTCACGGAGGCGTTCGTCCAGACTCCGCCCAGTACGGGCCGTCCATCTGCCGTCCGCGGCGGCGACCAGTTGCCGGGAGCAGCTTGCACGCCGGAGCAGACTGCCATCGCACCAGCCAGCACAGAAATTCGCACGGCCTTCGACACGTTTGCGTTCATGACCGGGTCCCCCTGCTGCCGGCGCGCTCGTGGGCGCCGTCCGGCAGCAGAGGTTAGCAGACCGCAGGCTGCCCGCGGCGTGTGCATAATGCGCGCACTGCAAAGGGAGCCCGCCTGGCATGACACCGGCCGATCGACGCGTCACCGAGCTCATCGACAAATGGCTCTCGAGCATCGACCTCCATCTGAAATACGTCGAGCTGAGCGATGCCGCCTATGCGCGGGTGCAGGCGTGGCCGAAGCACGACCGCCCGACGCGCTGGGTGCTGGAGGTCGCGCGGCAGAAGATCCTGGAGCTGAAGGCGCAATGCGAAACGCGCCAGGCGATGGGCGACGGCAAGTTCTGCGAGTCGCTGGAGCTGATGGTGTTCCTTGCCAACCTGGTGGGCATCCAGCACATCCAGCGTTTCGTGCCGCTCGCCGATCCTTCGCGCACCGAGCCGGTGTCGTCGACGACGGCCACCGTCGAGGTCGTGCAGCCGCCGCGTGCGGCGCCGGCGCAGAAGCCGCGGCCCTCGGGCGACGACACGACACGCGAGATGCCTCGAATCAAACCGGCCGCGCCTGCCTCGGCTCCGGCTCCTGCTGCTCGCACGGCGCCCGCGCCCGCTCGACCGGCCGCCGCTCCGCCGCGCGCTGCAACTCCGCAGCCCACACCGACACCTGCTCCCGCAAAGCGAACCGACAGCGCGAAGACGCCTGCGCGCGTTGCGCCCGCAGCTCCAGCTCGTCCCGCTCCCGCCGCGAAAAACACCGTCGCGTCAGCGGACCTGCGCGGCAAGATCATTGCGGACGCGGTGCGCCTGCTGAAGTGGGGCAAGTCGTGGCACGAGCTCGCGGAGCTGATCGAACGCATCGCCGAGCGCCCCTCCGCGGCCGAGATCCGCAAGGTGCTGCGCGCGAATCGCACCGAGATCGAGAAGGCCGCCGCTCGAGGTTAGAAATCAGCGCCGCAAAAAAAGAGGCCGGGGACTTGTTCAGTCACCCGGCCAGTCAGGGGGATTCGAGGGTTGCCACGCTAAGAGCGTGACGGACAGCAAACGGTTCAAATTTTGCGACGCCAAAGATACCAGATGCTGCTCTGCAGCAGCATTACAGAAAGATCGCCAAATCGCGGATTTTTGCTAAGAAATTGTAATGAGCCGATCACCGGCGGCCATGAGTCGCGGAGCGTGCTCGCGGAGCCGCCGCACAGGGCGTCAGGCAATTAAAAGTTGTTCACCTGGACGCATCCGCAGTCGCCGCGGCTTGAAAAGCAAAACTTCGGTGAACGAGAATCGCCGCCCTTCTGCGCCGGTCCGAGACCGGAGCAGCGCGCGGATTTCGTTGACAAAACTAACCGGAACCGCGCTTGCACCGCGCAGTCTCAAGGACCGCTTTTGCCCGGGACGATCAACATGCCAGGAACACCATGATCGAGATCAGCCATCTGTCGAAGCGCTACGGCCAGCTCACCGCCGTGGACGACATCTCCTTCAACGTGGAGCCCGGCGAGGTGCTCGGCTTCCTCGGCCCGAACGGCGCCGGCAAGTCGACCACGATGAAGATGATCACCGGCTTCCTGTCGCCGACGAGCGGCAGCATCCGCGTTTGCGGTCACGATGTGGAGAGCGCGCCGCTCGCTGCGAAAGCATGCATGGGCTATCTGCCCGAGGGCGCGCCGAGCTACGGCGAAATGTCGGTGCGCGGCTTCCTGGAATTCATCGCGGACATCCGTGAGCTGAGCGGCGAGCGCCGCCGCGCGCGGCTCGACGACGTCATCGCACGCCTTGGCCTCGGCGTCGTGCTCGAGCAGATGATCGAAACACTGTCGAAGGGCTACAAGCGCCGTCTCGGACTGGCGCAGGCGCTGGTGCACGATCCGCAGGTGCTGATCCTCGACGAGCCGACCGACGGCCTCGATCCCAACCAGAAACACGAAGTGCGCGAGCTGATCAGCGCCATGAGCAAGGACAAGATCATCGTGATCTCCACGCACATCCTCGAAGAGGTCGACGCGGTGTGCAGCCGCGCGATCATCATCGCCGCCGGCCGCATCCTCGCAGACGAGACGCCGCAGGCGCTCGCGAAGCGCGTGCCCACCGGCCGGCTCGACGACGTGTTCCGCCAGATCACGCTCGGCGCAAAGTCCGGCGCGCCGGAGACGGTCAATGCGTAACACATGGATCATTTTCCGCCGCGAGTTCGCCAGCTACTTCGCCACGCCGCTGGCGCTGGTGTTCATCGTGATCTTCCTGGTGATGGCCGCGGCGCTCACCTTCAGCTTCGGCAAGTTCTACGAGAGCGGCCAGGCCGACCTGAGCGCGTTCTTCTACTGGCACCCCTGGCTGTACCTGATCCTCATGCCCGCGTTGTCGATGCGGCTGTGGGCGGAGGAGCGCCGCTCCGGAACGATCGAGCTGCTGATGACGCTGCCGATCTCGCCGTGGCAGGCGGTCCTCGGCAAGTACCTCGCGGCGTGGGCCGTGGCCGGGCTCGCGCTCGCGCTGACGTTCCCGATCTGGATCACCGTGAACTATCTCGGCAACCCGGACAACGGCGTGATCTTCGCCGGCTATCTCGGGAGCCTGTTCGTCGCGGGCTGCATGCTGGCGATCGGCGCGTGCATTTCCGCGGTGACGCGCAACCAGGTGATCGCTTTCATCCTGAGCGTGGTCATCTGTTTCCTGTTCCTGGTGTCGGGGCTGATCATGCTGGACTTCCTGCCGGCATGGCTGCCGCAGCCGATCGCTGATGCGGTTGCCGCGCTGTCGCTGTGGACGCACGCCATTTCGATCCGCAAGGGCGTGGTCGACCTGCGCGACCTGCTGTACTTCGTCACCCTGGTGGCGGCCTGGCTCGCGGCGAACGCGATCGTGCTCGACATGAAGAAGGCGGACTGATCATGACCCGTAACGTAAATGTCGTGCGCAAGACCTACGGCGCCGGCGCGCTGCTCGCGATCGCGGTGCTGTTCATCGGACTGACGATCATCATCGCCTTCGTGCTGCGCGGCGCGCGCTTCGACTTCACCGAGAGCCGGCTGTACACGATCGCGCCCGGCACCCAGAACATCGTCAGCTCGCTCAAGGAGCCGATCACCCTCTACTTCTTCTTCTCGCAGGAGGCGACGACCCAGTCGCCGCCGCTGCGCGCCTACGCTCAGCGGGTGCGCGAGCTGCTGGAGGAAATCGCGCGGCGCTCGAAAGGCAAGATCAAGCTCAACGTCATCGACCCCGCGCCGTTCTCCGAAGACGAGGATCGCGCGACCGAGTTCGGCCTGACCGCGGCGCCCGCCGGTCCCTACGGCGAATCGGTGTACTTCGGTCTCGCCGGCACCAACTCCACGGACGGCCGCGAGACCATTGCGCTGTTCGCCGAGGAGAAAGAGCAGTTCCTCGAGTACGACATCACCAGCCTGATCTACCGGCTGAGCAATCCGAAGAAGCCGACCGTCGGCATCCTCTCGACGCTGCCGGTCGACGCGCAGTTCGACCAGAACACCGGCCGCATGCAGGAAGGCTGGGCGAGCATCGCGCAGCTGGGCGAGCTGGTGCAGCTGCGCACGCTGTCGCCGGACATCGCGAAGATCGATGCGGACGTGGATCTGCTGGTGCTCATCCATCCGAAGGATCTGCAGCCGAAGACGCTGTATGCGATCGATCAGTTCGTCATGCGCGGCGGCAAGCTCATCGCGTTCGTCGATCCGCAGGCGGAGAACGATCCGGCCGCGCAGCAGGGCGGACCGATGGCGATGGCGCCGCGCTCCTCCTCGCTCGGCCCGCTGCTCGACGCCTGGGGCGTCGCCTACGATCCCGGTAAAGTGGTCGGCGACCGCGGCCTCGGCCTCACAGTGCAGCTGCGCCAGGACGCGCAGCCCTCGCAGCACATCGGCATCATCGGCCTGAACCGCGAGAGCATGGACGCGAAAGACGTCGTGACCTCGGCGCTCAACTCGATCAACGTCTGGTCGGCCGGTGCGCTGAAGAAGAAGGACGGCGCGACCATCCAGTTCTCGCCGCTCCTGCAGTCGAGCACGGACGCTGAGCTGCTGCCGGTCATGCGCTTCTCGTTCATGGCCGATCCGCAATCGCTGCTGGAAGGCTTCAAGCCGAGCGGCGAGCGCTACACCATCGCAGCCCGCGTGCATGGCAAGCTGAAGTCTGCATATCCGAACGGTGCGCCGCCTGCCGAAGGCGAGGCCAAGCCCGCCGCCGCGGCGGAGCACAAGACAGAATCGGCCGGCGATGCCGACCTGATCGTCGTCGCCGACAGCGACATCCTCGCCGACCTGATGTGGGTCCGCAGCCAGAACGTGTTCGGACAGCGCGTGATGATGGCCGTCGCGAACAACGGCGACTTCCTCGCGAATGCGGTCGACAACCTCGCCGGCAGCAGCGACCTGATCAGCATTCGCGGCCGCCAGAGCTTCTTCCGTCCGTTCACCAAGGTCGACCAGCTGCGCCAGCACGCCGGCGAACAGCTGAACGCCAAGGAGAAGGAGCTCGACAAGGAGCTGAAAGACACCGAGCAGCGGCTGACGCAGCTGGAGGCCGGGCGCAATTCCGCCGGCTCGCTGGTGATGACGCCCGAGCAGCAGGCCGAGCTCACGCGCTTCCAGCAGGAGCGCTTGCGCATCCGCAAGGAGCTGCGCGACGTGCGGCGCAGTCTCGACGTCGAGATCGAGGAGCTCGGCACGAAGCTGAAATTCCTGAACATCGCGCTGGTGCCGCTGTTGCTGGCGATCGGCGCGATCGCGCTGGCATTCGCGCGCCGCCGCCGGCTGCGTGCGGGACGCGCGGCCGCACACACGGGTTGAATGTCATGACATCCCGAAGACTACTGATCCTCGGTATTGCCGCTCTCCTGATCGTCGTTGCGGGCGTGTGGCTCGCCGGCCGCGAGGGCTCGTCGGGCACCAGTGCGCCCGCCGGCGCGCTGTATCCCGACCTGAAAGCGCAGTTGAATGACGTCAACGCCATTCACCTCTACAAGGCCGGCGACGCGCGCGTGGTGGAGCTGGTCCGCAAGGACGACGCGTGGAAGGTGAGCGACCGCGACAGCTACCCCGCGGACGACGGCAAGGTGCGCAAGCTTCTCATCGAGCTTGCCGACGCGAAGATCGCCGAGCAGAAGACTTCGGACCCGCAGCAGTATGCGAAGCTGGGCGTCGAAGACACGAAGGGCACGGCCGCGACGAGCGTGCGCATCGAGCTCGCCGGCACACCGAAGCCCGTCGATCTCATCATCGGCAAGCAGGCCACCGGCGCGCGCTCGAACTACGTGCGCCGCGCCGGCGAGCCGCAGAGCTGGCTCATCGACAAGACGATCGATACCTCGCCAACGCCCGACGCCTGGGTGCGCAAGGACATCATCGATGTCTCCGCGGATCGCATGCAGTCCGCAACCGTGACGACGAAAGATGCCAAGCCCTACTCGGCCACGAAGAACGCGCGCGCCGATCAGAATTTCACGGTGACCGGATTGCCGAAGGGCAAATCGCTGAGCGCGCCGACAGCAGCGAACAGCGTCGCAATGGCGCTGACTGCACTCAGCCTCTCCGATGTGAAACCCGCGAGCGCGTTCCAGTCCACGCCGCCGGCCGCGAAGGCGCAGTTCAAGACTTTCGACGGGCTGGTCGTCGACGTCGACGGCTGGGTGCAGGAGCAGAAGCACTTCGTCACGCTCCGCCCCTCATTCGACGCCGCGCAAGCCGAGCGCTTCAAGGTCGCGACCGCGCCCGCGGAAGAGAAGAAGGACGAGAGCAAGGACGCGAAGAAGGAGCCGGCGCCGCCTCAGCCCGCCGCGCCGAACGTCGCCGAGGACGCGAAGAAAGTCGCCGACAAGGTGACCGGCTGGGTCTACGAGATTCCGGACTACAAGTACGAGAGTCTGTTCAAGCCGGTCGAGCAGTTGGTGGGAAGTAAGTGACATAGGCGCCACAGGCAGAATCTCTTGCCTGTGTCACTTCTTCTTCGGCAATAGCACCACCCGCGTGCCGCTCCAGCGATCGTGCCACGCGAGCTTGTCGCGCCCGATCCAGATCCAGAAATAGCCGAGGCCCAGCGCTGCGAGCGACACGCACGCGCCGGCCAGACGCAGCAGCGCGTCGCGCCAGGTCAGCAGCGCGCCATCGTTGCGCTCCACTCGCAGGCGCCACGCGAGCATGCCCACCGTCTGGCCGCTCCGAGTCCAGAACGCGCTGAAGAAGAGCACGACCACGAGCAGCAGCGCGGCGCGGTAGATGTGCTCCACGACGCCCGAGCCGCCTGGCGTGATCGCTTCGCGCGTGAACGCGAGAAATATCGCAGTCGTGATCGGCAACACCGCCAGCACGAGCAGCAGCGTGTCGTAGAGCATCGCGCCGAAACGGCGCAGGACTCCGGCGCTCTCGGTCATCGCACCCGCTTGACCGCGATGGCGGTGATCAGTGCGAGCAGCGCCGTCGGCAACCAGGCGATAGCGACCGGCGGCAGCTGGAACACTGCGCCGCCGCTCTCCAGCATCTTCGCCATCAGGAAGAACACGACGCCGATCATGATGCCGACGACCGTGCGCGCGCCGGTGCCGGTCGAGCGCATCGGCCCGAACGCAAACGGCACGGCCAGCACCACGATGATGGCGACCGCCACCGTGCGGGCGATGCGGGCCCAGAACGCGGTCTCGTACGCTCGCGCATCGAGACCGTTCTCTTTCAGGTGGCGGATGTAGCTGAGCAGACCCATCCCGGGCAGCGACTCCGGATCGAGCACTGCGAGCCCGAGGAATTCCGGCGACAAGCGCGAGCGCATCTGCGTCGTCGACGGCCCGGTCGGCACGACGCGGTCCTCTTCGAAGCGCGATTCGCGATAGTTCTCGAGCCGCCAGACGTTGTTGGTATCGATGCTCGCGTTGCTGGCGCGGCCGACGCTGCGCAGCCGATGCTGCTGATCGAAGTTGAACACGTACACGCCGCCATACCGATTGTCGCCGGACTGCTGGCCGACGGAGACGACGGTCTCGCCATCCTTGGCCCACGCGCTGCGGTTACCCGCCAGGCTGTAGTCGTGATACTTCTCGAACGTCTTCATGCGCCGGCCGTACTGCTCCATCTGCGGCGCGACCAGCTCGCCGAGCACGCCGGTGAGCAGCATGAGGATGACGCCCGCGCCAGCGACCCACATCCCGATGCGCGCCACTGACACGCCGGCCGCACGCACGACGATCAGCTCCATGGAGCGCGCCAGGTTACCGAGCGCGAGCAACGCGCCGATCAACGCAGCGATGGGCAGCATGTCGAACGCGTACTTCGGCAGGTTCAGGCCGACGAACATCAGCGCATCGGTGAGCGTGTACGTGCCGATACCGATTTCATCCTGCTGCGTGATGAACAGGTACAGCCCGCTCAGCACCAGCAGCACCAGCATGACGAGCAGCGTCGTGCCGAGCACGGAGCGGATCACGTAGCGGCTGAGAATCGAGCTCATGCCGCCACCGGTACCGGCCTGCCGGGCGGACTTTCGCGCACCAGCAGCCACCCGCCTATGCACAACGCGATTGCGTGCACCCACCAGATGCCGATGAACACGGGCACGACGCCGCCCTCGACCCAGGTGCGCGCCGCGTCGAGAACCAGCGAATACACGAAGTACGCGAGGATCGCGATGCCGATGCGGCCGAAGCGCCCCTGCCGCGGTCGCAGGCGCGCGAGCGGCACCGCCAGCACCATCAGCACCAGCGCCAGCAGCGGACTGGAGATGCGCGCCTGCAACTCAGCGGCGTCAGCGGGATCCGACGACTGCAGCAGATCGCGCGTCAGCTTGAGCTCGGCCTTGCTCTTCGCGTTCGTCAGATCGCCGAGCCGGATCGGAATGCCGCCCTCGGCGAACTGGATGACGCGGAACTCACCGCTCCCCGGCACGCCTTCGTAGCGGCGCCCGTCGTAGAGGATGAACGTCTGGTCCGCCTGGCCGGCGCCGCGCTGCTCGGCGCGGGTCGCGACCCAGATCTCCATCTTGCCTTCGCTGCCCGGCTCGTCGGTGCGATCGACGAAGACGTTGACGTTGTGCAGAACGCGATTGTCGTCGACGCGCTCCGCGTAGAACACGATGTTGCCGCCGCCGAAGGTGCGGAAGCGGCCCGGCTCGAGCGCGCCGAACTGCGCGTCGCGCAACGCCTCGACCCGGATCTGCTGCGCGCGCGCGGATGCGCTCGGGATCGCCCAGAACGACAGCCAGACGAGCAGCGCGACGACGGCCAGGCCGAGCACGCCGATCGGGCGGAACAGGCCGCCCGGCCCGACCCCGCACGACTGGATCGCCGCCATCTCGCTCTCGTGATACAGGCGCCCGAGCCCGAGCATGATCGCCAGGAAGAAGCCGACGGGCACCACGACGGTCAGATAGCCGACAGAGGTCAGCCCGATGAGCGTGAACACGACTTCGCGCGGGAAATCGTTGGCGGCGGCCTGCGACAACACGCGCGCCAGCTGGTTGGACAGCAGGATCACCAGCAGTACGAGCGTCACCGCGAGGCAGGTCACCGCGACTTCGCGAAAGATGTACCGGTCCAGCGTGCGCATCTGATGCGGTAGACTACGGCACTTTTGCGAGGAAAGTTCATGGAATTTTTCTTGAGCTTCGCGGGTCCCGCGAAACAGCGCACCGATTGCGCCATCGTCGGCGTCTACGACAAGGGCACTCTCTCGGCAGCAGCCGTAGAGCTCGACAAGCGCATCGGCGGGCGCATCGCGCGGCTGGTCAAACGCGGCGATTTGCGCGGCAAGCCGGGTGACGTCGTGCTGCTCGCCGATCTCACAGGCGCGCCGGTCGAGCGCGTCGTGATCGTCGGCCTCGGCGGGCGCAACGCCTTCAAGCGCAAGCAGTACCGCAAGGCGCTGGCGAGCGCACTCGGCGTCGTGGCCCGGACGGGTGCGAAAGATGCCGTCAGCTATCTCGGACTCGACGGCGTCGGCGATGCCGACGCTTACTCGATGACGCGGATCGCCGTCGAGGTCGCAGCGAACTCGCAGTACCGCATCGCCGACCACAAGACCTCGAACAAGCGCCAGAAGCCGGCGCTGACCAGGTTCGGCATCGCGGTCGCCGGCCGCGGCGATCGCGGCAATGCCGAGCGCGCCATCGGACACGGCCAGGGCATCTTTGCCGGCATGAGCCTGATGCGCGACCTCGCCAACGAACCCGCGAACTTCTGCACGCCGGGGTATCTCGCGAAGGCGGCGCGCACGCTCGCGCGCGAGCACCGCAAGATCCGCGTCCGCGTGCTGAACGAAGCGGAGTGCCGCCGGCTGCAGATGGGCTCGTTCCTGTCCGTCACCAACGGCACCGAAGAGCCCGCCTACCTGATCGTCCTCGAATACCACAACGGCGCGCGCGGCGAAGCCCCGACGGCGCTGATCGGCAAGGGCGTCACGTTCGACACCGGCGGCATCTCGCTCAAGCCGCCGCCGGCGATGGACGAGATGAAGTTCGACATGAGCGGTGCGGCCAGCGTGCTCGGCACGTTCAAGGCGGTCGCGACGCTCGATCTGCCGATCAACCTGGTCGGCGTCGTGCCGGCCTGCGAGAACATGCCGAGCGGCCGCGCCACCAAGCCCGGCGACATCGTGAAGAGCATGTCCGGTCAGACGATCGAAGTGCTGAACACCGACGCCGAAGGCCGGCTGATCCTGTGCGACGCGATCACCTACTCGCGCCGCTTCAAGCCGGAAGTGGTCATCGACATCGCGACCCTGACCGGCGCATGCGTCGTCGCGCTCGGCTCGCATCTGTCGGGCCTGTTCAGCAACGACGACGAGCTGGCCGAGGCGCTCGAGGAAGCCGGCCGCCGCGCCGACGACCGCGCCTGGCACCTGCCGATCGGCGAGGAATACACCGAGCAGCTGAAGAGCAACTTCGCGGACTTCGCCAACGTCGCGGGCCGCGAAGGCGGCGCGATCACGGCCGCCTGCTTCCTGGCGAAATTCACCGATGGGCTGAAGTGGGCGCACCTCGACGTCGCCGGGACCGCGTACCAGGGCGGAGCGCAGAAAGGCAGCACGGGCCGCCCGGTGCCGCTGCTCGTCGACTACCTGCTGAACAAGTAAGGTCGTGCGCGTCGACTTCTACGTGCTCTCGGATGACGCGCCGGACGCGCGTCTGCGCTGGGCCTGCCGGCTCGCCGAACAGGCGGCCGAGCAGGGCTCGCGCGTGTATCTGCAGACCGCGGATCATGCGGATGCGCAACGCCTCGACGATCTGCTGTGGACCTACAACGATCGCAGCTTCCTGCCGCACGAGATTTTCTCCAGCGGTCAGCCGTCGCACGCACGCGTGATGGTGCTGCTCGGCGAAGCTGCTCCGCCGCCCTCGCATCGCCAGCTGGTGGTGAATCTCACGGAGGCGTTGCCCGCGGAGATCGAGCAGTACGAGCGCGTGGCGGAGATCGTCGACGTCGACCCGGAGCGCAAACGCAGCGCGCGGGAACGCTACAAGCAGTATCGCGAGCGCGGGGCCACGCTGGAGTCACACAACGTTTGATTTGTACGCGGCATGGTCCACGGACTTGCCGTTCGCCCCGCGCTCGAGCGCCTCGCGCAATCGCGCCGGCATCGGCGCCTTCTTCAGCGTGTGCGTATCGACATGCACGTACACCGTCTCGCTGGTCGCGATGACCGCCTCTTCGCCGGCGATGCGGAACTCGGTCGCGAGCGTGAACGAGGTCGTGCCGAGCTGCGTGGCGCTCACCGAAATGTCCAGCACCTGGTCGAAGCGCGCGGGTGCCCGCCACTGCATCGTCTGCTTGACCACCTGGTAGTCGAGCTCCGCCGTCTTGATCTCGTGCTCGAACCCTAGCGTGCGCAGGAATTCCGCGGTGGCCAGGTCGACGTACTCGCCGTAGCGCGCGTTGAAGACGACCTTCTGCGAGTCGCACTCCCCGTAACGAATGCGCAGGAAATAGCTGAAACGGCTCGGGTTCATGTAAGGTTCAAGCGGTTAGAATGGCGCGAGCGCCGAGCATACCTTGTGACCATGGAAAAGACTTACGACCCCCGGGAAATCGAGCAACGTCTCTACCAGCGCTGGGAAGCGCACGGCTGGTTCGCGCCTTCCGGCCGCGGCAAGCCGTATTCGATCGTCATCCCGCCGCCGAACGTCACCGGCACGCTGCACATGGGCCATGCTTTCCAGCACACGCTCATGGACGTGCTGACGCGCCAGCACCGCATGGACGGGTACAACACGTTGTGGCAGCCCGGCACCGATCACGCCGGCATCGCGACGCAGATGGTCGTGGAGCGGCAACTCAACGCCGAAGGCAAGCACCGCCGCGATCTCGGGCGCGAGGCGTTCGTCGAGCGCGTGTGGCAATGGAAGGAGCAGTCGGGCGGCACGATCCTGCGTCAGGAGCGGCGCCTCGGCAATTCCGTCGACTGGTCGCGCGACCGGTTCACGATGGACGAGGGCCTGGTCGAAGTCGTCACGGACGTCTTCGTCCGGCTGTACGAGGACGGCCTCATGTACCGCGGCAAGCGTCTCGTGAACTGGGACCCGGTGCTGCACACCGCGCTGTCGGATCTCGAAGTCATCGCCGAACCCGAGCAGGGCCACATCTGGCACCTGCGCTATCCGCTTGTCGACGGCAGCGGCCACCTGGTGGTCGCGACCACGCGTCCCGAGACGATGCTGGGCGACACCGCGGTGGCCGTGCATCCCGACGACGAGCGCTACCGGCATCTCGTGGGCAAACAGCTGCGCCTGCCGCTCGCCGATCGCGAGATCCCGATCATCGCCGACGACTACGTCGATCCCGCGTTCGGCTCCGGCTGCGTGAAGATCACGCCGGGACACGACTTCAACGATTACGAAGTGGGCAAGCGCCACGACCTGCCGCTCATCAATATTTTCGACGCGAACGCCGCGCTCAACGACGCGGTGCCGCCGAAATATCGCGGCCTCGATCGCAAGGAAGCCCGCAAGACGGTCCTCGCCGACTTCGAGGCGCTCGGCCTGCTGGAGAAGATCGAGCCCCACACCTTGACGGTGCCCCGCGGCGATCGCAGCAACGCGATCCTCGAGCCGTGGCTGACCGATCAGTGGTACGTGCGGATCGCGCCGCTCGCCGAGCCCGCGATCAAGGCGGTTGAAGATGGCCGCACGCGCTTCGTGCCGGAGAGCTGGTCGAAGGAATATTTCCAGTGGATGCACAAGATCCAGGACTGGTGCGTCAGCCGGCAGCTGTGGTGGGGCCACCAGATTCCCGCGTGGTACGACGAGAGCGGCAACGTGTACGTGGCGCGCTCGCAAGCCGAAGCTGAAGCCCAGGCGCGCGACACGCTCGGCCGCGACGTGAAGCTGAAGCGCGACGAGGACGTGCTCGACACGTGGTTCTCAGCGGCGCTGTGGCCCTTCTCGACGCTCGACTGGCCCGAGCAGACGACGGCGCTCAAGACGTTCTACCCGACCAGCGCCCTGGTGACGGGCTTCGACATCATCTTCTTCTGGGTCGCGCGCATGATGATGATGGGGCTGAAGTTCGCCGGCGACGTGCCGTTCCGCGACATCTACATCACCGGGCTGATCCGCGACGAGCACGGCGACAAGATGTCGAAGTCCAAGGGCAACATCATCGATCCGATCGACCTCGTCGACGGCATCGACCTCGAATCGCTGGTGACCAAGCGCACCAGCGGCATGATGCAGCCGCACCTGGCCGAGCGCATCGAGAAAGCCACGCGCAAGCAGTTCCCGAACGGCATCCCGGCGCACGGCGCCGACGCGCTGCGCTTCACGCTGTGCGCGCTTGCGACCATGGGCCGCGACATCCGCTTCGATCTCGGGCGCATCGACGGCTACAAGAACTTCTGCAACAAGTTGTGGAACGCGGCGCGCTACGTTTTGATGAACACGGAAGGCCAGGACTGCGGCCAGACCAGCACGGACATCGAGTACTCGCCCGCAGACCGCTGGATCCGCTCGCGCCTCGGCGCGACCATCACCGAAGTGCGCACGCAACTCGAGGCGTATCGCTTCGATCTCGCATCACAGGCGCTGTACGAGTTCGCGTGGTACGAGTACTGCGACTGGTACCTGGAGCTTTCGAAGCCGGCTCTGCAATCGTCGGAAGCGACCGAAGCGCAAAAGCGCGGCACGCGGCAGACGCTCGTGCAGGTGCTCGAAGGATGCCTGCGGTTGTTACATCCGATGATGCCGTTCATCACCGAAGAGATCTGGCAGTCGGTCGCGCCGCTCGCCGCGCGGACCGGCGAAACGATCATGCTGCAGCCCTACCCGCAGGCTAAGGAGTTTCCGCAGGACGCGACGGCCGAAGGCGCGATCACTGCGATCAAGGCTGCGATCCTCGGTGCGCGGCAGATCCGCGGGCAGCTCACTATCCCGCAAAATCGCGAAATTGTGATTCACTACCAGTCGCCGCACGAGCAGGATCAGCAGTCTCTGAGTGCCAGCCTCGCCGTGGTCAAGGCGGTGGGCCGGATCTCGGAGTTGAAGTTCGCGGCTGTCGGCGCACCGTTGCCGCCCTCGGCGAGCGCCAGCATCGATCAGCGTACGATCTCCGCGCCGCTCGCGGGCCTGATCGATGACCCGGCGGCCGAGCTGGCGCGTTTGCAGAAGCGCAAGACTCAGGCGCAGCAGGAACTCGGTAAAGCGAGAGACAAATTGAGCAATCCAAACTTCGCGCGTGCGCCCGCGGACATCGTCGCCGGCATGCACCAGCGCATTGCCGACTTCGAGCGGCAGATCGCCGAGGCTGAGCAGCAGGAGCAGGCGGTCCGCGCCCTCGTCGCGCGCTGACGCCCCGGCGATCATCATGGATTCCGCGATCCCCACTCTGATCACGCAGGCCGATCCGATCGAGCTGGTCGGCGCGACGATCGCGCAGCTCAACCGCATCATCCTGGGCAAAGAGCAGCAGCTGAAGCTGTGCATCTCGTGCCTGCTCGCGCGCGGCCACCTGCTGATCGAAGACATTCCGGGCGTCGGCAAGACGACGCTGGCGCACGCACTGGCCGAATCGCTCGGCTTGTCCTATCAGCGCATCCAGTTCACCAGCGACCTGCTGCCGGCGGACATCATCGGCGTGTCGGTGTTCGAGCGCGAAACCGGCACGTTCCAGTTCCACAAGGGACCGGTGTTCGCGCAGCTGGTGCTCGCCGACGAGATCAATCGCGCCACGCGGAAGGCGCAGAGCGCGCTGCTGGAAGTACACTCTTTCACCACCTACATTCAAATCCGCC
>DATEKT010000286.1:0-14945 GCA_035277305.1 Steroidobacteraceae bacterium | reverse complement strand
GATCGAGAAGCGCATCCGCGGCCGCGTCAAGCAGCAGATGGAGAAGAGCCAGCGCGAGTACTACCTCAACGAGCAGATGAAGGCGATCCAGAAGGAGCTGGGCGAGATCGAGGACGCGCCGAACGAGCTCGCGGAGCTGGAACAGCGCATCCAGAAGGCGGGCATGCCGAAGGAAGCGCGCGACAAGGCGATGAGCGAGCTCAACAAGCTCAAGCTCATGTCACCGATGTCGGCCGAGGCGACCGTGGTGCGCAACTACGTCGACTGGCTGGTGAAGTGCCCGTGGAAGAAGAAGACCAAGGTGCACACCGACGTCGTCGTCGCCGAGAAAGTGCTCGACGAGGATCACTACGGGCTCGAGAAGGTGAAGGAGCGCATCGTCGAGTACCTCGCCGTCCAGCAGCGCGTGAAGACGCTCAAGGGCCCGATCCTGTGCCTGGTCGGTCCGCCGGGCGTCGGCAAGACCTCGCTCGGTCAGTCGATCGCGCGCGCCACCAATCGCAAGTTCGTGCGCATGTCGCTCGGCGGCGTGCGCGACGAAGCCGAGATCCGCGGCCATCGCCGCACCTACATCGGCTCGATGCCCGGCAAGATCATCCAGAACATGGTCAAGACCGGTTTCCACAATCCGCTGTTCCTGCTCGACGAAGTCGACAAGATGGCGATGGACTTCCGCGGCGATCCGTCCTCGGCGCTGCTCGAAGTGCTCGACCCGGAGCAGAACTCGACGTTCAACGACCACTACCTGGAAGTGGACTTCGACCTGTCGGAAGTGATGTTCGTGTGCACGGCGAACAGCCTGAACATTCCGGCGCCGCTCCTCGACCGCATGGAAGTGATCCGCCTGCCCGGTTACACCGAGGACGAGAAGAGCGCGATCGCCCAGCGCTACCTCGTGCCGAAGCAGATGAAGCAGAACGGCCTGAAGGACGACGAGCTGAAGGTGTCGGAGAACACGCTGCTCGACATCATCCGCTACTACACGCGCGAAGCCGGCGTGCGCAACCTGGAGCGCGAGATCTCCAAGATCTGCCGCAAGTCGGTCAAGCAGCTGCTGGCCAAGCCCGACACCAAGTCGATCAACGTCACGCCGCGCAACCTGAGCAAGTATCTCGGCGTGCGTCGCTTCCGCTACGGCCGCGCCGAAGAGCAGGACCACGTCGGCCAGGTCACCGGCCTCGCGTGGACCGAAGTCGGCGGCGAGTTGCTGACCATCGAGGCCGCGGTCGTGGCCGGCAAAGGCAAGCTCACGCACACGGGCCAGCTCGGCGAAGTGATGCAGGAATCGATTCAGGCAGCGATGACGGTCGTGCGCAGCCGCGCGACGGTGCTCGGCCTCGAGCCCGATTTCTATCAGAAGGCCGACGTGCACATTCACGTGCCCGAAGGCGCGACGCCGAAGGACGGCCCGAGCGCCGGCATCGGCATGTGCACAGCGCTGGTCTCGGCGTTGACGAAAGTGCCCGTGCGCTCCGACGTGGCGATGACTGGCGAGATCACGTTGCGCGGTCAGGTGCTGCCGATCGGCGGCCTGAAGGAAAAACTGCTCGCCGCACATCGCGGTGGCATTCGCCTGGTGCTGATCCCCGACGACAACACCAAGGATCTCGCCGACATCCCGCAGAACATCAAGGACAGCCTCGAGATCAAGCCCGTCAAATGGATCGACGAAGTCCTGCAGATCGCGCTGCGACACATGCCGGCGCCGATCGCCGGCGCATCCGACGCCTCGCGCAGCAACGACAAGCCGCGGGCGCGGCGCGTTGCGAAGCGCGCCAGCAAACAAGTCCGGGCGCACTGAGGCGCACAGATCGGCTGGGAGCGGATAGCTAACGCTATCCGCTCCTTTCTGCTATAACGCGCCCCCCTAACAAAAAGGACGCCGACATGAACAAAGCCGAGCTGATCGAGGCGGTGACCGCGCAGACGGGCCTGCAGAAGGCGGATGCGACGCGTGCCGTGGACGCTGTGTTCGATTCGATCACGTCGGCGCTCAAGTCCGGCGACACGGTGGCGCTGCTCGGCTTCGGCACGTTCGTCGTCAAATCCCGTGCGGCGCGTGCCGGACGCAACCCGCGGACCAACGAAACGATCCAGATTCCGGCCAGCAAGGCGCCCGGCTTCAAGGCTGGCAAGGCCTTGAAGGATGCTGTAAATTAGCGCGCCTTCGACGGCGCCCGCCCTTCATTGAGAGAGCGGATCGCAATCCTCGGACGAGCCTGCAGGCGAACAACAGGGTGCTTAGCTCAGCGGTAGAGCGTCGCCCTTACAAGGCGAATGTCGGGGGTTCGATCCCCTCAGCACCCACCACGCCGCTGTGGTCGATGTGCGAGGTGCAGAACGTCGCAGAGAGTTTCAGCGCGGAGCGGTAGTTCAGCTGGTTAGAATACCGGCCTGTCACGCCGGGGGTCGCGGGTTCGAGTCCCGTCCGCTCCGCCATTTCTTCCAAGCCCAAAGTGACCCCGACCGCATGCTGCAGACCATACGCGACAAAATCACGGGCGTCATAGCCATCGTGTTCCTCGGCGCGATCGCGCTCACGTTCGTCTTCTGGGGCGCCCACGGCCTGGTCGAGTTCAACGGCGGTCCGAAGAGCTTCGCCGCCAAGGTCGACGGCGATCGCATTCCCATCGACCAGGTGCAGCGCGCGTGGCAGCAGCGTCAGTCCCAGCTGCAGCAGATGCTGCGCGGCGAGTTGCCGCCCGAGATGGTGAAGTCGCAGCAGACAATGCTGCTCGACCAGTTCGTGGAAGAGAAGCTGCTGAAGCAGCGCGCCGAGCGCTTCGGTTACCGCATCACGGACGCGGAGCTTGCCCGGCAGCTGATGCAGCGTCCGGAATTCCAGGTCGACGGCAAGTTTTCCAAGGACCGCTACAACGCGCTGCTGGCAGCGAACGGGCTGACCGAGAGCGGCTTCGAAGCGCAGATGCAGGACGGGCTGCTGATCGATCAGCTGCGCAACGCTGTCATCGAGTCCGCGTTCGTCGCGCCGTACGAGCTCGATCACCGCTATGCGATCGAGAAACAGGAACGCGAGATCGACTACGCGCTGATCCCGGCGTCGGACTACGCGGCGAGCACTTCGGTCACCGACGAGCAGGTGCAGAAGTGGTATGAGGAGAACAAGCAGAATTACATGCTGCCGGAGACCGTCAACCTGCAGTACATCGAGCTGACGCGCGAGCATGCCGAGAGCAAAATCGAAGTCACCGAGCAGGCGCTCAAGGAGTACTACGAGCAGGTCAAGGACCGCTTCACGACGCAGGAGCAGCGCCATGGCCGCCACATCCTGATCACGGTCGGCGACGGCGTGGACGACGCGGCGGCGAAGAAGAAAGCCGAAGAGCTCACGGCGAAAGCAAAGGCCGGCGCGGATTTCGCGCAGCTGGCGAAGGAGAACTCGAAGGACGCAGGCTCGGCGCAGCAGGGCGGCGATCTCGGACTCGCCACGAAGGACGTGTTCGTCGGTCCCTTCGGCGATGCCCTGTTCTCGATGACCGCCGGCGAGATCCGCGGACCCGTGAAGACCGAGTTCGGCTATCACGTGATCAAGCTCGATGACATCCAGGCCGGGCACGTGAAGAGCTACGACGAAGCGCATGCCGAGCTCGAAGCGGACTATCGCAAGGAGCGCGCGCAGAACATCTTCTACGACGAGTCGCAGAAGCTCGCGGACACGGCGTTCTCCGCCCTCACGGAGCTCGACACGGTCGCGAAGCAGCTGAACCTGCCCGTCAAGACGGTCACCGGCTTCACGCGCGAAGGCGGCGGCGAGTTCGGCGAGGAGCCGTCTGTCATCGAAGCCGCTTTCAGCGACGATGTGCTGGAGCGCCGGCAGAACAGTCCGCTCGTCACTGTCGGCGAGGACCGCGCACTGGTGTTGCGCGTAACCGATCACAAGGCCGCGGAAGCGCGTCCGCTCGAAACCGTGAGCGCGCAGATTCGCGAGCAGCTGAAGACGCAGCGGATGCGCGAAGCAGCGGCAGCGCAGGGCGCTTTCGCTATGGCGCGTCTGCAGAAGGGCGAGCCGTGGTCCTCCGTCACGTCTGCGCTGCATCTGGGCGCGGTGGGCAAGCGCTTCATGGGTCGCCAGGACAGCATCGCACCGGCCGCGATCGTGCGTGCAGCGTTCAATGCGCCGACGACCGAGGTCTCCGAAGCGAAGCCGTATTTCGGCGGCGTGACGACGGACGACGGCAACTACGCCGTTTACGCGGTCACGCTCGTGCGCAATGCGGACCCGTCGAAGGAAGCAGCGGCAGAGCGGAACAACCGCCGGCGCCGCGCGGAAGTGCAGACGGGGAACGGCGAGTTCAATGCGTACGTCGGCGAGGCCGAGCGCACCACGAAGATCGTGAAGAACGACAAGCTGTTCGAATAATCGACGCTCAGCTCTTCTCTTCTTCGCCGAACGACATGCCGACGCTGCTGTAGCCGCCGTCGACGTAGATCACTTCGCCCGTGATGCCGGCCGCCAGGTCGGAGCACAGAAACGCCGCGGTGTTGCCCACGTCTTCGATCGTGACGTTGCGCCGCAGGGGCGAGTGGCCCGCCACGTGACTGAGCATCTTGCGGAAGCCGGCGATACCGGCGGCCGCGAGCGTCTTGATCGGCCCGGCGGAGATTGCGTTGACGCGGATACCTCTCGGGCCCATGTCCGCGGCCAGAAAGCGCACGGTTGCTTCGAGGCTCGCCTTCGCCACTCCCATCACGTTGTAGTTCGGCACGGAACGCACCGCGCCCAGATAGGAAAGTGTGAGCAGCGCGCCCGCGCGACCCTTGAGCATCGGCTCCGCGGCCTTGGCGAGCGCCGTCAGGCTGTAGCTGGAAATGTCATGCGCGATGCGGAAATTCTCGCGCGTCGTGGATTCGACGAAACCGCCGCGAATGGCGTCGCTCGGTGCGAAGGCCACCGCGTGTACAAGGATGTCGAGGCTGTCCCACTTCTTGCCCAGCGTCGCGAATGCCGCAGCGATGCTGTCGTCGCTCGACACATCCAGCTCGAACACGGCGCTTGCGCCCAGTTCCGTGCCCATCCCCTCGACGCGATCCTTGAAGCGCTCCTGGTAGCTGAGCGCGATCTCGGCGCCTTCGCGCCGCATGGCCTGCGCGATGCCGTAGGCAATCGAGCGCTCGGTCGCGAGACCGACGATGAGGGCACGTTTGCCGGCGAGAAATCCCATGGGCTGCTCCGCAAGTGGACCAGCCCGCAGTCTAGCGCAAGAACGCGGCTCAGATTCCGGCGCGCTGCTCCGCGACGTACATGACCAGCCGCTGTCCCGGCTTGATCGTGCTGCGCTTGTTCAGGCCGTTCCAGCCGAGCAGGTCGGAGAGGCGCACGCGGAAGCGGGTGGCGATGCGCGACAACGTATCGCCCCGGCGCACTACGTACGTCGTGGAGCGAGTCTCGACCGCCTGCGCGTCCGTCGCAGCGAGCGTTGTCGTTCCGCGAATCGACAGCACCTGGCCAACTGCGAGCGTGTCGTCCGTCGCCAGGCCGTTGCTGCTCACGATGCTCTCCATCGTCACACCGTGCGAGCGCGCGATGCTCCACAGCGTGTCGCCGCGACGCACGATGTGCTTGTCCGAAGTGTTGCGAGGCATCGGCGGATCGAGCGACGCAGTGCGCGAGCTGCTCGCAGGCGCCATGCCCGTCGGCGCAGCCGTGATCAGCAGATCCTGTCCCGGGCGAATCAACGTGCCGCGGATCTTGTTGGCGGTCTTGATCGCGGCAATCGATACGCCGTACTTGTCGGCGATACCGCCGAGCGTGTCGCCTTTGCGGACGTGGTGATAGACGACGCGTACGCGCTTATCCGGCGGCAGCGCAGCGATCGCTTCGGTGAACTTCGCCTCGCGATCCACCGGCACCAGCAGCATATGCGGGCCGTCGGGATCGGTGACCCAGTGGTTGAACGCCGGGTTGAGCGCGAGCAGCTCTTCCGGCGCCAGCTCCGCGAGCTCGGCCGCGACGTGCAGGTCGATCTGCCCGGCGACGTCGATCTGCGAGAAATACGGCTCGTTCGGAATCGGCGCGAACTCCAGGCCGTGCGCGGCCGGATCCTGCACGATGCGCCGCATGGCGAGCAGCTTCGGTACGTACGCGCGCGTCTCGCGCGGCAGCTTGAGGCTGAAGAAGTCGGTCGGCTTGCCAGCCTTGCGGTTGCGCGCGACCGCTCGCGCGATATTCCCTTCGCCGCAGTTGTAGGCCGCGACGGCGAGCAGCCAGTCGCCATCGAATTCTTCCGCGAGGAACTGCAGGTAGTCGAGCGCCGCGTCCGTTGCCACGATCACGTCGCGTCGTCCGTCGTAGTACCAGTTCTGCTTCAGGTCGTAGCGGCGGCCAGTGCCGGGAATGAATTGCCACAGACCGGACGCGCGCGCCCGCGAGTACGCGACGGGATTGAACGCGCTCTCCACCACCGGCAGCAGCGCGAGCTCGAGCGGCATCTTGCGCGCTTCGATTTGTTTGACGATGTGGTAGAGGTAGCGCTCGCCGCGCTTGAAGGTGCGGTCGAGATAGGCGGGATGACTCGCGAACCACCGCTCTTCGCGGTCGATCGCATCGTGGTCGACGTCCTCGATGACGAAGCCGGTGCGGATGCGCTCGAACAGGTCGCCGACGGCTGGCGTGGTGCTCACGCCGCCGGAGCTGCTGACCAGCGGCGGACTGGATTCGGTCTGCGCGTCGAGCGTCTCGATCGCTTCCTCGATCTGCTCGGGGCCGGATACGCCGATGTCGGCTTCGTCGATCTTCGTGACCGCGGGGTCGAGCTCGACCTCTTCGACGAGCGCCTCGTCGTCCTGTGTGTCCTGGTCTTCGGGAGCGGTCGCGACGGTGCTGCAACCGGCAGTGACAAAGGCGGCGGCTGCAAAAATTGCATACAGCCCTGCCCGGATGCTCCACGCCTCGCCCATTGACCCTCCAAAACCTCAGGCCCGAAAGCCGTCTTTCCACTGCCGGATGACGGCAAAGATTTCTGTTGTGTTCTGTAACCTGCGGCCGGCTTTGGCTTCCGCGGCCTGCTTCACAGTCTGCTGGTCGCACCGCAGGAACGGATTCACATTCCTCTCATGCCTGATGCTCGATGGCAGCGTCGCCTCATCCCGCTCGCGTTTACGGCTGCATTCTTCGAGGTAGCGCGCTGCCTCCCCGTTGTGCGGCTCGACCGCGAGCTCGAATTTCAGGTTGCTCACGGTGTATTCGTGGCCGCAATACACGAGCGTCTCGGCGGGCAGCTGCGCGAGTTTGGCAAGCGAGCCCACCATTTGTTCCGGGGTGCCCTCGAACAGCCGGCCGCAGCCGGCGCTGAACAGCGTGTCCCCGCAGAACAGCGCACCGTGGCCTACGTAAGCGATGTGGCCCGCGGTGTGACCGGGGATGTCGAGAACCGTGAATTCCAGGCCCAGGGCTGCGAGCGTGGCGCGATCGCCCTGCCTTAGCCGCGTGGGCTCGCCTGGCAGGCGCTCGCTGCCGGGACCGAATACCGGGATGCGCCGGTTTTGTAACAAAGCGGCGACGCCGCCGACGTGATCGGCGTGATGATGCGTGAGCAGGATGCCCGCGAGGGTGAGGTGCCGGTCCGCCAGAGCGCGCTCGACGGGCGCCGCGTCGCCGGGATCGACCGCCACGACCTGGGCGGCATCGCGTGGCGCGTGGATCAGCCAGATGTAGTTGTCGGCAAATGCCCGAACTGGCGTGACCTGCAGCATCGCGTACCCGAAAAGTTTTCGAGGCCGTATTAAACATGCGGGGGTGGGGGCCAGCAAGCGTCAGTCGGGGCGTGAGGCGCGCTATTCTTCGCTCATGGACGATCCCGCACCCGACATGCAGTCCTGGCTGCGCTCCGCGCTCGGCCAGCGCGTGTATACGCGCGAGCGCAAGCTCGCGGCCGAAGCGCTCGCGCAGGTCTTCGGCTGGCAACTTTTGCAGATCGGACAATGGGGCGACGACGACGGGTTGCTCGCCGAAGGTCGAACCCAGCGCAAGGCCGTGCTCGCGTGGCACGGCTCGCGGCCGGCCGACCGGCCTGCAGCGATCCGTTCCCGCACCGATTCGCTCGCGATCGCATCGGATTCGGTCGACGCGGTCGTGCTGCCGCACACGCTCGAGTACGAGCCCGAGCCGCACGAGATCCTGCGCGAGGTCGGCCGCATTCTCTCCGCGGAAGGGCACCTGGTCGTGCTCGGTTTCCGGCCGCTGTCGAGCTGGGGTCTGCGTCACCTGTTCGCGCGCGACGGCTTTCCGCCCGGGCTCGAGCGCATGATCGGCGAGCGCCGGCTGCGCGACTGGCTGAAGCTCCTCGGTTTCGAGATCGTCGATGCGCGCCGCTACCTGTTCACGTTGCCGCTCGGCTCGGGCGCGCCTTCGTCGCAGAGTTTCTTCGAGCGCAGCGGCCAGTACCTGTGGCCGATGTTCGCGGGCGGCTACATGATCAAGGCACGCAAGCGCGTCTACACGCTCACGCCGATCCGGCCGCGGTGGCGCCTGCGGCCGAAAGTGGTCGGCGGCCTGATCGAGCCGACGACGCGCGGCAGCGGTTGACGCAGAAAAAGAATGGCGCCTGCAGTCGAGATCTACACAGACGGTGCTTGTCGCGGCAATCCCGGTCCGGGCGGCTGGGGCGTCGTGCTGTTATCCGGCGCGCACGAGAAGGAATTGCGCGGCGGCGAGCTCCTGACGACCAACAACCGCATGGAGCTGACCGCGGCGATCCGCGCGCTCGCGGCGTTGAAGAAGCCGTGCGCGGTCGCGCTCTACACGGACTCGCAGTACGTGCGCAAAGGCATTCTCGAGTGGCTGCCGCAATGGAAAGCGCGCGACTGGCGCACTGCGGACAAGAAGCCGGTCAAGAACGTCGATCTGTGGCAGCAGCTCGAGCGCGAGATCGAGCGGCACAAGATCGAGTGGCACTGGGTGAAAGGTCACGCCGGCGTGCCGGGCAACGAGCGCGCGGACCGGCTCGCCAACGAAGCCATCGACGAGCTGCTGGAAAGAGAAGCGGCTGGCCGATAGCGGTGGGCGGGAAGTGCGCTTATCATCGCGGCGCATGGATTTCATCGACCTCAAGACTCAATATCAGCGCGTGCGCGAATCCATGAACCGGCGCATGCAGGCGGTGCTGGATCACGGACAGTACATTCTCGGCGCCGAGGGGCAGGAGCTCGAGCGCAAGCTTGCCGAGTACGTCGGCGTCAAGCATTGCATCGGCGCGTCGAGCGGCACCGACACGCTGCTGATCGCGCTGCTGGCGTACGGCATCGGGCGCGGCGACGAAGTCATCACGTCGCCTTTCACCTTCATCGCGACGGGCGAAATGATCGCCCTGGCCGGCGCGAAGCCGGTCTTCGTCGATATCGACGCGCGCACGTACAACATCGATCCGCGGCTGCTCGAAGCCGCCATCACGCCGCGCACCAAGGCGATCATGCCGGTGTCGCTGTACGGCCAGTGCGGCGATATGGACAGCATCAACGCCATCGCGCGCAAGCATCGCATTGCGGTGATCGAGGATGCCGCGCAGAGTTTCGGCGCGCGTTATCGCGGCAGGCGATCGTGCGGTTTGTCGGAAGTGGGCTCGACCTCGTTCTTCCCGTCGAAACCGCTCGGGTGCTACGGCGACGGCGGTGCGTTGTTCACCGACGATGACGCGCTCGCGAAAGTCATGCGCGAGATCCGCGTGCACGGCCAGGACCGGCGCTATCACCATCCGCGGCTCGGCATCAACGGCCGGCTCGACACGCTGCAGGCGGCCGTGGTGCTCGCGAAGATGGAAATTTTCGACGACGAAGTCGCGGCGCGCATCCGCATCGGCGCACGCTACAGCGAAATGATCGCTGCGGCGTTCGGCGACGAGAGCGACCCGGCGCGGCGCGTGACGACACCGATCGTCGCCCCCGGTTGCACGCACATGTACGCCCAGTACACGATCGAAGTCGCGAATCGCGACAAGTTCGAGCAAGGCATGAAAGCGCAGGGGATTCCGACGGCCGTGCACTATCCGATGCCGCTGCACCTGCAGCCGGTGTTCGCGGACCTCGGGCAGAAGGCCGGTGCATTCCCGGTGTCCGAGGCTGCCGGCCAGCGCGTGATCAGCCTGCCGATGCACCCTTACCTCACTGAAGCTCAGCAGGCGCGCGTCGTGCAGGCGATGCGCGCGGCGGTCTGAGCGCGCCATGCGGCAAGTCGTACTCGACACCGAAACCACGGGGCTGGAACCGGAGCAGGGCCATCGCGTCATCGAGATCGGCTGCGTCGAGCTGATCAATCGCCGCAAGACCGGCCGGCGCTTCCACCGCTACCTGCGCCCGGACCGGCTGATCGATCGTGCCGCGCAGGACGTGCACGGCATCACCGACGCGTTCCTCGCGCAGCAGCCGCGCTTCGCGGAAATCGTCGACGAGCTGCTCGAGTTCGTGAACGGCGCGGAGCTGGTCATCCACAACGCCGCGTTCGATATCGCATTCCTCGATGCGGAGCTGAAACGTCTGCCGGGCCCCGCGCGCTGCATGGGCGATCTCTGCACGGTGATCGACACGTTGCCGCTCGCGCGGCAGATGCATCCGGGTCAGCGCAACAGCCTCGATGCGCTCTGCAAGCGCTACGACGTCGACAACTCACATCGCGAGCTGCATGGCGCACTGCTCGATGCGCAGATCCTGCTCGATGTCTATCTCGCCATGACGGGCGGCCAGACGGCGCTGGTGCTCGGAGAGATCACCGAGATCCATGTCAGCGTGTCGCACGAGCCAGCTGCGGCGGCGCGGCCGCGCGGCGTACTGCGTGTCGTGCGCGCCAGCGACGATGAGCTCGCGGCGCACGAGCGCATTCTCATCGCGATCGACAAGATCAGCGGCAACAAGACCGTGTGGCGGCGAGAAGCCTTGAACCTCCGGCGGACGACAGAGAGCGAACAAGTACGGGACGAGCTGCCAGTGCCAGTCCCCGCGTAGCGAATCTCCATGGCGCTCGCGCAAGCCCTCGCTCGCAACTTCCTCGGTCACGCGCCCGACTGGTACAAGCTGACGATCGTCGCCTTCCTGGCCGTCAATCCGCTGGTGATGCTGGTCGCCGGCGCGGACGGACCCGTCATCGCGGGCTGGCTGCTGCTCCTGGAGTTCATCTTCACGCTGGCGATGGCGCTGCGCTGTTATCCGCTGCAGCCCGGCGGCCTGCTCGCGATCGAGGGTGTGCTGCTCGGCCTCACGACGCCCGCGTCGGTGTACGACGAAACGCTGACCGCGATGCCGGTCATTCTGCTGCTCGTGTTCATGGTCGCAGGCATCTACTTCCTGCGCGAGCTGCTGCTGTTCACCTTCACAAAGATTCTGCTCGGCATTCGCTCGCGCACCGCGCTGGCGCTCGCGATCTGCCTGACATCCGCGGCGCTGTCGGCATTCCTCGACGCGCTCACAGTGATCGCCGTGCTGATCACCATCGGCGCCGGTTTCTACCAGGTGTTCCATCGCTTCGCTTCCGGCAAGCACTACGATGCGGAGCACGACGCCGGCCAGGACGAAGCCGTGCACGAGCTGCATCGCTCCGATCTCGATGCATTCCGCGCGTTCCTGCGCGGCCTGATGATGCATGCGTCGGTCGGCACTGCGCTCGGCGGCGTCATGACGCAGGTCGGCGAGCCGCAGAACCTGCTGATCGCGAAGCAGGCCGGCTGGACATTCGTGGAGTTCTTCCGGCACATGGCGCCGGTGTCGCTGCCGGTGCTGGCCGCGGGCCTCGCGACGTGCATCATCGTCGAGAAGCTGCGCTGGTTCGGTTACGGCACGACCCTGCCCGCCAGCGTGCGTGAGGTGCTCGCGGAATACGATCGCGAGCAGAGTCGCAAGCGCACTTCGCGCGAGGTCGCGGCGCTCATCGTGCAAGCGATTGCGGCGGTGATCCTGGTCATCGCGCTCGGTTTCCATTTCGCCGAGGTCGGACTCATCGGCCTGCTCATCATCGTGCTCGCGACGGCATTCACCGGAGTGACCGAGGAGCAGCGCCTCGGCAAGGCGTTCGAGGCGGCGCTGCCGTTCACCGCGCTGCTGGTGGTGTTCTTCGCGATCGTCGCGATCCTGCACGACCAGCACCTGTTCGAGCCCGTCGTGAGCGCGGTCCTGCAACTGCAGGGACGCTCGCAGACCGCGATGTTCTATCTCGCCAACGCGGCGCTCTCCGCAATCAGCGACAACGTCTTCGTCGCGACGATCTACATCACCGAAGTGAAAGCGGCGCTGCTCGAAGGCACGATCACGCGCGAGCAGTTCGACGCTCTGGTGGTCGCCATCAACACCGGCACGAACATTCCGAGCATCGCAACGCCGAACGGCCAGGCCGCCTTCCTGTTCCTGCTGACTTCGGCGCTGGCGCCGCTGATCAGACTTTCGTACGGCCGCATGATGTGGATGGCGCTGCCCTACACGGTGACCCTGACGCTGACTGGCCTTTGGGCCGTTGCGTACCTGCTGTAGAAGCGGGTAGTGAGAGGGGCCTCAGTGACTTACGTCTCTGTTTTTGCAACGTCTTTGTGGCATCCTTCGCCCTCCCGAACAACTCCAAGCACCCCCCGATCTCATGCCTGAATTCAGTCTGCGCAATTGCAAAGTCGCCGTCGTCGGCCTCGGTTATGTCGGCCTGCCGCTGGCCGTGGAATTCGGCAAGCACTTCCGCACCGTCGGCTTCGACATCAAGGCTGCGCGCGTCGCGGAGCTGAAGAAGGGGCGCGACAGCACCCTCGAGGTCGAGCCGGCCGAGCTGCGTGCCGCGAAGCACCTCAGCTACACGACCGACGTGAAAGACCTGCGGCCCTGCCATGTCTACATCGTGACCGTGCCGACGCCGATCGATAACTACAAGCGCCCGGACCTCACGCCGATCGTGCGCGCCAGCGAGCTGCTCGGCGGCGTGCTGAAGAAGGGCGACGTGGTCGTCTTCGAGTCGACCGTCTATCCGGGCTGCACCGAGGAAATCGCCGTGCCGATCCTCGAGCGGCTGTCCGGTCTGACTTTCAACCGCGACTTCTTCGCCGGCTACAGTCCGGAGCGCATCAACCCGGGCGACAAGCAGCACCGCCTGACGACGATCAAGAAGATCACCTCCGGCTCGACGCCCGAAGTCGCCGACTTCGTCGACTCGCTGTACGCGAGCATCGTCAAGGCCGGCACGCACAAAGCGTCGAGCATCCGCGTCGCCGAAGCGGCCAAGGTGATCGAGAACACCCAGCGCGACGTCAACATCGCGCTGATCAACGAGCTGTCGCTGATCTTCAACCGCCTCGGCATCGACACCGAAGAGGTGTTGCAGGCCGCGGGCACGAAGTGGAACTTCCTGCCGTTCCGTCCGGGCCTGGTCGGCGGCCATTGCATCGGCGTCGACCCGTACTACCTGACGCACAAGGCGCAGGAGATCGGCTATCACCCCGAGATGATCCTGGCCGGCCGGCGCATCAACGACAACATGGCGATCTACGTCGCCGAGCGCGTCGCGCAGCTGATGATCCGCAAGCGCATCCACGTGAAGGGCTCGCGCATCCTGATGATGGGCCTGACGTTCAAGGAGAACTGCCCCGACGTGCGCAACTCGAAAGTGGCGGACGTGGTGAGCGAGCTGGCGAAGTACGGCGCGAAGGTCGACGTGTACGATCCGTGGGTCAACGCCGCCGAAGCCGAGCACGAGTACGGCATCAAGCCGATCCGCAAGCCGGCGAAAGGCCGCTACGACGCAATCGTGCTGGCCGTTGCGCACAAGGAATTCCGCGACATGGGCATCGACGCCATTCGCGGCCTCGCACGCAAGCCGCACGTCCTCTACGACATCAAGTACGTGTTCGACGCCAGCGAAGTCGACGGACGCCTCTAGTTTTCTGGTCGAAAGCGGCCGAGGCCCTTTCGACGAAGACGCCGGCAAAAGGCGTGACTTTTTGCCGGCTAACCCACATCCGGCGGCGCGCAAGCGCGTGCGTGCGCAGCCAGGGCTGACGTTCGCACCCGCCGGATCAAGCCATCGAGCGCGCGAGCGACTTCTGTTACATCCGCAAGCGGCGCGGCAGCGCCGCGGATCAACTCTTCCCCCGCGGCGATGACCAGTTGCGTTTGCAGCTGCGCCAACGCACTGCGCGCCGCCTGCAGACAATGCACGAACTCGCCGCGACGCCCGCAGGCAGCGCCTGCGGCGATGCTGCTCGGGACCGAGAGCGCTGCGCGCCGCAGTTCCCCGACGAGCCCGAGCGGCTCGTCGCTGGGCAGTTGCCGCGTCGCCGCGTACACTTTGGCAGCCAGTGCAATCGAGTGGCGCCACGCGGCCAGGTCTTCGTGTCGGGTCGTCATGGTGATCTTCGCGCGGAACCGGGACCCCTAGGGTGCCGTTGAACCGCGGGCCGGCAGACGCGTTCTAACTGCAAGTTCGTACAGAAAGTCCCTCATGAAATTTCTCGTCACCGGTGCGGCCGGGTTCATTGGCTATCACGCGGCGCAGCTGTTGCTCGAACGCGGCGATGAAGTCGTCGGCCTCGACAACCTCAACGACTATTACGACGTCACGCTGAAGGAAGCACGGCTCGCGCAGTTGCGCGCCCGGCCGAACTTCCGCTTCGTCAAGCTCGACCTCGCCGATCGCGCCGGCATGCAGGCGCTGTTCGCGGCCGAGAAATTCCAGCGCGTCATTCACCTCGCGGCGCAGGCCGGCGTGCGCTACTCGCTGCAGAATCCGCTCGCGTACGTGGACAGCAACGTCGTCGGCTTCGCCAACATTCTCGAAGGCTGCCGCCACAACGGCGCCGAACATCTCGTGTACGCTTCGACCAGCTCCGTGTACGGCGCGAATACGAAGATGCCGTTCTCCGTGCATCAGAACGTCGACCATCCGCTGTCGTTCTACGCCGCGACCAAGAAGGCGAACGAGCTGATGGCGCACACGTACGCCTATCTCTACCAGCTGCCGGTGACTGGGC